>NZ_VCCF02000001.1:689656-996813 GCF_005938045.2 Pseudomonas sp. KBS0710 | reverse complement strand
AGCGTGCTCAACTACAAGGGTGGGCCGTGCTATCGCTGCCTGTTTCCTTCAGCACCGCCTGCCGAGTTGGCGCCCAATTGCAGCGCCGGGGGTGTGATCGGCGTACTGCCGGGCGTGGTCGGCATGATCCAGGCCACTGAAGCGATCAAGTTACTCATCGGCATCGGCGAACCGCTGTCGGGCCGCCTGATGCGCTTCGACGCGCTGGCCATGAAATTCAGCGAGATCCGCTTCAAACGCCGGGCCGACTGCCCCTGCTGCTCAGACCTGCGCCACAGCGAAAGCGTCGCGCCAGCCGCGTGCGCGGATGCCATCCCGAGCCAACCGGCTTTGGCCGAGGAGCGCTACATCAAACCGCGCGTGCTCAAGCAACTGCTCGAACACCCACGCAGCGCCGACGTGTTGCTGGATGTGCGCGACGCCAGCGAGCTGGAAGTGTGCAAATTGCCGGGCGTGGTGCATATCCCCCTGGCCGAACTGGACGGGCAATTGGGCCGCCTGAGCCGCGACAATACCCATTACCTGATCTGCTACGCCGGAACCCGCGCCGAGCAAGCGGCCAGCACCCTGCTGGCAGCCGGCTTCGCCAATACCAAAGTCCTGCAGGGCGGCATGAAACATTGGGTTCGCGACGTCGAACCCGACATGCCTTTGTATTGATCCGGGGGCTGAACGATGTTGCATAACTCCATTCTCGACGTGATCGGCCATACGCCGATTGTGCGCCTGGCGCAGTTTTCCGAAGACCTCGGCATCGAGGTCTACGCCAAGCTCGAATCCCTCAACCCTGGCGGCAGCCATAAGGCGCGCATCGCCCTGGGCATGATCCTCGACGCAGAACGCCGGGGCGTGCTGATTCGCGACTCCGGGCAAACCATCATTGAGCCCAGCGGCGGCAATACCGGCATTGGCCTGGTGATGGCCGGCAATGTGCTGGGCTACAAAGTGGTGCTGGTGATTCCCGACAACTACAGCCCCGAAAAGCAGAAACTGCTGCGTTTATACGGCGCCAAGGTGGTGTTGTCGGACAGCCGGCTGGGCAACAATTCCCACGGCGAAAAGTGCATGGAACTGCAGTTGGAAAACCCCAACTTCGTGATGCTCAACCAGCAGCGCAATGGCGCCAACCCGCAGACTCACCGCGACACCACTGCACCGGAAATCCTCCGCGCCTTCGGTGAGCAGCGTGTGGACTACTTCGTCAGCGGCATCGGCACCGGTGGCCATATCACCGGCATCGGCGAAACCCTCAAGGCGGCCTGGCCGGCGCTGCGCGTCATGGGCGTGGAGCCGGAAGAATGCGACCTGCTCAAGGACCAGCACGCGCCGCACCACATCCAGGGCCTGTCGATCGGCTTGATCCCGAGCATTCTTAACGTGGGTGTAATTGACGGCATGCTCAAGGTCTCGCGCCTGGCGTGCATCGACATGATCAAACGCATCATGCGCACCGATGCCATCAGCCTGGGTTTGTCGTCGGCCGCCAACATGGTGGCCATCGCCCAACTCGCCCCCGAACTCCCGCCCGAAACGGTGGTGTTGACCATGGTCTACGACAATGCCGACAGCTACCTGCCCAATTTCGAATAACCGGTTTCCCAACCATCCAGACTGTGGGGGTGCCTCCATGGGGGGCTTTATCGACATGCAACAGCTGCACGATGAGTTGCTGACCCACCTCATCCAGACCCTGACGCCTGCGCAGATGAAGCAGTTGGAACCGCATTTGGCGCCATTGATCCAGAATGCCGCCCAGGCTGTGGCAGAGGACTTGATTGCCTATGCCTATCGCGACCCGGCCTCCCGTGGGCGTGGCGAGCTGATCCTGGAATCCTATGCGTCGTTCAAGGCCGTGTTGTTCTACCGGTTGGCACACTTGGTGTGGAATTTCCCCGACCAGGCCAACGGTGTGTTTTCACGCCTGGCCCTTAAGCTCAGCAACCAGGGCAAAATCCTCTCCGGCGCCGAAATCCACCCCGCAGCCCGCATTGGCCGGCGCTTTGTGCTGGACCACGGCTTCGGCACCGTGATCGGTGAAACCTGCGAGATCGGCAACGATTGCTACATCCTCTGCGGCGTAACCCTCGGCGCCCGAGGCATAGCCAATAACCCGGACGGCAAACGCCACCCGCGCCTGGGCAACAATGTCGAGGTCGGCTCCGGTGCCCGTGTGTTGGGTTATGTGCTGATCGGCGACAACGTGTTTATCAGCCCTTCGTGTGTGATCACCCAGGATGTGCCGGCGGGCACCAAGGTCAAGGTGGTCAACCAGATTCAGTTACAGAAGAACGCCGAAACCGACCATAGCAACTACTTGAGCGCTTTCGCGCTGGATGAGCGTTTGCACGTGGTCGGCGAAGTCAGCGCCAGCCATAAGGTCACCGTGCTGGATGCCGACTTTCATCCCCTGCACGGGCTGCTGCTGGAGCCCACGGTGAAGGAGCGCCATCACTTGCAGTTTCGCCTGCGTCGCCTGGATACCGGCGACCATCTGCCGCGCTTGCCACTGAACCTGAAAGTCTGTGGCCCCGAATTTGAAATCACCCTGCTCTCCCCGCCTGGCTTGAGCGCAATGGTGCGTCACTTGCTGCAAGCCAGCCCACTGATCGTCGGAGGTTGAACATGTCCGTGCATACCATGGAAACCCTGGCGCTGTTTGACAGCGCGCCCTACCAGAACGCCTTCAGCGCCCGGGTGATTGCCGTCAGCGAACAGGGCATTGCCCTGGAACATACGCTGTTCTACCCCACTGGCGGCGGGCAACCGGGCGACACCGGGCACCTGACCCTGGCCGATGGCACGCGCGTCAATGTGGTTGGCACCGTGCGCGACCCGGTGTTGCGCTCGATCATCTGGCACCAGGTTGAGCACTGCCCCGAGCAATTGACGGCCGGCGTACAGGTGGATGCCGGCCTGGATTGGGAACGACGCTACCAGCACATGAAGATGCACACCTGCCTGCACCTGCTGTGCTCGATCATTGATGCGCCCGTCACCGGCTGCAGCATCAGCGCAGACAAAGGCCGCCTGGACTTCGATTTACCGGAAATGACCCTCGACAAGGACAGCATCACCCGCGACCTCAATGCCTTGATCGAACAAGCCCATGCGGTGAAAACACTGTCGATGCCCGCCTCGGAATACTCGACCCTGCTGCAGATCACCCGCACCCAGGCGGTGGCGCCACCGGTCATCCAGGGCTCAGTGAGGGTAATAGAAATCGCCGGGATCGATATCCAGCCGTGCGGTGGCACCCATGTGATCAACACCGAAGAAATCGGCCGGGTGTACTGCGAGAAAATCGAGAAAAAGAGCAAGCACAACCGCCGGGTTATCCTGCGGTTTGAGGGATGAATTATGTGAGTCGGCTAAGCGTGGGCGCTGTTGACCGCGCTTGCCGACGTAAAGCTAAGCCCTACTGCTTCGCCTCATTGAGGTGTTTTTTCAACACCTGAACCTGTTCCTCAAGCATTGAAATTTGTGTGCTGTAGTAGGACTTCATCTCAGCAATACCCGCTTCGATATTAGCGTTGTCCACCCTGAATTGCTCAGCGGTGGGCACCGACTGCGTGGGTGACTCGTTGGTCGGATCTGTCGGGGCATCGCGGGTGGTCATAGTGGACTTATCCGTCGGCGCCGTTGGCGTCTGTATTGCAGGTTTAGTCATCTTCTTGACTTGCTCAGTCATACTTTTAAGCTCATTGCCCAACGTTTCAAACGCCTCCGTCATCTGCTGCATCAGCCTGGTGATATCTGCGCGCAGCTGCGTATTCAGCTTGAGTGGCTCCTCAAGATCTTGATTCTGGGCAACTTCAGTTGTCTGAGTGTCTTGAACAACCTGCTCATCCGGCTCTTGAGATGTTTGAGGCAGTTCGACGGGGGCCTCGTCTGTGCCTTTGCGTGGAGCACTCAGTTGCTCACGCAATTCGACAATATCGTTTTTGAGATTGACGACTTTCTCCTGGCATTCGGTGATAAACGCCTTGAAGTCGATCAGGAGCTGGTTATTTTTACCCACCAATTCCAGGGTCTCTTCCTGTGGGCCGACCTTTTGCGATTGCGACTGGTTAACGAGGGTGTTGTGGCTCGAAAACTGACCACGCTGCTCTGGCGTCACGGGGGGCCGAGGAGCGGCAGCATCGCCCTGTGTGCCGACACCACTTGAGGTATCGGCCTTGTGGTCCTGACGGGGTGGCTTCGAATGCTGGGACGCCTCATAGCCCATGGGGTAGTTCGTTTGTGGCCGAGTATTTACGCTAGTCATAGGGGCTTTCTCAAATCCAGATAATGCTGAGTTGTGGGTTGGCAGAGACTTGCTGCGGCAAGCGATCTGACCCATTGATTGGCATTTATCTGAAAGCGGTTCCCGGGATACAGGATGTGTGGGTAGCTAATTATGTCGACAGTAAAATCAGTCTTTTCCTGAATGTTGATCAACGCAGGCAAAACCGATGCCCAAGCCGCAGTTCGTACAGGAAACTGACAGCAAATTTATGTGCTTGTAACATTCAGAAACGTACAATCCCGCCAGCAACGTCTCGTTGCCCCTGACTCACGAAAACAGCGCCCGTCCTCCTCGGTGGGGCATTCGTGCAGCAGCTAAGCTCACTCCCACCACGCCCCTGAACCTGAACGCTGCAGGACTGAATGCCTATGAACAAAGTGTTCCGCGATTACCTGCCGGCATCCACCCTGCGCTTGCTGCCCAACCGCTGGGACCTGGTCGCGCTGCCGCTGGTGATCGGTTTTCTGCTGTTTTTCTCCCTCACGGCACGGGAAACCTGGGCGCCCATCGCCACGTTGCAGAGTGAAGTCATTTCCCTCGACCCGGCCAACCTGCCGGAATACGCGATGCGCACCACGATGCGCATGCTCGCGGCCATGGTCGCGGCGCTGGTGTTTACCCTGCTGTACGGCACCCTGGCGGCCAAAAGCCGGCGCGCTGAAAAGCTGCTGGTACCGGTGCTCGATATCCTGCAATCGGTGCCGGTGCTCGGCTACATCTCTTTCACGGTGACGTTCTTCCTGCTGCTGTTCCCTGGGCGCGTACTCGGCGCCGAACTCGCGGCGATCTTTGCGATCTTCACCAGCCAGGCCTGGAACATGACGTTCAGCTTCTACCAGTCGCTGCGCATGCTGCCCCACGATTTGGTGGAGGTGTCGACCAACCTGCGGCTTTCCGGCTGGCAGAAATTCTGGAAGCTCGATGTGCCGTTCGCCATGCCGGGGCTGGTGTGGAACATGATGATGAGCATGTCCGGCGGCTGGTTCTTCGTGGTAGCTTCCGAAGCCATCACCGTCGGCGACAAGACCATCACCCTGCCGGGCGTGGGTTCGTACCTGGCCTTGGCGATCGCCCAGAAAGACCTGCACGCCGTGGGTTACGTGATTTTGGCGATGATTGTGGTGATCCTGCTGTACGACCAGTTGCTGTTCCGCCCGCTGGTGGCCTGGGCTGACAAGTTCCGCATGGAAACCACTGCGTCCCAGGGCGCGGCGCCACAATCCTGGCTGCTGAACCTGATCCAGCGCACGCGCATTGTGCAGCGCATCCTGCGCCCCATCACCCGTGCCTTCAGCCGGATCGGCAACAAACGTTTCAGCCTGGCGGGCGGTGCGTTCAAGGCGTTGCCGGCCGAAACCCCGGCGGCATCGAAAGTGATCGACTGGGTGTGGGGCACGCTGATTGCCCTGCTGGCCGCGTATGCGCTGTATCACATCGTGCAATACGTGGGCACCGAAGTGACCTTCGCCGAAGTCGGCCATGTGTTTGTACTGGGCCTGATCACCTTGCTACGCGTGGCCGGGCTGATCCTGATCGCCTCGCTGATCTGGGTGCCTTTAGGCGTCCTGATCGGCTTGCGCCCTGCGCTGGCAGAAAAAATCCAGCCGCTGGCTCAGTTTCTCGCGGCCTTCCCGGCGAACCTGTTGTTCCCGGTGTTTGTGATCGTGATCCTGCACTACAACCTCAATCCGGATATCTGGCTGAGCCCGCTGATCGTGCTGGGTACCCAGTGGTACATCCTGTTCAACGTGATTGCCGGCGCCAGTGCCTTCCCCAATGACTTCAAGGAAGCCGCCGCCAACTTCCGCATCCGCGGCTGGCTGTGGTGGCGCAAGGTGATGCTGCCGGGGATCTTCCCCTATTACGTCACCGGTGCCATTACCGCATCGGGCGGTGCCTGGAACGCCAGTATCGTCTCCGAGTACGTGTCGTGGGGCCAGGACAACGTGGTCGCCCATGGGCTGGGTGCCTACATCGCGCAAACCACCGCAGCCGGTGACTTCCCGAAAATTGCCCTGGGCGTGGTGGTGATGTCGATCTTCGTGGTGGCGTTCAACCGCGCGGTCTGGCGGCCGATGTACGCCCTCGCTGAAAACAAACTTCGTCTGAATTGATGGGATTCGCTGTGATGACTACCTACACCGAAAACACTGCCGATACCCCGCAAATCTACTCGCTGAAAAACGTCAATCGAGTGTTCGGCAAAGGTAAAGATGAGCTGCAAGTGCTCAGCGGCGTCGACCTGAGCCTGCACGAAGGCGAGATCGTCGGCATGCTTGGCCGTTCCGGCTCGGGCAAGTCCACCTTGCTGCGCATCATCGCCGGGCTTATCCAGCCGTCATCCGGCGAAGTACGCTACAACGGCGCGCCGCTCAACGGCCCAGCCGAAGGCGTGGCCATGGTGTTCCAGACCTTTGCGCTGTTCCCCTGGCTGACCGTGCTGGAAAACGTCGAAGCCGGCCTGCAAGCCCTGCAAGTCGAGCGCAAGGAAACCCGCCGGCGCGCCTTGGCCGCCATCGACTTGATCGGCCTCGACGGCTTTGAAAACGCCTACCCGCGCGAGCTGTCTGGTGGCATGCGCCAGCGCGTGGGGTTTGCCCGTGGCCTGGTGGTCAACCCGACGCTGTTGCTGATGGATGAACCCTTCTCGGCCCTCGACGTGCTCACCGCCGAAACCCTGCGCACCGACCTGCTGGACTTGTGGAGCGGCAAGCAGCTGCCGATCAAGTCGATCCTGATCGTGACCCACAACATCGAAGAAGCGGTGCTGATGTGCGACCGCATCCTCGTGTTGTCGTCCAACCCCGGCCGTGTGGTCGCCGAGATAAAGGTGCCGTTCGCGCACCCGCGCAACCGCCTGGACCCGACGTTCCGGCAAATGGTCGACGACATCTACGCACTGATGACCGACCGACGCAGCGCCGATGCCAGCCGTGGCATACCCGAGCTGAAAATGGGCAGCCTGCTGCCGGAGGTGTCCACCAACCTGATGGCCGGCCTGATCGAAACACTGGCCGCCGAGCCTTACAACGGCCACGCCGGTTTGCCCACCGTGGCCGAACGGCGCTTACTGGAAGTCGACGACCTGTTCCCGGTGGCCGAGATGCTCGAGCATTTGGGTTTCGCTGAGCTCAAGGGTGCGGACATCACCCTCACCGACGCCGGCAAGCTGTTCGCCGACTACGGCACCCAGGAGCGCAAAACCCTGTTTGCCGAGCATTTGATCAAACACGTGCCCCTGGCCGCGCGGATTCATCAGGTGTTGCTTGAGCGCAGCGGGCACCGGGCGCCACGGGTGCGTTTTGAGCAGGAACTGGAAGACTCGATGACCGAAGCGTTCGTAGAAAAAACCCTCGAAAGCGTGGTGGCGTGGGGGCGGTATGCGGAGATTTTTTCGTATGACGACCATACCGAGACGTTTAGCCTGGATGATGTGGAAGGCAGTATGTAATGGACCAAGTGTGGGAGCCAGCTCCCACACAAGCTAGCCCCCAGTTAGTTTTTTGGTGTTTTTCAGATCACAAACAGGTCCACAAACCGATTCACCGGCGTGGCCTCAAGCTGCGCCTGATCCTTGCACAACGCAAAAATCTCGCCACTGCGCTGCGCGGTAAACCGCGTGGCCAGGTTGGCCTTGAACTTGTCCTCCAGCAACGGAATACCGTCTGCCCGACGCCGGCGATGGCCAATCGGGTATTCCACCGCGACCTGCTCGGTGTGGGTGCCGTCCTTGAAAAACACCTGCACGGCATTGGCGATAGAGCGCTTGTCGGCCTCCAGGTATTCGCGGCTGTAGCGCTGGTCTTCAACGATCTCCATCTTGTCGCGCAGCTCATCGATGATCGGGTGCGCCGCGTGGAACTCATCTTCGTACTGCTCGGCCACCAGATTGCCGAACGCCAACGGCACGGCGGTCATGTATTGCAGGCAGTGGTCGCGGTCGGCGGCGTTGGCAAGCTTCCCGACTTTGGAAATGATGCGAATCGCCGACTCGTGGGTGGTGATCACGATGCGGTCGATTTCATGCAGACGATCCTTGACCAACGGGTGCAAGGTCACCGCCGCTTCACAGGCTGTTTGCGCGTGGAACTCGGCCGGGAAGCTGATCTTGAACAGCACGTTTTCCATCACATAGGTGCCATAAGGCTGGGACAGGCTGAACGCGCGCTTGTCCTCAGGCTTAAGCGCCAGGTCTTTGTTGGTGTGGCTGAACAGCACGTCATAAAAACCCCATTGCGGCGCGCTCAGCACTCCGGGGATGCCCATCTCGCCGCGCAGTGCGATATCCGCCAAGCGTACGCCACGGCTCGACGCATCCCCGGCCGCCCAGGATTTGCGCGAGCCGGCATTTGGCGCATGGCGATACGTGCGCAGCGCCTGCCCATCGACAAACGCATGGGACAGCGCCGACAGCAGCTGTTCACGGTTGGCGCCCATCAGCTTGGCGGTGACCGCCGTGGAGGCGACTTTCACCAGCAACACATGGTCGAGGCCGACGCGGTTAAAGGAGTTTTCCAGGGCAATCACGCCCTGGATTTCGTGAGCCATGATCATCGCTTCCAGCACTGCACGCACCGTCAGCGGCGCGTCGCCGTTGGCCACACGTTTTTGCGACAAATGATCGGCCACGGCGAGGATGCCGCCAAGGTTATCCGAAGGGTGGCCCCATTCGGCGGCGAGCCACGTGTCGTTGTAGTCGAGCCAACGCAAGATGCAGCCAATGTCCCACGCGGCCTTGACCGGGTCCAGACGAAATGAAGTGCCCGGCACACGCGCACCGAACGGCACGACGGTGCCCTCAACGATCGGCCCCAGGTGCTTGGTGCACTCGGGGAAGCGCAGAGCCAAAAGGCCACAGCCGAGGGTGTCCATCAGGCAGTTGCGTGCAGTGTTCAACGCGTCGCGGGAATCGATGCGGTAATTGAGGACGTAGTCGGCAATGTCCTGCAGGACCTGGTCGTAGTCGGGGCGGTTATTCTGGTCGACGTTGGCGCTCATGGCAGTACTCCAAAGTGGGTTGGGGTTAGTCCTCGGGCTCACGGTTGATCATGTTAAGGCCGGTCTGGTTGCCTGCCTTGGTAGTGCGGATAGTGTTGAACCCCTGTGGGAGCGGGCTTGCTCGCGAAAGCGGTGTGTCAGCTACACATAAGGTGACTGATACACCGCGTTCGCGAGCAAGCCCGCTCCCACACAAGCCCACTCCCCAAAAGGGATTGTGTTGGTCTTTAGAACGCGTCGCCGGGCACGCGCACGAAACCTTCCATCAGCACCCGTGCGCTGCGGCTCATGATGGCTTTTTTCACCACCCATTCGCCGTTTACCTGGGTGGCCTCGGCGCCGACGCGCAAGGTGCCGGACGGATGCCCGAAGCGCACGGCGTTACGCTCGATGCCACCGGCTGCGAGGTTGACCAAGGTGCCGGAAATCGCCGCCGCCGTGCCAATCGCCACCGCCGCCGTGCCCATCATCGCGTGGTGCAGCTTGCCCATGGACAGTGCGCGCACCAGCAAATCCACTTCACCGGCCTTGATTGCCTTGCCACTGGAGGCCACGTAATCCAAGGGTTTGGCCACAAACGCGACCTTGGGCGTGTGCTGGCGCTGGGCGGCTTCGTCCAGGTGTTTGATCAGGCCCATGCGCAACGCGCCATAGGCCCGCACGGTCTCGAACATCGCCAGCGCTTTAGGGTCGCTGTTGATTGCGCCTTGCAGCTCGGTGCCGGTGTAGCCGAGGTCTTCGGCGTTGATGAAGATCGTCGGGATGCCCGCGTTGATCAGCGTCGCCTTGAAGGTACCGACTCCCGGCACTTCCAGATCATCGATCAGGTTGCCGGTGGGAAACATCGAGCCACCGCCGCCCTCTTCTTCCGCTGCCGGGTCCATGAATTCAAGCTGCACTTCGGCGGCCGGGAAGGTCACGCCGTCGAGCTCAAAGTCGCCGGTTTCCTGCACCGCGCCGTCGGTGATCGGCACATGAGCGATGATGGTCTTGCCGATATTGGCCTGCCACACCCGCACCACCGCCACACCGTTATGCGGCACACGGGCAGGGTCAACCAGCCCGGCGCTGATGGCGAACGAGCCCACCGCCGCCGACAGGTTGCCGCAGTTGCCGCTCCAGTCGACAAACGGCTTGTCGATCGAGACCTGGCCAAACAGGTAGTCCACGTCATGGTCAGCGCGGGTGCTTTTGGCCAGGATCACGGTTTTGCTGGTGCTGGAGGTTGCACCGCCCATGCCGTCGATCTGCTTGTCGTAGGGATCGGGGCTGCCGATAACCCGTAACAGCAAGGCATCACGTGCGGCACCCGGCACCTGCGCCGACTCGGGGAGGTCCTTGAGGCTGAAAAACACGCCCTTGCTGGTGCCGCCACGCATATAGGTGGCGGGGATCTTGATTTGCGCTGCGTGTGCCATGGTTATCCCCTTAAGCCGTCGCCGCCGATTCCAGGAAGTCCTGGGCAAAACGTTGCAACACGCCGCCCGCCTCGTAGATCGACACTTCTTCGGCGGTGTCCAGGCGGCACGTCACCGGCACTTCGACACGTTCGCCATTTTTGCGGTTGATCACCAACGTCAGCTGCGCACGCGGCGTACGCTGGCCGACCACGTCATAGGTTTCACTGCCGTCGATCTTCAGTGTGTGGCGGTCGGTGCCCGGCAAAAATTCCAGTGGCAACACGCCCATGCCCACCAGGTTGGTGCGGTGGATGCGCTCGAACCCTTCGGCGGCAATCGCCTCCACACCGGCCAGGCGCACGCCCTTGGCCGCCCAGTCGCGGGACGAGCCCTGGCCGTAGTCGGCGCCGGCGATGATGATCAGCGGCTGCTTGCGCTCCATGTAGGTTTCGATGGCTTCCCACATCCGCGTGACCTGGCCTTCCGGCTCGATACGCGCCAGGGAACCCTGCTTGACCTTGCCGTTTTCCACCACCATTTCGTTGAACAGTTTCGGGTTGGCAAAGGTCGCGCGCTGCGCAGTCAAGTGGTCGCCACGGTGCGTCGCATAGGAGTTGAAGTCGACTTCCGGCAGGCCCATTTTCGCCAGGTATTCGCCGGCGGCACTGTCGAGCATGATCGCGTTGGACGGCGACAGATGGTCGGTGGTGATGTTGTCCGGCAGCACTGCCAGCGGGCGCATGCCCTTGAGCGGGCGCGCGCCGGCCAGTGCGCCTTCCCAGTATGGCGGGCGACGGATATAGGTACTTTGTGGACGCCAGTCGTACAGCGGCGTGACTTTGGGGCCGGTGTCTTCATGGATCGCGAACATCGGGATATAGACGGCGCGGAACTGCTCCGGCTTGACCGACGCCTTGACCACGGCGTCGATTTCTTCGTCACTCGGCCAGATGTCTTTCAGGCGGATTTCCTTGCCGTCGGCGTCCAGGCCCAGCACGTCTTTTTCGATGTCAAAACGGATGGTGCCGGCAATCGCGTAGGCCACCACCAACGGCGGCGACGCCAGGAACGCTTGCTTGGCATACGGGTGAATACGCCCGTCGAAGTTGCGGTTACCCGACAACACGGCCGTGGCGTACAAGTCGCGGTCGATGATTTCCTGCTGGATCACCGGGTCGAGCGCGCCGGACATGCCGTTGCAGGTGGTGCAGGCAAACGCCACCACGCCGAAGCCGAGCTTCTCGAGCTCATGGCCAAGGCCGGCTTCTTCCAGGTACATGGCCACGGTTTTCGAGCCCGGCGCCAGCGAGGATTTGACCCAAGGTTTGCGCGTGAGCCCAAGCTGGTTGGCATTACGCGCCAGCAAGCCTGCGGCAATCACGTTGCGCGGGTTACTGGTGTTGGTGCAACTGGTAATGGCGGCGATGATCACGGCGCCGTCGGGCATTTGCCCCGGCACTTCATCCCACTGACCGGAGATGCCTTTGGACGCCAGATCACTGGTCGCCACGCGCGCATGCGGGTTGCTCGGGCCGGCCATGTTGCGCACGACGCTGGACAGGTCGAAGGTCAGGCCACGCTCGTATTGCGCGCCCTTGAGGTCATCGGCCCACAGGCCAGTGTGGCGGGCGTATTGCTCGACCAACGTGACTTGTTCGTCTTCACGGCCGGTGAGTTTCAGGTAGGCAATGGTCTGCTGGTCGATGTAGAACATCGCGGCGGTAGCGCCGTATTCCGGGGCCATGTTGGAGATGGTCGCGCGGTCGCCCAGGGTGAGCGCCGAAGCGCCTTCGCCGAAGAACTCCAGCCACGCACCTACGACTTTCTGTTTGCGCAGGAACTCGGTCAAGGCCAGCACCATATCGGTGGCGGTGATGCCCGGTTGCAGCTTGCCGGTCAGTTCCACGCCGACGCTTTCCGGCAGGCGCATCCACGAAGCGCGGCCGAGCATCACGCTCTCGGCCTCAAGGCCACCGACGCCGATGGCGATCACGCCCAAGGCGTCTACGTGCGGGGTATGGCTGTCGGTGCCGACGCAGGTATCGGGGAAGGCCACGCCATCGCGCACCTGGATCACCGGAGACATTTTCTCCAGGTTGATCTGGTGCATGATGCCGTTGCCCGGCGGGATCACGTCGACGTTCTTGAAGGCCTTTTTGGTCCACTCGATAAAGTGGAAACGGTCTTCGTTGCGACGGTCTTCGATGGCGCGGTTTTTCTCGAACGCCTGCGGGTCAAAACCACCGGCTTCGACGGCCAGCGAGTGGTCGACGATCAATTGGGTCGGCACCACCGGGTTGACCTGCGCCGGGTCACCGCCTTGCAGGGCGATGGCATCGCGCAGGCCGGCCAGGTCGACCAGCGCGGTCTGGCCGAGGATGTCGTGGCACACCACACGCGCCGGGAACCACGGGAAGTCGAGGTCACGCTTGCGTTCAATCAGTTGGCTCAGCGACGCGTTGAGAGTGGCCGGGTCGCAGCGGCGCACCAGGTTTTCGGCGAGCACGCGCGAGGTGTACGGCAAGGTGGCATAGGCGCCGGGGGTGATTGCCTCGACAGCCGCACGGGCGTCGAAGAAATCCAGGCGGCTGCCGGGCAGCGGTTTGCGAAATTCAGTGTTCATCGTCAGGACTCGGTCACGGTAGGTTCACAAGGTGCCGACTGACTCCGAGGTGGAATGCGATCAAAATGTGGGAGCGGGCTTGCTCGCGAAAGCGGTGGAACAGTCGCCGGATGTGTTGAATGACACACCGTATTCGCGAGCAAGCCCGCTCCCACATTTTTGATTCGGTTACCACTTCAGGATCGCCAGGCTCTTCACTCAGCGACGTTCGATTGGCACGAACTTGCGCTGCTCAACGCCGATATACTCGGCGCTTGGACGGATGATGCGGTTATTGGCGCGCTGCTCGAACACATGCGCGGCCCAGCCGGTCAGGCGTGAGCACACGAAGATTGGTGTGAACAGCTTGGTCGGGATGCCCATGAAGTGGTACGCCGAGGCATGGTAGAAGTCGGCGTTGGGGAACAATTTCTTCTGTTCCCACATGGTTTTGTCGATGGCTTCCGAAACCGGGAACAACACCTTGTCGCCGACCTCATCCGCGAGTTTTTTCGCCCAGCCCTTGATCACTTCGTTGCGCGGGTCGCTGTCTTTGTAGATCGCGTGGCCAAAGCCCATGATCTTGTCTTTGCGCGCCAGCATGCCGAGGGTGCCTTCGACGGCTTCTTCGGCCGAGCCGAAACGCTCGATCATCTCCATCGCGGCTTCGTTGGCGCCACCATGCAGCGGGCCGCGCAACGAGCCGATGGCGGCGGTGACGCAGGAATACAGATCGGACAGGGTTGAAGCACATACGCGGGCGGTGAAGGTCGAGGCGTTGAATTCGTGCTCGGCATAGAGGATCAGCGACACGTTCATGACTTTTTCATGCAGCGCGCTCGGCTTCTTGCCATGCAGCAGGTGCAGGAAGTGGCCGCCGATGCTGGGCTCGTCGGTCACGCAGTCAATCTTCTTGCCGTCGTGGCTGAAGCGATACCAGTAGCACATGATCGCCGGGAAAGCGGCGAGCAGGCGGTCGGTGACATCGTGCTGGGCGCTGAAATCTTTCTCGGGCTCGATATTGCCCAGGAACGAGCAACCGGTGCGCATCACGTCCATCGGGTGGGCGTCGGCGGGGATGCGTTCCAGCACTTCTTTAAGCGCCTGGGGCAAGTCGCGCAGCTTGCTGAGTTTGGCGCTGTAGGCGGCCAATTCGGTTTTGCTCGGCAATTCGCCGTACAGCAGCAGGTAGGCGACTTCTTCAAATTGCGCATCGGCGGCCAGTTCGCGCACGTCATAGCCGCGATAGGTCAAGCCGGCACCGGCCTGGCCCACGGTGGACAGTGCGGTCTGCCCGGCTACCTGGCCACGCAGGCCGGCGCCACTCAGTACTTTTGCTTCAGCCATGGTTCTTCTCCAATTTTGTAGTTATTCAGGGAGGCGCGTTCGTTACTTTTTCGCGGCGAACAGCGCGTCGAGCTTCTGCTCGAAGGTGTGGTAGTCGATGCGATCGTAAAGCTCCATGCGGGTTTGCATGGTGTCGATCACGTTCTGTTGCGTACCGTCGCGACGGATCGCGGTGTAGACGTTCTCGGCAGCCTTGTTCATGGCACGGAAAGCCGAGAGCGGGTACAGCACGATGGAAACATCGGCAGATTTCAGTTGATCGACGGTGTAGAGAGGGGTTGCACCGAACTCGGTAATGTTGGCCAGGATCGGGGCCTTTACCTTTGAGGCGAAGAGCTTGTACATCTCCAGCTCAGTGATGGCTTCCGGGAACACCATGTCGGCGCCGGCTTCGATGCAGGCGGCGGCACGGTCCAGGGCCGACTCCAAGCCTTCAACCGCCAGCGCGTCGGTGCGGGCCATGATCACGAAGCTGTCGTCGGTGCGCGCGTCTACGGCGGCCTTGATGCGGTCGACCATTTCCTGCTGGGACACGATTTCTTTGTTCGGGCGATGCCCGCAACGCTTGGCGCCGACCTGGTCTTCGATGTGGATGGCAGCGGCGCCGAACTTGATCATCGACTTGACGGTGCGCGCCACGTTGAACGCCGAGGAGCCGAAACCGGTGTCGACGTCTACCAGCAGCGGCAGGTCGCACACGTCGGTGATGCGGCGTACGTCGGTGAGTACGTCGTCCAGGCCGGTGATGCCCAGGTCCGGCACGCCCAGAGAACCGGCTGCTACGCCGCCGCCTGACAGATAAATCGCCTTGAAACCGGCGCGCTTGGCCAGCAGCGCGTGGTTGGCGTTGATGGCGCCGACCACCTGCAAGGGCTGTTCGCTGGCCACGGCGTCACGAAAACGCTGGCCTGGAGTGGTTTTATTGTTGGAACTCATGACTCACCTCGTGATGAAGGAGCGCCGTCCGGGAAGTGACGGGCAATATTACGTTTGGAAGCGCCGATATGCCGGCGCATCAACAACTCGGCCAGTTCACCGTCGCGATCGGCAATCGCGTCAAGAATGCGGTGATGCTCGGCAAAAGCCTGGCGTGGACGATTCGGGGTGGCGGAGAACTGGATGCGGTACATGCGCACCAATTGGTACAGCTCGCCGCAGAGCATTTGGGTAAGGGTGCGGTTACCGGCGCCTTGAATTATCCGGTAATGAAAATCGAAGTCGCCCTCCTGCTGGTAGTAGCCCAGGCCCGCCTGAAACGCTTCGTCGCGCTCATGGGTGTGCAACACCTGGCGCAGCTCTTCGATTTCGGCGTCGGTCATGCGCTCGGCGGCCAGGCGGCAGGCCATGCCTTCCAGGGATTCGCGGATTTCATACAGCTCTATCAGCTCGGCGTGGCTCAAGGACACCACTCTTGCGCCGACATGCGGCACGCGCACCAGCAGGCGCTGGCCCTCGAGACGGTGGATAGCCTCACGCAACGGGCCACGGCTGATGCCGTAGGTGCGCGCCAGCTCCGGTTCGGAGATCTTGCTGCCGGGAGCGATTTCACCCTTGACGATGGCGGCCTGGATACGCCGAAAGACGTTCTCTGACATCGTCTGGGAATCGTCTTGCGACACCAGCGGCGTTTCCAGCTGACCCAGCATATTGTCGACACCTTTAAAAGCAATGCCGCAAAAACTAGCCAATCAAGCCTTAATAGTCAAAGAATAAATCCACATTGTCGACAATCGTCTAATAACCCCTTCTGCACCTTCGCGGAGCATGGCCGCCTGCCAGCGCTGGCGCCAGAAAAGCATCATGTTAGAATGCCCGCCGCTTTTGCCTGACATCACTTGATGAAACGGCGCACGAGGGAGTTTGCGCAGCAATGCCAGTCGCCTTGAATTAAACATCGCACTGCACCGCGTCAGGATCTATGAGACTCAAGCCCTTCCTTCTTATTTGCCTACTGTGCTTACCTGGCCTTGGCGTTGCCGCCGAGAAGACCGTGTATGGCCTGAATGAATACGCCAAATTGGCCGGCATCGACCTGGAAGTCGCCGCCAAACTCGACACCGGCGCCAAGACCGCCTCGTTGAGCGCCCGCGATATCAAGCGTTTCAAGCGCGACGGCGAATCCTGGGTACGCTTTTACCTCGCCATCGACACCGCCCATTCCCACCCCATCGAACGCCCCCTGGCCCGCGTCAGCAAGATCAAGCGCCGCGCCGGTGACTACGACCCCGATGAGGACAAGAACTACACCGCCCGCCCAGTGATTGCCCTGGATATCTGCATGGGCACTGCTTTACGCAGCATCGAAGTGAACTTGACTGACCGCAGCGCCTTCCAATACCCGCTGCTGATCGGCTCCGAAGCGTTGAAACGCTTTGATGCGCTGGTCGACCCCAGTCTTAAATACGCAGCGGGCAAACCCGCCTGCGCCGCCGACGCTCATACCGCCGAGTAAACCGAATGCGCTCTCTGACCCTGCACCTGAGAATCCTGATCACCATCCTGGTGGTGTTGGGTATTTCGGTCACCGCCTATCAGATTTTCGTGCTGGGAATCCCCGTCACCGAAGACGCCACCGACGACTTGTGGAACATCGACGCCAAGGTCGAGTTCGTCGCAAACCCCAAGGACCCGGTAAAAATCTCGATGTTCGTGCCGCCCCTGAGCCGCGACTTCGTCAGCCTCAACGAGAGTTTTATTTCCAATAACTACGGCGTGAGCGTCAACCGCACCGACGGCAACCGCAAGGTCACCTGGTCGGCGCGCCGCGCCAAGGGCAACCAGACGCTGTATTACCGCCTGGTGCTGACCAAGCGTTACAGCGGCGAAAAGGTCAAGGTCAAAGGCCCGACCTTCCGCGACAGCATCGCCGTCGAAGGCCCGGAAAAAATCGCCGCCGAAGCCCTGCTGGCGCCGATCCGCCAGCATTCGGCCGACGTCGAAACCTTTATTACCGAGGCGATCAAGCGCACCAACAACCTCAACGACGACAATGTAAAGCTGCTGCTGGCGGGCGACCCGTCCACGCCACACAAAGCCAAGATCGTCGAACTGTTGCTGTCCATCGCCCATGTACCGGTGGAAAAAGTCCACACCATCCGGCTCGTCGCCGACCAGCCGCAAACCCCGGAACTGTGGCTGCGCAGCTTCAACGGCAATGACTGGCTGTACTTCAACCCGGAAACCGGCGAGCAAGGCCTGCCGTCCGACCGCCTGCTGTGGTGGACCGGTGATGAAAACCTGATTTCGGTGGAGGGCGGCAAGAAAGCCATGGTGACCTTCAGCCTCAACAACAGTGAGATGAACGCGATTCGCCTGGCCAAGCTGACCGACGAAAACACCGACGCCAACTTCCTCGAATACTCGCTGTACGGCCTGCCGCTGCAAACCCAGCAAACCTTCATGATCATGGTGATGATCCCCATCGGCGTGCTGGTAATTCTGATCCTGCGTAACCTGATCGGCCTGCAAACCCTGGGCACCTTCACTCCGGTGCTGATCGCCCTGGCGTTTCGCGAGACGCAATTGGGCTTCGGTATTGCGCTGTTTACCATCATCACGGCGCTGGGCCTGTCCCTGCGCTCGTACCTGGAACACCTGAAATTACAGATGCTGCCGAGGCTCTCGGTGGTGCTGACATTCGTGGTGGTGCTGATTGCGGCCATCAGCCTGTTCAGCCACAAGCTGGGCCTGGAACGCGGGCTGTCGGTGGCGCTGTTTCCGATGGTGATTCTGACCATGACCATCGAGCGTCTGTCGATCACCTGGGAAGAACGCGGTGCCAACCATGCGCTGAAAGTGGCCGTAGGCACACTGTTCGCCGCCGCCCTGGCGCACATCATCATGAGCGTGCCGGAGCTGGTTTACTTTGTGTTCACCTTCCCGGCGATCCTGTTGATCCTGGTGGGTTTCATGTTGGCCATGGGTCGCTATCGCGGCTATCGCCTCACCGAACTGGTACGTTTCAAGGCCTTCCTCAAGGCTGACTCGTAATGTTTGGCTTCTGGAAAACCTGGAAGGCCCTGGAAGCGCGGGGGATCATGGGCATCAACCGGCGAAACGCCGATTACGTGCTCAAGTACAACAAGCGCAGCCTGTACCCGCTTGTGGATGACAAGATCATCACCAAGGAACGCGCCCTGGCTGCCGGCCTGCACGTGCCGGAAATGTACGGGATCATTTCCACCGAAAAAGAAATCGACAAGCTCGACGAGATCATCGGCGGGCGCAGCGACTTCGTGATCAAACCGGCCCAGGGTGCCGGCGGTGATGGCATCCTGGTGGTGGCCGACCGTTTTGAAGGGCGCTACCGCACAGTGTCCGGCAAAATCATCAGCCATGAAGAAATCGAGCATCAGATCTCCAGCATCCTCACCGGCCTGTATTCCCTGGGCGGCCACCGCGACCGCGCACTGATCGAATACCGCGTGGTGCCCGACCAGATCTTCAAGAGCATCAGCTACGAAGGCGTGCCGGATATCCGCATTATCGTGCTGATGGGCTACCCGGTAATGGCGATGCTGCGCCTGCCGACCCGCCAGTCCGGCGGCAAGGCCAACCTGCATCAGGGCGCGATTGGCGTGGGCGTGGACCTCGCCACCGGCCTGACCCTGCGCGGCACCTGGCTGAACAACATCATTACCAAACACCCCGACACCACCAACGCGGTGGATGGCGTGCAACTGCCCAACTGGGACGGGTTCATGACGCTCGCGGCCGGCTGCTATGAGCTGTGCGGGCTAGGCTATATCGGCGTGGACATGGTGCTGGACCAGGAAAAAGGCCCGTTGATCCTGGAGCTGAATGCGCGGCCTGGGCTGAATATCCAGATCGCCAACGACTGCGGTTTGACATTGCGTACCCATGCGGTGGAAGCACGACTGGACGAACTGAAAGCGGCTGGCGTGACGGAAACTCCGGAAGAACGGGTGAAGTTTGTGCAGGAAATGTTTGGGCATATTCCTCCCGTGGAAGGCTGATGGCCTGCCTGCGATAGCTTTCTGACAAGCAACACCTCTATCTAGCTATCACCGACATCCCCTCTAGGACCAAACCCTTCAGGGGACTACAATCGCCTCCCCCACGCCACCGGCTGATCCACCCCGCAATGTCGACCTGCTCCGTACACCCGCTGCCCTACCGGGCCAACCCCGCCGACTACTTTGCGGCAATTCGTCATGCCACTGGCGCAGTGCTGCTCGACAGTGGTCGCCCGGCTGCCGAACGCGGGCGTTATGACCTGCTCAGCGCCTGGCCACAAGCGACATTGACGGTAGCGCCTGACGAAAGTGGTGGTGATTTCCTGCAACGCTTGCGGACAAACCTGACGCAGTTAGGCGAAGCGGATCTGCCTGCAGGTTATGCACTACCCTTTGCTGGCGGCTTGATTGGCTACTTGAGTTACGATTTTGGCCGGCACCTGGAGCAACTGCCTGATTGGGCCGTAGATGACCTGCACCTGCCGGATGCGCGTTTCGGGCTGTATGCCTGGGCGCTGATCAGCGATCACCAGGCGCAGACCAGTCAGTTGGTGTTTCACCCCGCGTTGCCCGACAGCGAACGGCTACGGTTGATCGACCTGTTTGGGCAACCTGCGGCTATATCGCCTGACACGTTCAAGCTGAACGGTCCCATGGCACCGGCCCTCACATCCGAGGCCTACCGGCAGGCCATCGTGCGTATTCAGGACTACATCCAGGCAGGTGACTGCTACCAGGTCAACTTTGCGCAACGTTTTCGCGCGCCCTGTGCCGGCGATCCCTGGGTCGCGTATTGCGCGCTGCGTGAGGCCTGCCCTACACCTTTTTCCGGGTTTCAGAGCCTGCCGGATGACGGTGCGATACTCAGTCTGTCGCCAGAACGATTCGTGCGGATCAGCGAACGCCAGGTCGAAACCCGCCCGATCAAAGGCACCCGCCCGCGTGGGTTGACGCCTGAAGAAGACGCCGCCAATGCCGCCGAACTCCTGGCCAGCCTCAAGGATCGCGCCGAAAACCTGATGATCGTCGACCTGCTGCGCAACGATCTCGGCCGCACTTGCCGCACTGGCTCGGTGAAAGTGCCGGAGTTGTTCAGCCTGGAAAGCTACCCCAATGTGCACCATTTGGTGAGCTGCGTGACGGGGGTGCTGGCCGACGACAAAGACGCCCTCGACCTGATCGCCGGCAGCTTCCCTGGCGGCTCCATCACTGGCGCGCCGAAGATCCGCGCAATGCAGATCATCGATGAGCTGGAACCGACTCGACGCGGGTTGTACTGCGGCTCGCTGGTGTACCTGGATGTACGCGGCGAAATGGACAGCTCCATCGCCATCCGCAGTTTGCTGGTCAAGGATGGGCACGTGAACTGCTGGGGCGGTGGCGGGATCGTGGCGGATTCGCAATGGGAGGCGGAGTATCAAGAGTCGCTGACCAAGGTACGGGTCTTGTTACACACTTTGGAAAGCCTGTAGCCCCCCCTTTCCTGGCGCTCGCTCGCGGCGCCCAGCGACAGAAAAAACCTGAATCAGAATGGCTGTGGACGGAGTATGAGCGGGCGGATAGCGTCCGGTTCAGACCGTCCACCCGCCACCTGTGAAGGATCACATGAAGCGAATGCCTACTCGTCAGAAATTATTTCCGGGATTGCATCTCACACCAACCCCACCTAATATCTCCCAAATTGGGAGGGAACAGTGATGCGGATAATCGCCCTCTCTACCTTACGGACATTCTGGGAAAGCCATCCCGCTTATACCGATGCCAGGACACCGCTGGTCGAGCTGTATCGCCATATGGAGAGGACCACCTACACAACGCCACAGGCACTCAAGGCAGAGCTCAGAACGGCGAGTATTCTCAAGGGCAGCCGGGTGGTGTTTAACGTGGGCGGCAACAAGTATCGAGTGATCATGGCGATCGACTATCAACGACAACTGGGGTTCGTGCGTTTCGTGGGAACCCATACGCAGTACGACCAGATCAACGCGGAGACCGTGTGATGAACATCAAACCTATTCATTCCCAGGAAGACCTGACCGCTGCGCTTGCGCGTGTGGAGCAGCTCTGGGGCGCAGACATCGGCTCGCCTGAGGGTGACGAGCTGGAAATTCTCGCCGTGCTTATTGAAAAATACGAGGCGGAACACTTTCCCATGCCGCCTTCGGACCCGGTGGAGGCGATCAGATTTCGCATGGAGCAGCTTGGCATGACTGCCCGTGATCTGGAGCCCTTTATCGGCACCAGTGGGCGGGTGTCAGAGGTGCTGAACCACAAACGCAAGCTGAGCCTGTCGATGATCAAGCGGCTGCATGAAGGCTTGAGCATTCCTTATGAGCGGTTGTTGGCCGGGGTTTAGGCAGTGGCCGCACGGGCCTCATCGCGGGCAAGCCCGCTCCCACAAGTTGACCGCATTCAGTCTGGGAGCTGGCTTGCCTGCGATGGGGCCATCGACAGCGCTGAGTCACTTACAGGCTCAACTGCCGATTCGACGCCTTGATAAACTCTTTCTTCAAGTCCTCAAAGGTATGCACCGCCGGGAACTGAGGGAACTCGCGAATCACATTTTCCGGCGCATGGAACAGAATCCCACGGTCAGCTTCACCCAGCATCGTGGTGTCGTTGTAGGAATCGCCAGCAGCGATCACGCGGTAGTAAAGCGTCTTGAACGCCAGCACCGACTGGCGTTTTGGGTCTTTCTGACGCAGTTGGTAACTCACCACACGATCATTTTCATCAGTGATCAGACGGTGGCACAACAAGGTCGGGAAACCGAGCTGGCGCATCAACGGCTGGGAGAACTCATAGAAGGTGTCCGACAGAATTACCACCTGGAAGCGTTCGCGCAGCCAGTTGACGAACTCGATGGCACCGTCCAGTGGCTTGAGGGTGGCGATCACTTCCTGGATATCGGCGAGCTTGAGCCCATGCTCGTCAAGAATGCGAAGGCGCTGCTTCATCAACACGTCGTAGTCGGGAATGTCACGGGTGGTGGCCCGCAGGGATTCAATACCGGTTTTTTCGGCGAAGGCGATCCAGATTTCCGGAACAAGCACCCCTTCCAGGTCGAGACAGGCAATTTCCACGAGACACTCCTATTGGATGTTGTTAGTTGAGCGAGCAAAAGGACTGCCGAACTCTAGCGATTCAAGCGCGGCGCCGCAACGCAGAGCGGATTTTGATACCATCGCTCCCCTATAGAGCGCTCAGCGCCACTGACCTGTAGGAACCGTCCTGATGAACCAAGCCTTCGACGTCGCTGAACTCGCCGCGACTTATGCCAATAAATCCGCTCAGGACATTCTCAAGCTGGCATTCAGCCAGTTCGGTGATGACCTGTGGATTTCCTTCAGCGGTGCCGAGGATGTGGTGCTGGTCGATATGGCTTGGAAGCTGAACAAGAACGTCAAGGTGTTCAGCCTCGACACCGGCCGCCTGCACCCAGAGACCTACCGGTTTATCGAGCAGGTGCGCGACTTCTACAAAATCGACATCGAACTGATCTCGCCGGACCAGAGCAAGCTGGAACCCTTCGTCAAAGAGAAAGGCCTGTTCAGCTTCTATAAAGACGGCCATGGTGAATGCTGCGGCGTGCGCAAGATCGAACCGCTGCGCCGCAAACTGTCCGGTGTAAACGCCTGGGCCACCGGTCAACGCCGCGACCAGAGCCCCGGCACCCGCAGCCAGGTGGCGGCGCTGGAGATCGATACGGCGTTTTCGACTCCGGAACGTACGCTGTACAAATTCAACCCGCTGGCGCAGATGACCAGCGAGGAAGTCTGGGGTTACATCCGTATGCTGGAGCTGCCCTACAACAGCCTGCATGAGCGCGGTTTTATCAGCATCGGCTGCGAGCCCTGCACCCGCCCGGTATTGCCCAACCAACACGAGCGCGAAGGCCGCTGGTGGTGGGAGGAAGCCACGCAGAAAGAATGCGGGCTGCATGCTGGGAATATCATCAGCAAGGCTTGAGATATAACGCGGTAAAAAGTGTGGGAGCGGCGGTGCGAGCAAGTCGAACCGTCGCACCGCCGCTCCCACATTTTGTTTTGCGCCGCCCCATAAAAAATGTACACACAAATGTAACCATAAGTGCCATTTACGTGTGCAATCTGCGTCCTTCCGCACCAAAACGTAACACTCATTTCTGAACGCTGTTCGACGCATTAACAGAGCGCCTCCCCATCTAAAAATAAATACCTGTTCAAACGGTCAATTTATATTGCTTTTAATTCAGTAATTTATTCAACAGACCTATAAAAACGAAATTAACCCTGATTTTCATAGATCCAAAACTGGCACGCATGTGGCTTAAGGTGAATTGCGCTTTGTATACAATAAATACAAAACATACATACACTTTGCCATCTGCAGCGCTCCTGCAGATGCGCCGGAGCCTGCCGGAATGCGTACAAGCCTCTCGAATGACATCGCACTGGATCTGCCCTCCTCCGCCCTGAACCCCGAGGCCACAAGCCCTGGCCCATTGGTGCTCAGCCCACGCTTGCACAACAGGGACCTGGCACCCACCAAAGCCGAAGGCCGACGCTGGGGGCGCTACAGTATTTTCGCGTTGTGGACCAACGACATGCACAACATCGCCAACTATTCGTTTGCCATCGGCCTGTATGCGCTGGGCCTTGGTGGCTGGCAGATTCTGCTGTCCCTGGGGATTGGCGCGGCGCTGGTGTACTTCTTTATGAACCTGTCGGGGTTTATGGGCCAGAAGACCGGGGTGCCGTTCCCGGTGATCAGCCGTATCAGTTTCGGCATTCACGGTGCGCAGATTCCGGCGTTGATCCGCGCAGTGATCGCGATTGCCTGGTTTGGTATCCAGACCTACCTGGCCTCGGTAGTTTTCCGTGTGTTGCTGTCGGCGATTCATCCAGGGTTTGCCGACTATGACCATAACTCGATTCTCGGCCTGTCGACCTTGGGCTGGGCGTGTTTCATCACGATCTGGTTTGTGCAGTTGGCGATCCTGGCGTACGGCATGGAAATGGTGCGCCGCTATGAAGCTTTCGCAGGGCCGGTGATTCTGGTGACCGTGGCTGCGCTGGCCGGCTGGATGTACTTCCAGGTTGGCGGCAATATTGCCTGGTCGATCCGCGAGCCTTTGAGCGGCGGCGAGATGTGGCGCAACATCTTTGCCGGTGGCGCGCTGTGGCTGAGTATCTACGGCACGCTGATCCTCAACTTCTGCGACTTCGCACGCTCCTCGCCGTGCCGCAAGACCATCCTGGTCGGCAATTTCTGGGGGCTGCCGGTGAATATCCTGGTGTTTGCCGCGATCACCGTATTGCTCTGCGGCGGG
Source organism: Pseudomonas sp. KBS0710 (assembly GCF_005938045.2). Classification (GTDB taxonomy): domain Bacteria; phylum Pseudomonadota; class Gammaproteobacteria; order Pseudomonadales; family Pseudomonadaceae; genus Aquipseudomonas. Next base: position 971,894 of record NZ_VCCF02000001.1, on the reverse strand, counting down.
CAGTTCCAACTCAATGGCAGGGTAATTGAAAGCCCGACCGAAATCATCGCGGCGATCCCCAATACCTTCTTCCTCGTGCTCGGCTGCCTGGCGTTCCTGATCGTCACCGTGGCGGTGAACATCATGGCCAACTTTGTCGCACCGGCCTTTGTGCTGAGCAACCTGGCGCCCAAGTACCTGAACTTCCGGCGTGCCGGGCTGATCAGCGCCACCGTGGCGGTGCTGATCCTGCCGTGGAACCTCTACAACAGCCCGCTGGTGATCGTGTATTTCCTTTCCGGGTTGGGCGCACTGCTGGGGCCGTTGTATGGCGTGATCATGGTTGATTACTGGCTGATCCGTAAAAGCCAGGTGGATGTATTGCAGCTGTATAGCGAAGACCCGAATGGCGCTTATTACTACAGCCGTGGGGTCAATTTACGCGCGGTGGCGGCGTTTATTCCTGCGGCGGTCATCGCGATTCTGCTGGCGCTGTTGCCCGGTTTTGCCAGCGTCGCACCGTTTTCCTGGCTGTTTGGCGCCGGTATTGCAGGGTTGTTGTACTTGCTGATCGCCAAGCGCCACGCGTTCTACGCCGATGTCAGCGGCGAAAGTATTGCAGTCGATAACGTCAGTCATTAATCAAGGACATTCCATGCGCATCCTCGTGGTCAACGTCAACACCACCGCCTCCATCACCGACACCATCGCCCAGCAGGCGCGGGCCGTGGCGTCACCGGGCACCGAGATTGTCGGGCTCACCCCGTTCTTCGGTGCGGAATCAGTGGAGGGCAACTTTGAAAGCTACCTGGCCGCCATCGCGGTGATGGACCGGGTGATGGCCTACGACCAGCCGTTTGATGCGGTGATCCAGGCCGGCTATGGCGAACATGGCCGTGAAGGTCTGCAGGAATTGCTCAACGTGCCAGTGGTGGACATTACCGAGGCGGCGGCCAGTACGGCGATGTTTCTGGGCCATGCCTACTCGGTGGTCACCACCCTGGACCGTACCGTACCGTTGATTGAAGACCGCCTGAAACTCGCAGGTCTGTATCAACGCTGCGCCTCGGTACGCGCCAGCGGCATGGCGGTACTGGAGCTGGAAGAAGACCCGCTGGCCGCCATGCAAGCCATTGTGCGCGAGGCGGAACTGGCCATCCGCGACGACAAGGCCGAAGTGATCTGCCTGGGCTGCGGCGGCATGGCCGGGCTGGATGAGCAGATTCGCCAGCGCACCGGCGTGCCGGTGGTGGATGGCGTGACGGCGGCGGTGACCATTGCCGAATCGCTGGTGCGCCTGGGGTTGTCGACGTCGAAGATCAGGACTTATGCGACGCCACGGCCGAAGAAAGTGATTGGTTGGCCAGGTCGGTAGATCGCCGTGATCAAATCGCGCTGAATGCTTGCCCCAGTTTCTGCTCGGCAAACTGCTCGATGATGAAGTCCACAAACGCCCGGGTCTTGCCGGGCAGCAGTTTGTGTTCGGCGTAGTAAATGGAGATGTTGCCGTCGTCGACGTACCAATCGGGCAGTACGCGCACCAACTTGCCGCTGGCCAGCCAAGGCACGGCAAACGGCATGCTCACCAGTGCAATGCCCAACGCCTGGTCTGCCGCGACGCAGGCCGCCTGGGAATCGCTCATCGTCATGCGGGCCTTAAGGTTCAACGGGCCATGCGCACCGTGGCGGCCGGTCAGTTGCCAGGAGCGCACTCGGCCGGTTTGTGGCGAGCGGATCAGGATGCCATCGCAGTGCTCAAGGTCTTCAGGCTGCAATACCCTCGCACGTGTCGCCAGATAATCAGGTGAGGCCACCAGCACACGATGCGCCGGCGCGAGTTTACGCGCGACCACGCCCTGAGGCAGTTCAAAACCGCCGCCCAGTGCGGCGTCGAAGCCCTGGCCAATCAGGTCGACCTGGCGATTGTCAAAATGCCAGTCGGGGCTGATATCGGGGAAGCGTTTTAGAAACTCCCCCAACAACGGCACGATGTATAAACAGCCGACCACCGTGCCCATGCTGACTTTCAAGGTTCCCACCGGCCGCCCTTCGGCGCTGGCAAGGTTGGCCACGGCATTCTGGATGGTGGTGAGGCTGGCGCTGACTTCTTCGAGGAACAGCTTGCCGGCTTCGGTCAGCGTCAGCCGCCGGGTGCTGCGCTGAAACAGCCGGACCCCGAGGCGCGCTTCCAGCTTGGCGACGCTTTTACCGACTGCCGCCGGGGTCAAACTCAGGTGTCGGGCCGCTTCGGCAAAGCTGCCACCTTCGGCGCTGCGCACGAAACATTCGATACTGCCAAAGCTCTCCATATCGATCACTCTAAACTTTTGGTTTACACAGACTATAGCAATCACGGTCTACCGGCTTGGGTGGGTGAGGCCGATACTCGGTCCATCAACTACTTGGAGATCGACATGACCACACACACCCTCAGCGGCAAAGTTGCATTGATCCAGGGCGGCTCCCGCGGCATTGGCGCTGCCATCGTCAAGCGCCTGGCAGCGCAAGGCGCGGCCGTCGCCTTTACCTATGTCAGCTCCGCCGCCAAGGCCGAGGCACTGCAAAACAGCGTGATCAGCGCAGGCGGCAAAGCCTTGGCCATTCAGGCCGACAGTGCAGATGCCACGGCGATTCGCGACGCCGTCAACGCCACCGTCGAAGCCTTTGGGCGCCTGGATATCCTGGTGAACAACGCCGGCGTGCTGGCCATCGCGCCACTGGAAGACTTCAAGCTGGAAGACTTCGACCAGACCCTGGCAATCAACGTGCGCAGCGTGTTTATCGCTACCCAGGAAGCGGCCAAACATATGGGCGAAGGCGGCCGCGTGATCAATATCGGCAGCACCAATGCCGAGCGCATGCCGTTTGGCGGTGGCGGACCGTATGCGATGAGCAAGGCAGCGCTGGTGGGGCTGACCAAGGGCTTGGCACGGGATCTGGGACCGCGCGGCATCACCATCAACAATGTGCAGCCAGGGCCGGTTGATACCGATATGAACCCGGCAGATAGCGAATTTGCCGAGAGTTTGATTGGCTTGATGGCGGTTGGGCGGTATGGGCAGGTCGAGGAAATTGCCAGTTTCGTGGCGTATCTGGCAGGGCCGGAAGCCGGCTACATCACGGGTGCAAGCCTGACCATCGATGGTGGTTTCAGCGCATAAAACTTCTGCCGCACCGCAAAACCAAATGTGGGAGCTGGCTTGCCTGCGATGGCGATCTTGAGGACGCTATCGCAGCGATGCGGCGACCCGACAAGCCAGCTCCCACTTTTTTTTGAGCGTGTTGGGTCAGGACATCGGTGGCAAGCCGTAGGCCGCCAGGTCAAAGTCCGCCAGCTTGCGGATGATCTGGTCGGCATGCTGGTACTTGCTGTCGGCCATGGCTTCATCAGGCACGGCGATGGCAGTCATGTGGGCGGCCTTGGCGGCGGTCACGCCAAATGGCGAGTCTTCGAACACCAGGCAATCCTCGGGCGCAACACCCAAGCGGCGTGCGGCGGTGAGGAAGATATCCGGCGCGGGTTTGGCGGCCCCCACTTCAGGGTCATCGGCCGTGACGATAGTGCCGAACAAGCCAAACCACTCACGGTGCAAGGTGGTCTTGTGGCCAAACGAATTGCGCGACGAACTGGTACCCACGGCAATCGGGATGTTGTGCGCCTTCAAGTGCCGCACCAGCGCTTCGGCACCGGGCATGCCCAAGGCTTTGGGGAAACGCTCGCTCATCAGCGGTTCGCGAATCAACAGAAACTCCGCCGGCGTGATCGGCAAGTTCAGCGCCTTCACCACATAGTCAGCCAGGTCCTGGGCGCCTCGGCCGATGATGTGCTGCTTGATGCCCCAGTCGTAGGTGCGGCCGTAGCGTTCGGCGATGATCTGTGTGACTTCGGTGTAGATGCCTTCAGTGTCCAGCAACAACCCGTCCATATCGAAAATCACGGCCTTGATCGGACCGACTGCAGCACGCGGTACATTCATCGCAACAGAACCTTGGGGGAAGGACTAAAAGGATTCAGCACAATAACGGCCTACAGCCTGTGTAAGCAACCGTTGCGGCCCTTCCCCTGCGGCGCTATTCAGGGAAATCCGCCCCCTCGGTCACCTCGGCCCATGCGTCAAAATCAGCACTCAACGCCTCGACTTTGGTACGTGCAAAGCCCAGCGCGGCCTTGCCCAATAGCAAGCGCAATGGCGGGTGCTCGGCTTCCACGGCCTTGACGATGGCCAACGCTGCACGCACCGGATCGCCCGGTTGCTTGCCGCTGTAGCTACGTACTCGGCTGGTACGGGCTGCCGCTGTGTCGCGATAATCGTCGATAGCCTGCGGTGCTTCATTGGCCGAACGCCCGGCCCAGTCGGTGCGGAACGGGCCTGGCTCGACCAGCAACACCTTGATGCCCAGCGGCGCGACTTCCTGGGCCAGCGCTTCGGACAAACCCTCCACCGCAAACTTGGTGGCGTTGTAGAAACTCAAGGACGGGAACGCGGCAATCCCGCCCACCGACGAAATGTTCACCACACTGCCCGAGCGACGTGCGCGCATGCCCGGCAGCACGGCGCGGGTCATGGCGCTGAGGCCCCACACATTGATCTCGAACATGCGGCGCACTTCGTTCAGGTCGCTTTCTTCAAACGCGCCGAAGTAGCCGATACCGGCGTTGTTGACCAGCACATCGATATGCCCGAAACGGGCTTGCGCGGCCTGCACCGCTGCATTGACCTGGGCCTGATCGGTCACGTCCAGCGCCAGCACCAGGGCGATGTCTTCATGGCCCGCAACAATATCTTCCACCTGCTGCGGGTTGCGCGCAGTGACCACCGTCGGGTAGCCGAGACTCAAGGTGTGCACCGCCAATTGGCGACCAAAACCGGTGGAGCAACCGGTGATAAACCAAACAGGTTTTGCAGTTGAATCGGTCATGAAATGGCCTTCCTCGTGGGTGTGAAAAAAGTATGCGCGCGGGCGTTCCTGTGAAAAAGATGCATAATCCACATGCCCCTTCCGGAAAAACCACACAATGGACACGCCTGATTTTCAACAATTGCGCCTGTTCCTGCAGGTCGCCCGCACCAAGAGCTTTACCCAGGCGGCCGATGCGGTGAGCCTGTCGGTCTCCACCGTGAGCCAGCGCGTTGGCGCACTGGAAAAACAGCTCGGCGTGCGCCTGCTCAATCGCACCACCCGTAGCGTCAGCCTGACCGAAGCCGGTACGCAATTGCTGGAAAAAATCACGCCACTGCTCGAAGAACTGGAAACCAGCTTGCACAGTGTCGCCGCCGCCACGGTCGAGGCCAGCGGCACCTTGCGCCTGAACGTGCCTTCTACTGCCAGCCGGATGGTGCTGCAGCCGCTGCTTCAAGGGTTTCTGCGCCAGCATCCGGGGATCAACCTGGAAGTGGCCGTGGATAACGCCTTGGTGGACATCGTCGCCCAGGGCTTTGACGCAGGCATCCGCTACGACCACGTGCTGGCCGAAGACATGGTGGTGATCCCGGTGGCCCGGCAACTGCGCTTCGTGATCGTCGCAACGCCAGGTTATTTACACGGGCGCACACTGCCCACTCACCCTCATGACTTGCTTGAGCATGAGTGCGTCAACTACCGCAGCGCACAGACCGGCCTGATGCACCGCTGGGACTTTGAAAAAGACGGCAAACCGATGCGGGTCACTGTGAAGGGCCGGCTGGCCACCAATGACATCGAATTGATGATTCGCGGCGCGCTCGACGGCTTCGGCTTTGCCTACGTGGCGCGCTCCAGTGTCGAGCCCTACTTGCACACTGGCGAATTGGTAGAAGTATTGGGCGACTGGATTACACACAGCGCGTTGTATCTGTATTACTTCAACCGCAGTAACACGCCAAAAAAACTGCGGGTGTTTATCGACTACCTGCAAGCTCAACTCCAGCCCTGATAAAAGCGAACTTCTTCATGCTCTATCGCATTGCTGCCGACAGCCTGGTGCTGTTCCACCTGTGTTTTATCCTGTTCGTGCTGTTCGGCGGGTTGCTGGCGCTCAAGTGGCGGCCAGTGATGTGGCTGCATCTGCCCGCCGCAGCCTGGGGCGTGGCGGTGGAAGTGTTCCACCTGCCCTGCCCGCTGACACGCTGGGAAAACCTGCTGCGTCACCTCGCCGGGCAGGACGGTTATGGCGGCGGTTTTATCGAGCATTACATTCTTACGCTGATCTACCCGGCCGGGCTGACCCCAGAGATTCAATTAGGGCTGGGTGCCATGGTGCTGCTGGTCAATATCGCGGTGTATGTGCGTTTGATCAGACGGCGTCAGGCAAACAACCCAGACCGAGCAATGTAGCTTCCACCGCCTGTTCCAGCGGGGTATGCGGCTCGTGCCCCAAAGTCGCGACCAAGCGCGTGTTGTCCAGACGCAACGGGGTTTGCCACAGGTAACGCATCTCCTGCATCTCGCGAAGAGTGACGACAAAGGGCGCAGCCATTTTCAGCAACCACCATGGGAAACGACCTACGCGTGGTTGCTGGCCTGTACTGCGCAGCACCACCTGCTGGATCGCCTGGGTCATCTGAGTGCCGTCCGTGTCCATATGCCCGGCCATGTGAAAGCGCGCAAAAGCTTCCAGGGTTGACCGGCGTTCAAGCAGTTCGACCATGGTGCGCGCCACGTCCGGCAAATAAGCCCATTGATGCGCCACACCCGGTGCGCCCGGATAGCTCACGGCGTGTACCGGTTTGCCGGGTTTGATCAAGCCTTGGGCAAACCAGTTGTTGGCCACCCGAGCGCCGAAAAAATCCCCGGCGCGCAGAATCAGCACACGGGCGCCACGGCGGGAGGCCTGTTCCAGACGCTGCTCCAGTTGGACGCGGATAGCCCCCTTGCGCGTTCGCGGGTGCTGCGGCGAATCTTCATACAGCACCGGAAACACATCCGGCCCGAAGTTGTAGACCGTGCCCGGCAACACAATCGTCGCGCCCTCGGCGATGGCCGCCGCAATGCTGTTATCGATCATCGGCATGACCAGCTCAGCCCAATTGCGATAACCCGGTGGGTTGACGGCATGCACGATCACCGCACAACCACGGGCGGCAGCGCGTACCTCATCACGATTGAGCGCATCGCCCTCGATCCAGGAAAAGTCGGCATTCGCGCGGCGGGCCTTGCCCACATCCCGCGTCAGCGCACACACCTCCCAGCCTGACGCGTGCAGTTGCCGCGCCACTTCACCGCCGATCCCGCCGGTTGCACCCAGCACCAGAACCTTGCTCATAACCTTCTCCTACCCGGTTGGTAAGGCCATTTTGTGTGCAGCCTTGCTATAGATAAATTGCCGAAGACAATCCAGCCGCTATACATTTATGCATGGCATCGACAATTGGATGGGAGCTTTACCGATCATTCCTTGGCGTACTCAAGGAGGGGTCTTTATCGGGTGCCGCGCGGCAGCTCGGTATCACGCAGCCTACGGTGGGCCGGCATATCGCTGCGCTGGAAGCAGAGCTGGGCGTGGTGCTGTTTACCCGCTCGCCTGGCGGGTTGCTGCCGACGGCGGTTGCCCACACCTTGCGCGCCCATGCCGAAACCATGGAGCGTACCGCCGCCGCCCTGGAGCGCGCCGCGTCTGCCCACGGCGAGGAAGTGCGCGGCGTGGTGCGCGTATCCGCCAGCGAAGTGGTCGGCGTGGAAGTGCTGCCGCCGATCATCACCCAGCTGCGCCGCCAACACCCACGCCTGCGGGTTGAACTGGTGCTGACCAACCGCCTCAGCGACCTGCTGCAACTGGAAGCCGACATCGCCGTGCGCATGGTCCGCCCCAGCCAGGAGCAACTGCTGGCGCAGCGCATTGGCCTGATCGAAGTGGGCCTGCACGCTCGCGACGACTACCTGCAACAGCAAGGCATGCCGTTACACATGGAGGATCTGGCGGGCCATTCGGTGATCGGTTTCGACCAGCAAAACGCGTTTATCCGCAGCCTGGCCATCAAGGGCTTTGAACGCAGCGCCTTCGCCCTCAGCAGCGACAGCGACCTGGCGCAATTGGCGCTGATCCGCGCCGGTGCCGGTATCGGCGGTTGCCAGGTGCAACTGGCCAAGCGCGACCCGCGTTTGCGGCGGGTACTGCCCGATGGCTTTGCGCTCAAATTGGACACCTGGGTGACCATGCACGAGGACCTGCGCAACAGCCCGCGCTGCCGCGTGACATTCGACGCGCTGGTGCAAGGTTTGCAGCGTTACGTACAGGATTGAGACAGCTTCACTGGTAAAGAATCAGTCTCCCTCAGTCCCTTCATAGACGCCCCCATGTCCGAAGCCTTCGAAGTCCCCAGCCCCCACGAAAAACACATTGAACACACCACCGAACATGCGCACGGGCGCGGTGATAATTTCGCCAGCCGCATCGCCGTAATGACCGCCTTGATGGCCACCCTGGGCGCCATGCTCAGCTACCAGGCCGGCTCCACCGAAAGCGAAGCGGCGATGGACAAGAACAACGCCGCCATCATCAAGACCGAAGCCGCCAACCAGTGGAACTACTACCAGGCCAAATCCAGCCGCCAGAACCTGGCGGAGCTGGCCACGCATATTCCGGGAGTGGATGCCGCGCATTACAAGGACGAGATCGAGCGCTACAAGGGCCAGAAGGAAGAGGTGCGCAAACAGGCCGAGAAGCTTGAGGCGACATCCAAGGAATGGGACCAGAAATCCGAAGAGGCGCTGCATCAGCATCACCGTTGGGCGCAGGCGATGACCGCGATTCAAATCGCAATTTCGTTGGCGGCGATTACGTTGCTGACGCGCAAGGAGTGGCTCAAACGTATGTCATACACCGCTGGAGGTGTGGCGATGGTGCTGGGTAGCCTGGCCTGGCTGCACCTCTGACTGACTGAACGCGGTTAAACATGTGGGAGCTGGCTTGCCTGCGATGGCGGTGGGTCAGCTAACACTTATGCTGCCTGAGCCACCGCTATCGCAGGCAAGCCAGCTCCCACAGTTGATTTTTGGTGTTTTAAGGGTTGGGTTCCATCTCAGCATCGCTATATAGTAAAACGCATAACGACCCGCACAGCCTGGCTGCGAGGGAACACCGGTGACTGCACAACCCAAAGAAACCGTGGGCGCCGCCTACAGCATCGACGCCATGCGTTACGCCCAGGCCATGGGCTGGCGGCTCAACCTCGACATCAAAGGCCACCGCGTCAGCGACTTCCCCCATGCCATCCATCGCGGCGGCGACCTGGGCGATTTTGAACATTACCCGAACGCCGGGCTGTGGATTCTGGAAATCCAGATCGCCCAACCGAGCAAGCCCTACGGCGCTTTTTACGAAGACCTACTCGCTTAAGGAACATCAATGGAACTCTCCACCCAATTTCCCGTGCTGCTGTTTTCCTACGGCACCTTGCAGGACAAGGCCGTGCAACTGGCCAACTTCGGCCGGGAACTGGTCGGCCAACACGACGCGATGCTCGGCTATGCGCAAAGCTGGGTAGAAATTACCGACCCGCAAGTGCTCGCCACCAGCGGCAAGACCCATCACCCGATTGTCGCGCCCACCGAGGAAAAGTCTGCCAGCGTTGAAGGCATGGTCTTTCAGATTAACGCGCAGGAACTGGCGGCAGCGGATGCCTATGAGGTGTCGGACTATAAGCGCGTGTCCGTGGCGTTGGCTTCGGGTCTTACAGCATGGGTTTACGTGCAGGCCTGAAAATGAAACATCCGGGTAATTGATTTCAATCTGCCAATGCAGGAATTAAAGTAGCGCCCCCTCGAGAATTGAATCCCGGGGGTCAATCCATGGAGTTACACAGTGAAGTACGTCAGTAAAGTAGTTGCAGCCGCTGTTCTCGGTTTCACCCTCGCAGGCTGCACCGGCACCGCCATCAAATCCCCGCAGTACGACAGCAGCCAATACACCGTTTTGGGCCACAGTGAAGGCAGCGCCACCGGCGTGATGTTGCTCGGCATCATCCCGATCGGCCAGAACAGCCGCTTCGTGCGCGCCCAGGATGCCGCCATCAAGGCCAAAGGCGGCGACGCGCTGATCAACACCCAAGTGCAGGAAAAATGGTTCTGGGCCTGGGTACTGAATGGTTACACCACCAAGATTTCGGGTGATGTGATCAAGCTGAAAACCGCGCAGTAAATCTCAAGTTGTCAGGGCGCTGACCCTGGCAAGCGACGTATCATGGGTCAACCTTTCGAGGACGGCCCATGAACCTCAGTATTCTTTATGCACTCGCCGCCGCTGCTCTGTTCGGCGCCAGCACCCCGCTCGCCAAAAGCCTCGGCCTGAACCTTTCGCCCGTACTGCTCGCCGGCCTGCTCTACCTCGGCAGCGGCCTCGGCTTGGCCTGCGTGCGCCTTATCCGTGATCGCGGCTGGAAACCCAGCGGGCTGACCCGCCCAGAATGGCCCTGGCTGCTCGGCGCCATCGCCTTCGGCGGCATCCTCGGCCCGGTCGCCTTGATGTTCGGCCTGACCCGCACCGCCGGCGCGACTGCCTCCCTGATGCTCAACCTTGAATCGGTGCTGACCGCCGTGATCGCCTGGCTGGTGTTCAGAGAAAACGCCGACCGCCGCATCGTCCTCGGCATGCTCGCGATCGTGCTGGGCGGCGTGGTGTTGTCATGGTCCGACGGCGGCGGCGCCAGCCACGACTGGACCGGGCCGTTTGCCGTGGCGCTGGCCTGTGCGTGCTGGGGGATTGATAACAACCTGACGCGCAAGGTCTCGGCCTCGGACGCGCTGTTCATCGCCGGCGCCAAGGGGTTGATTGCCGGGCTGGTGAATTGCAGCCTGGCGCTTTACCTCGGCGCACAGATTCCGGGTTTTGCACAGCTGGCGCCCATCTTGTTGGTTGGATTTTTGGGATATGGCATCAGCCTGGTCATGTTCGTGCTGGCGTTACGCGGTTTGGGCAGTGCGCGCACCGGCGCTTACTTCTCGACGGCGCCGTTCCTCGGCGCGGCTGTTGCCCTGCTGATGTTTGGGGAATCGGTAACGGTGGCGTTCTGGATTGCATCCGCGTTGATGGCCGTGGGCGTGTGGCTGCACCTGACGGAGCGGCATGCCCATGAGCATCTGCACGAAGCGACGGAACATGGGCATCGGCACGTGCATGATGAACATCATCAGCATGAGCACGGGTTTGAGTGGGACCCGGCGCAGCCGCATAGCCATGTGCATGTTCACAGTGTGATGCGGCATAGCCATGCGCATTTCCCGGATGTGCATCATCGGCATCGGCATTGAGGATGGCGTCTTTGGCAGCCATATAAATGGGTTTGGGCAACGTCCTACAGCTCATTCGGAAGCGTCGGCCTGCCGCTTCAAAACTGCAAAGCCTATAGTCACTCGGTCGCCCACAGGGCGAACGGGTTTGGCGACTCGACTATTAAGACGGCAGAAGTCTCCCGGCAGATTTGCGGGATGCGCCTGCACGCAATAAGCTGCTCAACGGCTGCTGTGCGTGGGAGACCTTCGGGTCTGCCGGTCTTTGTCCGTTCTTATACCGGTTCGCCAACCTGCGTACAGCGGCCACCTTTTGTTTGGCGACAAATGCGTGGCTCATATTCCTCTAAGTGAACGGACTTAACGCATGAACCAATACATAGCCCTCACCAGCAACGACAGCGCCACCCCTGCCCTTTTTGTCGATACCACCGTCCCTCTGGAAATCCTCCTCGACGCCGCGAGTTTTCGGCTGCGTGCCGTCACCCAAGTCCTTGAGAACCTTGCACTGCGCAGCGAGATCAGTAGTGATGCCGTTGTTCTCAGTGATTTTGCCCTGCTGTGTTCAATCCCGTTGCGCGACGGCTGCGATTTGCTGGACGTCATAGGCCGACGCATGGATACGCCCGGCGCGTGATCTAGAAACGGCAGTTTTCAAACTCCAGAGATCACAAAACCCCTGGTTTCTCCCGAAATCAGGGGTTCGATTGCCTCGCACGGAGTGCGTGACGAGACTCAAATAAATCTGTTCTTTTCCTTTCTCAGACAGCGGCTTTAGCATCCATCTGGTAAAAATCCGCCATGTAATCCACAAACGCCCTGACCTTGGGCGCCAAGTGCCGGGATTGCGGGTACAGCGCGCAGTAACGCCACTCGCCCATCGAGTAGTTGGGCAGGATGGGCACCAGTTGCCCTTGGGCCAGGTTGTTGCGCACCGTCGCATGCGTAAAGCAGCCGATGCCTGCGCCGGCCAGTGTGGCGGCGTGCAAGGCAGTGATGGTGTTGGTCTTGAATTGGCCTTTGGGCGTGACGCTCACAGTTGCACCCCGCGCCGAGGTGAGTTGCCAGTCTGACGCCTCCCCGACAAACCTCAGCAAGCGGTGCTCGTCGAGTTCCTGGGCGGTGCGCGGTAAACCGTGGGTGTGGATGTAGGCAGGCGACGCCACCAGCACGCGTTTTGAAACGGTGAGGGTGCGGGCGATCAGCGTGGTATCGCCCAGGGCGCTGGCGATGCGGATGGCGACATCAAAGCCCTCCGCCACCAGGTCAACGAATTTGTCGTCGCAGCACAGTTCAAGTTCGATATCGGGATAACGCTTCTGAAACCCCGGCAGCCAGTGCGGCAAATCCAGCGTGCCCACCACCAACGGCACACTGACCCGCAACAGGCCTTCGGGGCGCTGGTGCCCCTGCGCCATGGCCTGGGTGGCTGCATCGAGGCGGTCAAGAATATCGACGCAGGCTGCGAAGTACTGCTCCCCAGGCCCAGTCAGGCTGAAACGTCGGGTATTGCGGTTGATCAACTGAACGCCCAGTTCAAGTTCCAGCTGCTGCAACTGCCGTGAAATCGTCGAGTGGGTAGTGTCCAGCCGCTCTGCCGCAGCAGAGAAGCCCTTGGCCTCGACAATGCACCGAAAGGCGCGCATGGCAGATAGCTGGTTCATGAAGCGGGCGTTACTCCAATGAGTGATCAGGCTGATCAGTGAACCGGCAAGGCGACGATTTGCGCGGTGGTCAGCACTGAACCGAAGGTGTCTTCGATCTCGGCCAGCACCGATTCATGCAGCTCGTCCTTGGTCACCGAACGCCCATTAGCGCGAGTGATGGCGCGGGTTGCCGTGGCGTCGGATGCTACCACAACGTCGTAACCCAACGGCGTGGCGTCACGGGCCGCAGCGGCGACACAGGCGTGAGTCATGAGGCCGGAAATGATCAGCGTCTTGATCCCGGCTTTCTTCAGTTGGGCATCAATATCGGTGCTGGCGAACACGCTGACGGTGGTTTTCTGCACCAGTGTGTCTTGAGGGCGCGGCTGCATCAGTGGGTGGAAATCGACGGTCTTGCCATCCTGGGCAAACACTGCGGAACCGGCTGGCCCGATGTGCTGGATATGAATGACCGGCATCTTGTGCTGGTCGGCGAATTCGATCAGGCATTGGGCATTATGCTGCGCGGCCACGCCATCGGGGATCGGCATCTTGCCGTTGAAATATTCGTTCTGGAAATCGATGACCAGCAGTGCGGTGATGGCTGGATCAAGCTGGGTAATGGGTGTTGCGCCAGACATTGCGCGGATGGTCAGTTGAGAGGTGTTGGTCATTTGTGCGTTTCCTTAAACCGTGACGGGGGTGAATGGCGCCCAGTTTAAGGAGACTTCTATGTTTGAATAACGCACATAACCAAACAATACATGTGCAAAAACCGCACACAACACAGAAAAACCACCAGCTTCCACTCAACGAGAAAGCGACGGCTTTCATACCGCCGCACCTATCGAGCATGCGAGCCATACATCAAACGCGTATTAGAATGTGTAACTCACACTCATCACAACGTTATCCCTATCCCGCAACGCGTTTTGTTGCCCAGCCCCCCAAAATTTACTGTAGGCCAGCTCACCTTCTATACTGTTGTGATACTTACCTTTGAGACCGGCCGTGTAGACTTGACGACCTTCAATAAAGTTACCAGCCTGACTAGAGTTACCCTTGAAATCATTTTTGTAAACTATAAAAGGGGATAGGCTGAATTTGGCAAAAACCTCATCCCATGTACCACTCAACATCAGTGTATACCCGTACGCATCTCGGTAGATTTGTGCTTTCCGACCGCCAACTGGATAACCTACATTCTGGCGTCCGGAATAATGGCGGGTAGATCCATCGTACGCTGTATAGGTCAGGTCACTTCCACGATAGTGCTCCGAGGCCAGTTCAAATACCGCATAGCTCGAATCGAAACCGAACACAGGCCCAAAAAACTGCATCGCCCCCAATGAAGTATTATATGTCTGAACACGAGTAGAGTTTTCGATCACACCGTCTCGAGTGAGCGGACGGCCTGCGACCAGTGCCGTCCCACTTTTTGCCCCAAAGGCCCCCGAGTTGTCAGCGAACTGAGCCCCTTGCGCGGCTATATCGCTTACAGCATCATCGGTCGCGGCCACGCCGATTACATTATTGGGACGATAGGCTATTTCACCGAACAACAGTGAGCTCGCAAGTTTGGTTTTGAAGCTCAAGCCATACATCTGGATGTTCTCAGCATACGCGCGGCTTGCAACAAGATTGCCCAAAACATCCACAGTTGCCATACCACCCGCCAAAGCGCCGCACGCTGTTCCAGCACAGAGTGGAGTGCCCCCTGATGCTCCGCCTAGTGACTTGGACAGCTGCTGAATATCAACACCTTGGTAGCCCGGAAACTCGCCTCGTACGGTAGGGAGTTTGGCATGGTAGTTGACGAAGTAAGCGCCGAATTCTGTGGAATGCAGATGTTGAGCTATGTATTTAAATGATAGCCCCCACTGACCATTGTCTTTGGCGTTACGATCACCCGCAATGCTCGCTACTCGAAAATCATTCCCGGAGGCATAGTTCTGTCCTCCAGCCCCCTGGTAAAGCCCAGATGCCTTAACGGCGTTCAACTGGCTGGTATTCCCTACGGTCCCTGAGCCGAGTGCAGAGTAGGCACCGAGCACAGGTGCAAGAGCTGCGTTGGAGCTATAGGCAACCTTGCCACCATCCGAAAACAAATCCGTTTCGGAGTAGTAGGTGCCTACCGGGCTGAATTGGGTTTTTGCCCAATCGAGTTGATAAAAAGCCTCCATCGATAAATGGTCAGACAACCCCACCCCGACCTTCAACGCATTTACCGGCGTCCAATTTTCCTTATTTAACGATCCCGGGAGCCTATAACGAATGACATCAAAGGGATTAGCAATGTTTACCCCACCTGCATAAAACATGCTCGTACCCCAGGCAATAACTTGACGACCAAAACGCGCGGTGACGGGCACTCCCTCTACATCCCACTTCCCGTACACGTAGGCATCTAATAGAGCGGCATCACGCCCTGCCTTGTTCCTTACGGCACTGCCAAAGGTATTATCATTCGGATAACGCTGGCTGCGCTCGGCTGGGGTATTGTTGTCATAATAATCGTTATGACCACTCATTATTTGGGTATCGTAGAAGGCAGAGCCACGCACAAACACACCATAGTTTTTGTAGGCGACATCCAAGTCAGACGTAATTTTATAGACTTCGGAAACCAAGCCTGTATTAAAGTTGCGGCTTCCATCATCCGCGTTTGAATCTCTGTTATTTTTATCGCGACCTTGTACGCGCCAAAGTTCACCGTAGGAAACGGTCGTGATGAGGGTGCCAGAAATCTCGTTTTCCATTAATTTGAATTCTGCCGCCTGCCCTCCCGTCAAAATAAGAGTAGCGGCGGCGCCTGTTAAAAAGCGCGCACTTTTAGTCCAACTGCAATGCCACAGGGATTCTTTGCCCATACCACCTGCACCTTACTTTTGTTTTTATTTAGGGTGATTTCACTTCGAAACGGCATCACTCAGCCGCTGCGACAATCGCCTTGCCTCTGACTTACTTGAGGTGTACGACACGTGTACCAGGCTGATCGCGTAAGCTTGACAGTACGCGGACACCAGCCCTGAAAAGTTGCAAACTCGGCCAGTAATTGGACCGAGCACCCATTCACGAGGAACGTTACGGAATACTTGGGCTTAATAGGCTATTTTCCGCCTGGACCAACATCACACTTTGGGGGGATGACAATCCAATACCCATTTCTTGAAGGCGAGCCAGCAGGATAAATAACAAGTCGCTACGAATAGAAGACACCGAACGTGGGCTATTCACGTAACCGCTGACACCGATAATCAGCCCTTCTCTGGCTAAATCCTTGAATGTTACTGAAGGCGCGGGGGTATCAAGAATTAACTCGTGCGCTGTAAACGATTGCATAAACAATTCGCGAACTTTTATAACATCGGTATCAAGCGGCACCGTGATAGTGATGCCAACCACACCGAGAGCATTCCCCATTGTCACGTTACGCACGTTTTGAGAAATAAACTGTGAGTTAGGCACGATCACAGTTGAGCGATCGGACATCTGGATCTCGGTAGCGCGTACATTGATTCGACGAATGTCCCCTTCAACCCCCGCCAGACTGACCCAATCGCCGACTTTAACGGGTCGCTCGGTTAACAGAATCAACCCCGAAATGAAGTTTTGCACAATCGCCTGCAAGCCAAAGCCAATGCCCACCGATAACGCACTGACCACCCAGGTCAGGCTCGTTAGATTGATTTGGAGGGTGGACATCACCAATAGCGCCAACAAGACAAAGCCGATGTACCCCACCAGTGTCACCAACGATGACCGCATGCCAGCGTCCATGTTGGTCTCCGGCAGTAACCTCTCACTCAGCCAGCGTTTCAAGGTCTGCACAGCAAATAAACCAGCAACGATGGTGACCAGCGCGATAAGGATATCTCGCGGGATAATATGCAAGTTACCCAGTGCTTTACTCGTCTCGCCCAACTGGCTAACGCTCTGGAGCATGTCACTTGGGCTGGCTCCAGCGGGTAGCAGTGCAGCCATGATGGCAGTGAGCAGCAACAGGGTACGGCCGACACCAGCAAGCACAGTACTAGCCTGGGCTTGATGCCGCGGCGATAGGCCGAGCGCGTTGGCTAGCGCCAGACCACTAGGCTGCTTGGGTGAGAGAAGAATTTCGCAAATGTCGCCAAAAAAGGCCATGAGTATAAAAGCCGTGCCCGCCACAACACTGATCCACAGCAGCTTGAGCGTAAGGAAGTACGCCAGGGATAGGTACCCTGTCAGTAACGTCAGGACAATAGCGACGATCCAAACGCAGGTAACAAAAGGCAAAATACTGGCCAGCCCGCTATGGGGTTTCAACTTGTGCGTTTTGCGTACATAACGTAAACGCAAGAG
Source organism: Pseudomonas sp. KBS0710 (assembly GCF_005938045.2). Classification (GTDB taxonomy): domain Bacteria; phylum Pseudomonadota; class Gammaproteobacteria; order Pseudomonadales; family Pseudomonadaceae; genus Aquipseudomonas. Next base: position 954,723 of record NZ_VCCF02000001.1, on the reverse strand, counting down.
CGCAGCTGCGAAGATCAACGCCGTGCTGAGCGCCGTCAAGCCATTGAGCGCTACAGTCAATGCCAAACTGGTGCCGGTGACAGTGTTTATTCGTTCTTCGGAGGCCATAACCATAAGCGCCGCCGCGAGAATCGCTGGAAACGGCCCTAGAGCGGAGGCTATCTCATCCGGAATGGCCGCCAGTCGCCAAGAAGGTCGCGGCAACATCAGCAAGGCGCGCCCCAAGCCCGCAATAAACGCACAGAAAGTTGCCACCGTAACGAGGCTGTCCAACAAACGGGCTAACGTGTCGCCTAAAACGACATTGCCTTCCACTCCCCAATGCACCAGTGAGACGGCCCCCATTACCGTCAGGATGGACGACAAACCAATAGTCAACGCGAGTGTACTGCGCCGCAGCCGTCCCTCGGGCAGCCACCTGATCATCGCCCAGGTAAGCACATGTTCAAGCAAACGTCTGCCTACACTCCAGATGACTACAGCCGCTAGTAGAACGCCGAACAAGGCCCAGCGGCGCTCAGCAATAACGGCACTCTGCAGGGCTATAAGGGCCTCATCCTTCAAACTATCGAGCCGCTTGAGATCTTCATCCGTGGGACGAATCAAAATTGACCAAAACGAAGGGCTAAGAGGCGAATTTGCACGCGAGGTGACCTGGGAGTTGAATAGATTGCGTCGCAAGTTGACGATCTGTTCAGCGAGTTGCCTGCTCATCTGACCCAGTTGTTTGGCCTCGCGCCCATTGCCTAGCAAACTGTTCTTTTGTTGGGCTAAAGCATCACGCTGGACCTTAATACTAGGTGCTTCCTCAGGCTGCGCTTCGCCCAGCACTTTCAGTTGATCATCAAGCCGTTCGATTTCGACAGAAAGCACCTTAAACAGCGTTTCGGCCTTTTCCTGCACCTGTATAGCGCCTCGTCGAAACTCCGCAAGGGTTTCGTCGCTGGTACTCAGGGGCACGCTCTGACGGATGAGGTCAAGCTGTTTTCCAAGATCCGTCAAGTCAGCGTCTTCTGGCAGGGAAGAAGGCCCCGTTATACCCATAACAGGCCTTACAGTGTCGGCCTCACCCGCCCAGGCTGATACGTTAGCTACCATGGCGATAATCAATAACGCATGACAGAGCATTTTTTTAAGGATTAGTCGAATCAAATCGCCTCCTCCGCAGTGAAGGCACAATAGCCCATGCCAAGTAAACATAGACCGCGACAGTGCCATCATCTTCGATGATTAAACTATTTCGATTCCATCAGTACTTTTAGATGGAGTTACGTTTATTTATAACTGAACGCGACGCATTGTTTTAACAGATGCTGCAATGCTCTGGAACGCGTGTTTTGCTTCTCGTGTAAAAGTGGCAGCCACAAAAACGTGAAAAGCTCCAGGATACTCTTCATACACTAACTCCACGCCGGCAAACTTCGCTTTTGCAGAAAACGTCCGTGCATCAATCACAAATATGTCGTAATCACCCTGGAACAGGCTAATGGGCGGTAACCCGGAAAGATTTGCATATAAAGGGCTCATGTGCGCAGAGGATGGATCTTCCGACCCCGCCCACCATTTCCCGCATTCTCGCAATACATCGACCCTCAACATAATGTCCTTTTCCTCTAACGCATAAGCACGCCCGTCGCTTAGTCCAAGATCCAGCCACGGCGAAAATAGAACAAGTCTGTCAGGCAACACAAGCCCGGCATCGCGCCGTCTTATGGCAAGCGTTAACGCAAAATTCCCACCCGCACTATCACCCGCAACAATAATACGCTCGCCGGGCCACTTCGCTAACACCCTCTCATAAACAGTATCAACTAGTGACGTCCCCCTACGCGCGTCATTTTCGGGTGCAAGGGCGTAAAACGGCACGGTCACGCTAAACCCGGTAACATCAATAAGCGCTGCTATAATATCCCAATGCGCCTTCATCAATGAATTTATATAAGCACCACCGTGCAAGTAGATAATACGCCCACCCCTGACATGCGAGTACTTGGGCGTTAGCGTAAGCACTTTTTGCCCGTCAAATTCCCACTCGTCCACTATGCACGCTGAGCGTAGCTGTGAGGGCATTTGCGCGGCACTCGGATACTGGCGGTTCGCAACAAGCCTGGACACCGTTACGGCGTCGCGAATGACTTTCGTTTTCCAACCAAAAACAATGCGCGCGAGGTAAAGTAAAATACTTGCTCGTTGACTCTTAGTTTTCCGATTCAGCATACAAACTCCACACAAGACAACCGGCAGTAGCGCCCTATATACACGCAATATTCACCCAGTTAAAAAATCTCGAACAAACCGGCCGCCCCCATGCCACCGCCAATACACATTGTAACTACCGCGTATTTAACTCCACGCCGACGCCCTTCGATCAGTGCATGACCGGTCATTCTTGCACCCGACATTCCGTACGGATGGCCAATTGAAATAGCGCCCCCATTCACATTAAGTTTATCTCCCGGGATACCTAGCCTTTCGCGGCAATACAACACTTGTACTGCGAATGCTTCATTAAGCTCCCACAAGCCAATGTCATCCATCTTCAAACCGTTGAGGCTCAATAGCTTTGGTATGGCTAAAACGGGCCCTATTCCCATCTCATCGGGTTCCAACCCAGAGACTGCCATTCCCACATAACGCCCCAACGGCTGTAGACCTCTGCGCTCAGCCTCAAGTCTCTCCATCAGTACCAGTGCGCTAGCACCGTCCGAGAGCTGGCTTGCATTTCCAGCAGTAACGTTCTTCCCTGGTCCGCTGACAGGGTAGAGCCCCTGGAGACTTTCCAACGTCGTGTTGGGTCGATTGCCTTCGTCTCTCTGAAGAAAGACTTCCTTGTAGGACACGTCGCCCGTTTCAATGTCTCGGTACGCCATCATGGAAGTGAAGGGCACAATCTCGTCGTCAAATAAATTACTTTTCTGAGCTGCCGAAGTCCGCATCTGCGATAGAAGAGCGTATTCATCGCATTCATCTCTGCTAATACCATACCGCCTGGCAACGATATCCGCAGTCTCGACCATCTGCATGTACGCGGTCTTCTTTAACGCAAACAGCTCCATATCCGGTTCTATTCGCAGGTGTTCATTTTGTACCATGGAGATGGATTCGACACCGCCGGCAACTGCTATCGTAACTCCGTCAACAATAATCTGTTTTGCAGCAGTCGCGATCGCCATAAGGCCGGAACCACACTGACGATCAATAGACATTCCGGAAACTTGAACGGGCAAACCTGCCCTGAGGGAAGCAAGACGACCAATATTCAAGCCTGAAACGCCTTGTTGCAATGAACATCCCATAATGACGTCTTCTACTTCCCCGCCCTCAATACCGGCTCTTAATACAGCGTGCTTGATCGCATGCCCTGCCAGGGTCGCAGAGGGTGTTGCGTTGAAAGCGCCCCGATAGGCCTTACCGATTGGAGTTCGAGCGGTCGACACAATGACGGCTTCGCGCATAAAAATTATCCTTTTTTCTTCACACAATTCTTGGGCGGAATGCCGCAATCAGCTCTTGCTGCGACTGCTCTAAACCTGACTCCGGGACGAACTGGTTTTCGCGATCACCGATCTCGGCCCAATTGGCGATTACCCGATCAGCTGCGTCTTCGGAGCGACCTACGTAAACACCCGGTGTCAGTGTTATGTAAGCGCGGGCGACATTGCCTCCACCCGCACATACGATTGTTTTAGTAGGCGCATCATTGTGTACGAGAGAGAGAAGAACGGCGCTGACCGCCTCCGGTTTGAGCACGCGCTTTGCCTGCGGACCTAGAAGTCCGTCAGTCATTGATGTCAAAGCGGTAGGAGCGAGACAGTTCACTAGAATATTGTTTTTTACACCCTCCAGGGCCAGAGTTTGCATCAGACCGACCAGCGCCATTTTCGCTGCACCATAATTAGCCTGACCAAAGTTCCCATACAGTCCGGAGGACGACGTTGTAAATACGATGCGTCCATAGTTCTGCTTACGCATTACATCCCATACTGCTTTTGTACAAACAACACTTCCCATCAAGTGAACATCAAGCACAGTCTTGAAGTCGTCCAGCGTCATTTTTGCAAACGAACGGTCACGCAAAATGCCCGCATTGCAAATTAAAATATCAATGCTGCCCCATCGTTCCACCGTGAGTGAAACCATTTCGGCAATCTTTGCTTCATCGGTGACCGAGCCTAAAAAAGCGATAGCCTCGCCACCCTGCGCGTTAATTTCATCGGCAACTTTTTGAGCCGCAGTTCCCACATCATTTACAACAATCCGAGCACCCTGATGAGCCAGAAAATGGGCATGAGCACGGCCCAAACCTGCGCCAGCACCCGTAACGATAGCAACGCGACCTTTCAACTCTGCACTCATTAAAATCAAACCCCTTTGCTTGAAATCACACGCGTTGAATATCGCTCACGCAACGCACGCTTGAGTACTTTACCTATCGCACTGAGTGGCAGTTCATCGATAACCTCGGCTCCAGACAGGCGCTGTGTTTTACCTACTTTCGCGTTAACCCACTCGATAAGACCCAACGAATCAATCACTCTGCTTTTCAGAACAATAAAAGCAAATGGCGTTTCTCCCCAAACATCACTAGGCACACCAATGACAGCGCAGTCCTCGACAGCTGGATGTTGCCGAATTATTGATTCGATATCAGGCGGGTAAATATTAAACCCACCACTTATTATCATGTCCTTGGAGCGCCCATGGAGCGTTAAAAACCCGTCTTCGTCAAATCGACCCAGGTCTCCATGACGAATAAATATATCCCCGTGAGAATCGGTCCATAAAGCAGCTTCAGTAGTGTCCGCGCGACCGTGATAACCTTGCATCATAATATTAGATCGACCAACGACCTCTCCAACCACTCCCTTCGCACACTCTTTTCCGTTCTCATCGATAACACGAATATCGTGTCCAGGTGCTGGCCGTCCGACCGTATGAAGTTTCTCCGGAAACTCGTTAGCAAATAGAAGACAGGCACCGCCGCCCTCGGTCATGCCATAAACTTCCACCAAAACGCCAGGCCAGCGATTGACAACATCTCTTTTCAGCTCAGCCGAAAAGGGCGCGCTCGTGCAGGACTTGAAACGAAAACTGTTGAGATTGAAGTTTTCAAAGTCAGTTAAGTTCATGATTCTTTGGTATTGGATGGGCACTAGCATCGTATGGGTTGCAGACGTTCGCTCGGCCTCTATTAGAAACGTCTTTGCATCAAACTTTTCCATGAGCACTACCGTACCGCCATACGCGAGGGTCGGTAGCAAGCTAACCAGGGTCGTATTTGAATACAAAGGTGTAGCAACCAACGTCACCGCGTCGCAAAACTCCGCAATGGCGTAACCTGCAATTTGGCGCCAGCGCATACCGTGGGTTTGAACGATCCCTTTGGGAACACCCGTGGTACCCGACGAATAAATTATATTGAAAGCCTCACCGGATTTAACGCTTGGCGCTACATAATCCAAATTCTCGGGCCAGGTATTAATCCAATCTTCCAGCAATTCCAACTCAACGACTTGCATACCTTTTATGGAAAGTCTATCATTCGCAAATGAATCGACAAACACGATAGGTGCAGCACAATCTTCAATCATTGCTTCGATCTGCTCAACACTGCCTGACGGCGCAATCGGAGCTACAACACAACCCGCGGTCACGACGCCCAAAAAAACCAATAGCGACGAAACATTTGTATTTGAGACTACTGCAATGATGCTTCCGCGGGCTATTTTAGCCTGCTCAAGAGCGGATGCGATTTTCAGTACGCTGTCATGTAATTGCCCATAGTCAATTTCTTCCTGGCCCAAAATGATTGCTTTTTTGGACGGAAATTCACTTGCGTGCAATTCAATCAATTCGGACAACCGAACAAACGCGCGAGAGGAAATATTCAGAGTGGTCATAGTGATTATCCTTTTTATGCAGGACCTACTATCACCTTTAAGACCACGCAGGAAAAGACGCCATGTAGAAACGAAGCGTTTCAAAAATGAAACGATAGAGCACTTTAAACCATCAAGTTTGTTGTTTTAAATAATTGTCGACTACTCGACCAGCGCGTTCTTTTTGGTCGGCGATTACATCTTCAACAAACCCTAGAAACACTTGCAATTTCGGCACCATTGAAACACGATCAGTGTATAGCGCATAGAGCGCTGGGCAGCTTGAGATCCTGTATTCAGGCAAAATATGGACAAAATCACCACTAAGAATGCCCTCTATCATTGACGCTATTGGCAATGGTGCAATAACTTGTCCGTTTTTTACCAACTCCAAAATCTGATGATGGTCTGTTGAAGCGAACCGCTTCCATGTTGGTAATACATACTTCTTATCACCCTGAATGAGCTCAAGCTTAGGCACATAGGCGGGTAACCGCCCAGGATTGGTTGAATCACTGTCTAGATAATAATTACCTATTAGCGCGTGCTCGGACAACTCTTCTGGTGAACGTGGCACGCCCTTGTTCGAAACGTATTGCTTGCTGGCCACTAATATAGTGTGTATCTCTGTCATCTTTCGTGCGACTAAACGCGAGTCAGACAACCATCCCGAGTGCAGTACAACATCAAGGGATGTCGCTTCCGGCATTAACCGCTCGCCCACATTTATACGCAGATCGATATCAGGATACCTGTCCAAGAATTTATGCAGATAGGGCGTCAATATGATTCGAGCAATATCACTCGGACAACCAACCCTAAGAGTTCCCATGGGTTCACCGCGATAGGCGGCAATTTCAGAACCTACATCAGCGATCTCTTCACGTATCTTGCAGCATCGAGCATACATTATCTTTCCGGCTTCAGTTAATTGACTTTTGCGAGCCGTTCTTTCAATCAGCTTAACTTTAAATACCGACTCTAAATTCGAAACCGCGCGGCTAACGGTAGCCTTAGGCAACCCCAAAGCCCTCGCGGCACCAGAAATTGACTCGACATCACCGACCGTTGCAAAAATGACAAACCCATCTTGCTTATCTGAAGTCATGCCGACACCCTCATTGCAAAAACTCGCATAATGCGTCACACCAAGACTGCCTCTCGATAAGTCTAGCTGATTCAATGAGCGACGCACATCCACTCAACCCTATGATTTCCTCCTGCATCGCCCAACAGAATTCGCACTTCAATATAGGCAACAAATAGTATTCACCCAGAAAAGTATATATTCTTACAAACTACATTCACCTCTTTACTTGTCCATTTGATTCGACGCACACGATTCCAGCTCAATTTCCAACAACGACCTTTCATTAGATGCGACAGTCCCCAGATACAATCGCCCATTCAGCTCCGCAACACCCGTTACCTCGCTATAGCTCAAATCGGAACTTTGCAAATCTTTGAGCAGTCGTCCCTCTTGATCAAAGCACATCACCCACGCTGTGTGCGCGGGCTTGGGTTGAATTTTTTGAGGCATTGCCCAGATGAGTTTACGAAATAACACTGAAGCGCTCGCAAATGAATCCAGCGCGGCTATGCGTGGGCTAACCATGGCCACCCAAAAACGCCCGTTTTTTATACGCGACATGTTATCGGGCAGTCCCGGAAGATTATCCGCCAACACTTCACAATCGCCTTCGCGTTCGCCTTGCACCCAAAGACGGCTGAGCCTATATGCGGCAGTCTCAACGAACAGCACCGCACTCTCATCATCATTCAAACTGAGCCCGTTCGGAAAATAGAGCCCTGATAGAACAACGGTAACCTCGCCGTTTGGATCACGACGCAACAGGCGTCCTGATGGTCTATGCTCGATGAACGCTCCAGCTGCTTGTTCAAAGTCAAAACGGGAGGTCGACTCGGTGAACCAAATGGTCCCATCTTTAGCTATTGTCGCATTTGAACAAAACCTAAGGGGGAACGTATTAACAAACTCAACCAAAGGCACCAACACTTGCGTCTGAAAATCGAAAGAAAGCAGGCCCTTGTGTGCATCGCATATTATCAGCCTGTTATCTGTAGTGAGCTCTAAACCAAGTGGGCGTCCTCCCGTACTGCACAGGGTTACTTCCAAACGCGTTACAGGGTCAATTCGTAGTATCCGACCGTCGGACACTCCACATATGAGTCGACCTTGAGTATCAACAATGACGTCCTCAGGAGTAGACCCGGATATGGGTAATTTTATAGCCTTTGTGATTTTCTGCTCGGATGATGATTTCGCGGCGCGCTCAGTGGCCGGAGTAATAGCCCGCATCAGGGGCTCAATCGTGGCTTTTCGCGCTGGTGCAAGTTGCGGGAGTGTCGGACGGCCTTCGCGGCAATAGGTATAAGTGCTCTCGACCTCATAGGCATGGATAGCAGAGCAGAACCAAGCCTGTCTGGAAGGAAAATCGCCATCTGTTACGCGGTCCAGGGCGTGCAACATGTCGGCCTTGGAACGAGCGCCTATAATCACTGCGGCATGATATTGGTCATCTTCTGCGTTATCATGCGCAACACCGGGAGAATCCCACTGACGCTGGTTCCATTCCAAAAATACTTGGCTACGCAGCTCCAAAATATCCATCGACTGATTTAAAACGGTACAGAGCTCCTGGCTGATAAACCGTTCAAACTGTTCACCGCTAATACCTTTTTTACGTTTGATGAGTGCAACACATCGAAAACCGACAGGTTCGTCATAGCCGCTTTTGAACCATGCCCCCCCTCTATTCGATGTGATATATAAAATTGTACGAGCGAATACATTAACCTCATCACTCAATACCTTTTTACTGTATCGATTATTGAGAAATAACGAAACTCTTCCTTTAAGGCGGACTTCCGGCATGCCGTCAACTCTTCGAAACCATGGAATAGTTGTTTCGACAGCGTCCGTATCTGGCCACAACCCGCTAGAATCATAAGAAAAATGGTGTTGCCGATAATCTGACAGTGCAGGATTACGAGCGACAATTTGCGCATGCCCTCCCCTCCAGTAGGATCGCGCCGCCTCTCGCGGTAAATCTGAGCGATACCAGAGAAGAACTGCCGAATCCATAGCATAAACAGGGCTCTCTGCCTGTCCTGCAGCGCTTTCAGGAACTGTGCTGAAGCCTTTCATCATCTCTTCTCCGCTATCTTATTATTGAGTTTTGTAGCTAAGCGTTAGGGTAAAACCAGCCACTGCTTCCTTGTTTGTAAATCTCTCAGCCCTCTGACTGCCCAATCATCCTCTATCTTTTTACTACTAGACTGTTTAACGCTTACAACGTCGGGCAGGTCCACGTTTTTGATGCCTGTGCTATATCATTGGCTAAGTGGCCAATATTCCTTTGATGCGCTAACACAAGGGTGTCCAACGTCAAGCCTGCTGGCTCCCTCATCACGCTCGCACAGGTAATATTGAAAAGCTTGTTGCCTTCACCGTGTTTACTCAAACTCCAGACCGCGTCAACTAACGCGTAATTTCCCAGCAGTGAATCAAATCGTCGAATATCGAGTTGTACCAAAATAAGTGGTGTGTTGGTCGTTTTGGTAAAACCTGTGATATTACGCCCCCCCAACTTCAACTCCAGTTGCCCAGCCACTGCGTCATGAAATTCATCGGCCAAAGGCGCACTCCAGCGTGCGCTTTCCAATAACATCAATCCGTCTGCGCTCTTGCGCACCACTATTTGCGGTTGGTCTACCTGCATCGGCACTCGTACATCCAACATTTCAAATTGAATTGACGGTGCGTTCATTACCTGGCGTTGCTCGGGCGCCGTGGGCATCAGCGTGTAGTATCGTATCGGCGGTGAACCACATGCCGATAAAGCCAGTATGAAAAACAGGGCAATAGAACGCAGAATCATGTCGGTCATTCCTGATCAAACTTATGAGAACCTGAAGAGGTTGGCTGATAGGCGTCGGGTTTACCCTCTTTCAAGCGCCCTCGGATCAAAGATTCTGGCTGGCGCCCAAGGAAGTCGGTGAGTACGCGAATCGAACGCGCAGTGCGCTGCACTTCATACATCGCTTGGCCAAGTTGCCGACGTTGAGGAGAATCATCGTCTAAACTGTTATTTACAGTTGCGAGGGTTTTTCGAGTCTGCACAAGCGTTTCGTGCATTTCCGGAAGCACCTGACCGTTGAAGGTAACCAGGGTTTTATTCAACTGTCCCAAGCTGCCATTAAAGTTATTGGCGATCTGATCGATGGGTACCTTGCTAAGCTTGTCGAGAAGGGATTGCAATTGCTCTTGGGCTTTGTCGAGGCTTCCGGGGATAGTCGGGATAAGCAGCGGTTGCGCAGACGCATCAAACACTACAGGCTTCGCGTTTGAGACAAAGTTCATTGATATATACAACTGCCCCGTGAGCAGGTTAGCGCTTCGAGCCTGGGCGCGAAGACCGTGCGCAACCATCTGTGCGATGAGATGAGCGCCCTTGGCATCATCGGCACCTTTCATCTGGACTAACTTATCGTTAGCCTTGCCTAGACGATTAGGATATATAACCACGCCGATAATCGTTGGAAAGGATTCCTCCTTATCGTCGTAATCCAGATCCACCGAAACAACGCGACCAACATTCACGCCCAAAAACTCTACCGGCGAGTTTACCGTCAGGCCACGTAAAGACTGGTCGAAGCGCATCTGTACATAAAACCCTGGGCCATCTGGCCGGGCCAAGGCGGTGTCCATATCATCAAACAAAGTGAATTCGGAGCGCTCGTCGGCAGTAGATTTATCTTCACTGTAATTAGGCTCGATAAACGCTATACCGCCCGCTAAAATTGATGCCACCGATTGAGTATTTACCTTTAAACCGTTGGCACCAAGGCTGACGTCCACGCCGCTAGCGTTCCAGAACCTGCTATTTTTACGCACGTACTGATCATTCGGAGTATTGACGAAGATATCAATATCTACACCTTTTCCTTCGCCGGCAAGGTTATATGAAACTACTTGGCCGACCGGTATGTGACGGTAATAGACGGGCGAGCCTATGTCCAACGACCCCAGATCTGCGGAGTGCAGAGTGAAGCGCTTGCCCTTCTTTCCGTAAATGATCGCAGGCGGATTTTCCAGGCCAATGAATGTTTTATCCCGGGCCTCAGACTCTCCAGGGTCAGCGCCGATAAAAGCCCCAGACAACAGCGTATCCACACCCGACACGCCACTTGCACCGATACGCGGGCGTACCACCCAATAGCGCGTGCCACGGGAACTGAACGCATCAGCCGATTGATCCAGCTCAATGTTCGCATCCACGTGTGCCCGATCGCCACTTAGGGCAATTGAAACCACCTTGCCGATGACCACATTCTTGTATTTTACCTGTGTCTTATTGGCCTCTAGCCCCTCCGCTGTGAGAAAAGTCACCACAATTTTGGGGCCTGCTGACATGGCTTTGTGTACCACCATCGACAAGCCGATCAAGCCAGCAACGATAGGCACAAGCCAGACAATGGAAACATTGAAGCGTCGGCTATTCACTTCCGGACTCGAAAGCGTTGAATTGGAGCGTTGATGATCAGGCATGTTCTACCTCTGCATCCCAGATAAGTCGGGGATCAAAACTCATGGCTGCTAACATGGTTAGCACCACCACTAAACCAAAAAATAAAATACCCTCACGAGGTTCGATGCTACTGAGCGTACGAAACTGTACAAGGGCCGCTACCAACGCAACGACCAGTACATCGAGCATTGACCAATAACCGATCACTTCAATTAAACGATAGAGCTTTGAGCGTTCCCGCATAGCCCACCGACTGCGCAGCCGGCAAGTCACCAGCAACGTGCCAAGTACCAGAAATTTCAGACACGGCACCAGCACGCTAGCGATGAAAATTAACAGTGCGATATCCCATGATCCGCTTTCCCAAAACTCGATCACTCCGCTCAATATTGTGTTTTCGCTACCACTACCGAACATGTCGGTGTACATCATCGGCAGCAAGTTGGCGGGTATATAAAAAATCAGACCAGCCATAAAGAAAGCGGCGGTACGTGCCAGACTATCGGGTTTCCTCCGGTGCAATGTTGAACGGCAGCGCGGACAACGAAGAACCCCATCAACGCAGGCGTTACCGCAGAGATGGCATAATATTAAATTCATATCACTGGCATTATTAAACTTTCTCACGAAGGCCCACCTTCAAATTCTTCCCAAAGACGGCGGATGCTCTTGCCGGAAATAGGGATGATCAACAACGTCAGCATCGTCAATGCCCAAAGTCCCATGCCAGGATGAACATCGAGCAGCCCTCCCAGTTTGATGATTGCTACCAAAATCCCCAGCAAACATACTTCCAGCATGCTCCACGGTCGAAGGTATTCAAGCGCGCGCATACAAACGCTAAAACCAGGTGCGGCAACACCTGCCACGGCAAAGCTCAGCACCCAACACAGCAACAATATTTGAAGCAAGGGTGCCAATATGATCGTCAGGCCGGCTACGGCAGCGATCACACTAATTTGGCCCTGAGCCAGGGCATTTATCGACTGCCACAAGGTCGCTTCATTACTTAAGCCCTGCACGCTGATTGACATCACTGGAAACGCATTAGCTATGCAAAAGACAATCAACGCGCAGATGGAAAGTGCCAGCATTTGTTGTGTGTTCAACCGACCAACCACCTCAAGAACGGAACCGCAGCGCAAGCAGTAGGTTTTTTGCCCCTGTTCTAGAAATATGGATGGATAGACGGCATCGCAGTGCTCGCATATTGTCCAGCTCGTTTTGCTCATTGCGCCATCGCTCATTATTGCCGAATTTTTAGATAGGGATTTTTACGGACAGAACGCTAGTTCTGTCGACGGTCATACAAGACAATTGCTGGGTGCGGGCTACGCGTTCAATGACAATCGGTTATGGTTACAAGCCGCACACAAAATGTTGATTACGCTCAAACGACCATTTTCAAAAAAACACTTACTCTTTTTGATTTCTTCAGCATTGATCAGTTGATCACCTATTTTATAAGAGACTGCAGGGCGGGCAGTCGAGCATCCGACCAAGCCATCATAATGACAAAGGGCTTTATCATAATGACTAAAGTCATTCAAACACTCACCACACTTCCAGTCGCTACAATCAAATCCGCGTGAATAGGTAACATTTGAAAATGAGGTCTCACACTCACGATAGTGATTTGCAAACAGACCACCTATTCCCTTTAAAGCCCCCTCATCAATACCAGCACGGTCAAAAAAATAGGCGTCATCCTTATATTTTCGGTTTTTAAAATCAAGACCTTTAAAATGAGTGTATTCAACGTTCTTCGCGAAAACAAACCCGCCAAATTCTATATCTTCAGCACCTTGACTAAAATGTTCCTGAGGAACAAAAAAATAAGCTTCTGAACAATAGCTCACACACATAGCGAATATTGAGAAAAGCCTTAACCCAGCATAGCCCACATTGAAAACCTCTTTAAAATATACGTCAGCCCTTTTAGAAAACCTGACAGTCGGCGTCGAAGCCCTCACCTTCAGCAAACAACAAGAACTTTCAGCGCTGTCATCAAAAAGTGCCTAACCACTACAAAACCGTAACGCCTAATTTAAACAACGATAATAGTTTAAGCGCTGGCCCAACCTCAAAACCTCTGCCTATCGCAATCCTGCCGTCGCAGTATATTCCAAACACAACCCGACAAAACACATCTTGATCAGCAAGAAATCGAAACGCAGAGTTTCATAATTGAAACGACCAGAACCCGCTAATTAATCCTCAGCCGTGAAACAATGCAAATATCAAATAGCTATTTCTGCAATCACCGGCTACTCGATACGGCTTGAACGCCCGTCAGCCTAATAAACTAAAACTCAACCTATTCATCGCACTACAACACTCGATTACTAAAGCGCAAGTTCACTAAGGCGCGATCGGTCTCCGATGCCTTACGTCCAACCTTAGGGGTAACCATATGTCTGCACAGTCAAGCAGTCCTACACGAATACAAGCTTTCGTAGCCGGACTGGTTAGCTTCACCTTCCTGTCCATGGGCTTTTTTTTGGTTTGGTTCGGGCTTGAACTCATTGATCTTGGAGGTGCTTACTATTACGCGCTTTATGGCGTATTTATGATAGCGATAGCTGTGTTGTTGATACGACGCTCTGAGATGACTGTAAAAGTATCCTTGGTGGGTACCGTTGCGACAATTGCATGGGCCCTCTGGGAATCAGGAGATAGTGCCTGGTATCTTTTCCCACGAATATTCGCCCCCATCGCGGCCACACTAGCCATCGTATTGCTTCACTTATGGCTCCCTTGCACGGGCCCTAAAGCTTATAGGTCGCGCACTCAGGTTGCTCTAGCCTCTGTCTTGACAGTTGCTCTGTGCCTCAGCTTCGGCAGTCTGTTCATCGTCCATGGAATTGCCAAAGATACCAGCCTTGTGGACGATGAATCACTCAGCGATTCGGGGCAACCGTGGACACAGTTTGCTGGCTCCAACGCGCGACACGGTCACGTCACTTACAGCGAAATCAATCGTAAGAACGTAAAAAATCTCAAGATCGCTTGGATGTATCGCACTGGAGATATCGCTAAAGACGGCGCAGAAGATCAAAATACGCCGCTGGAAGTAGACGGCACTGTTTATGTTTGCACGCCTGCCGATAATGTTATCGCACTGGATGCTGATAGTGGATTAAAAAAATGGGAATTCAAGAGCGAAGCAAAATCACCCATTTGGCACCGGTGCAGAAGTTTGGCGTATGTGGACACTTCAAAAAACACTTTACGAGCACCTGCATCAGTGCCAACCGATGCTAACTGTGTTCACCGAATTATATTGTCAACTTACGATAATCGCCTTATTGAGTTAGACGCTGAAAAAGGCATTACATGCAGCGGCTTCGGTAACGAGGGAAGCGTTGACCTCAAGACTGGTATGGGAGAAGTCTCACCTGGTTATTACATGCAAACCTCAGGGCCTACTCTGGTCGAAAACGGCATGATAATTATCGCCGGCTGGGTGTGGGACAACATGTCGGTTGACGAGCCCTCTGGAGTGGTCAGGGCTTTCGATGCGGTGGACGGTGCTCTTTTGTGGGCATGGGATTTGGGTAACGCGCGCATCGACAAACTTCCACCCGCAGGTGAAAGCTACACACGAGGTACTCCAAACGTTTGGGCATTTCCAACCGTCGATGAAAAATTGGGCTTGGTGTTCCTTCCTACGGGCAATTCGACTCCAGACTACTGGGGAGGAAAAAGAACCGCAGCGTCGGATGAATATAGCTCTTCTGTTGTCGCGGTTGATTATCGTACGGGAAAAGAAAGATGGCATTTTCAAACAACCCACCACGATGTGTGGGACTACGATGTGCCCGCGCATCCGAATTTGTACGACATACCGGGTAAACAGGGCGCTCCTGACATTCCCGCACTTATCCAGATCACCAAGCGCGGTGAGATCTTCATGCTGGACCGCAGAACAGGCGTGCCATTGTCGCAAGTGGAAGAGAAACCCGTTCCCACTAACGACCCTGCGCAAGGAGAGCGCCTCTCTGCGACGCAACCCTACTCGGTAGCGATGCCGCAGATCCGTGGAGGAAAACTGCGGGAAGCGGACATGTGGGGAATGACGATGTTCGATCAGTTATTGTGCCGGATCGAATTCAAGAAATATCGATACCAGGGTGATTTCACTCCCCCCTCCGTAAAGGGCACACTGGTATATCCGGCAAATACAGGGGGCATGAATTGGGGCGGCGCCTCTCTGGATGAGAAGCGCCACTACTTGATTCTTAACGACACTCGTATCGTGATGTTATCGAAGCTGGTCCCCAGGGATCAGACGCCACTAAATGCTGGGGACGGTCACACGGGCTATGCCCCGCAGACAGGCACGCCTTTCGGCGTAATTAACCAATACCTCATTTCCCCGCTGGGCGTGCCTTGCAACGCGCCATTGCTGGGCACCTTGACCGCAGTCGACCTTAGCACCCACAAAATCGCTTGGCAGGTTCCACTCGGCACGCCGGCTGACACCGGCCCGCTAGGCCTGAAGACGCACCTATCGATGGAAACAGGAATGCCTTCAGTCGGCGGCTCCTTGACGACTGGCAGCGGGATAACCTTTTACAGTGGCACGCTGGACTACTACCTCAGAGCTTTCGACACAGATACAGGGCGCTTGCTCTGGAAAGGAAAGCTGCCTGTTGGAGGTCAAAGCACCCCAATGTCTTACTTATCCAAAAAGTCAGGTAAACAATTTGTAGTGTTAACCGCCAGTGGATCTCGTGGCTCGCCTGATCGGGGAGATTACGTAATCGCATTCGCGCTGGATGAGTAACACGTGAATGGAGGGCTAGTTATAGCTTGCTCAACTCGCGAAACAGCATGAGCTGAAACGAGTCTGGGCAACTGATCTTTTGGTAACAAAGCAGAAGAAGCAGAACAGGGAAAAAAATAGTCTGCACGATGAAGCCTGGAGCCCTAAGGGCTCCAGGCTCAAACTACGCAAAAAATGAGTGGAAAATAGAAACCACTGAATGCAAAAAGGCCCCGATAAACGGGGCCTTTAGGTACTTAATGTGGCGGTGAAGGAGAGATTCGAAACTACCCGCAAAGTCACTTTCATTATGCAAGTCCCCGGTTTACGCGGGCTGCAGCGATGCTATCACTCTAAAAAATCGGCTTTCTCAGTCCCATGGTGGTCCCATGGGTTTTGCACCAAGTTAGTGCGCGAGGGTTGGAAGGGGGTAAAAAACGGGGTGTCGCCCGATTTATGTTGAGGCATGGGAAAAAGGTAATATTGGTAATAAGCTTGATAAAGCAGAATAAAACCCTTTAATTTCAATAGCTTGATAGAAATTTAGAAAGGTAATAATTTGGTAATTTATAGGTTAGGTCATTACCTTTTCATCGGGTAATTACTGACAGGCTCAATCCCCAACAAAACCGGGGACTTGGACGAATATTACCTTCACCATTACCAAATATTACCCCTCAAGGTAATGCGTCAAACCCACGTACTACGCGGGCTGTGGCGGATTTAATGCCTTTCCTAACCAAAATTACCTTTTTCCCAGCCCTGGTTCCAAAATCGCCATCTGTTTGGCGAGTCCTTCAGCTTGGGGCTAGTCTGAGAGCTCACAATAGGAACCCCTTGTATGGCGCATGAATATTCGCTCTCAGATGTACTTGAAAGGATGTATGAAAATCAGTTGGCACTTGAAGCCGCTGTGATGGAACTCACGCTACGCCTGGAACAACATGGCTCCGTAGAAGTGGGTGACAACGTGCGTGGTGCCTTAGAGGCAATCGGTGAGAACGCGGGGCATATCAAGCAAGGTTTGGCCAGATTGAGAAGGCCAGGCGCCAGCTAATGAATCGAGACAAATTGTGAAATGCCGCAATCTCGGCAAACCCAAAAGATTCATGGCTTATGACAGCTTTCGACCTCATCGACGGCAGCCACGGTCGGCGAGAAAAAAGACCTATCTCGTTTTGGAAAATACCCTTACTCCTGTATTTTTCTGTACACAGACCAATGAATCCGGGGCCTCCAGCCCTGCCCCGTCCGTAATCGTCAGCTGCACCTCCGTGCAGTCGCCCTGCACTTCTCTTCAAAACTTTGCAATCTGTGAAACTGCCGGCACCCTGAAGAGCCCCCCGGCCCGTCTGGGCTGCCGGTTCGTTTGCACTACATCTGGATTTGCACAAAAAAAGGACGCAAACCCCGTCGGCGGGAGGGGGATAAGTGGTTTTACAAAGACTTTTTTCTCGGCGTCGTGATTGACATGTCATAGCAAAAAGCCAGACCTTAGAGAGGCCAAGAAATAAGCCAAAAATTCTAAATGGCAAGACATGGAGACCGTCAATGCTCGATAACACCCCAGCAACGCGCTTAAGCGGCATTACCCTAACGAACGGTTGGACTGTAGGGAAAATTTTAGCGGTAGGACGTGCTCAAGAGGGTGATGAGGGGAGCGGGGGTACGTTTTCGGTGTCTTACGTAGTAAGCAAGGATGGTAAGACCGCATTTTTAAAGGCATTTGATCTTGACAATGTTCTAAAAAAACGTGGAACCCGTTCTTGGATGGAGACGTTGCAACAAGAAACTACTGCATTCAACAATGAAAAAGGGCTAAACAGTTTTTGCGTTAAGTCTAAAATGCGTCAGGTTGTTAGAATCATAGAACACGGCGAAGTCATGGTCCCGCAAGTACCCGGCGACATGGTCAATGAAATTCCATACATGGTCATGGAGTTAGCAGACGGCGGTGATGTTCGTAGCTACATAAAACAAAATAACCTACATGACCTTTCAATTAAATTTCGGTACTTGAAAGAAATTGCATTAGGCATCTCACAATTACATGCAGAAAAAATCAGTCACCAAGATATCAAACCTTCGAACGTAATGATTTTTGAAAACTCAGGCGCGAAGATTGGCGACCTCGGTCGCGCCAGTGTCCAAGGCTCTGTTGGGGTTTATGACGGATGGATAGTAGCGGGCGATCACGGATACGCTCCCCCAGAGCAACTATATGGTCTTACACTTAACGAGTGGGTTGATCGCCGCGAAAGATGCGATTTATATCAATTTGGTTCTATGATCAGCTTCCTTATATTCGGAGTCAACGTAAATACAATCATACAGCGCAGGATCCCTAAAGCCCTATCACCGAAAAGATGGGGGGGCGGACAGAGCACTTATGCGCAGGCTTTACCTTACCTTCAAAAAGCGTTCTATGACGGTCTTGAAGAATTTAGGACTACTCATCCGGAATGGTTAGGAAAAAGAGTCGTGGATTTGATTAATCAATGTTCGAATCCCGACTATACTATGCGTGGAGCAAAAGGCGTAATGGGTAAAAAGAACTATTTGGGCCTAGGTTTCAATCGCTTCGTGAGTGAACTCGACTATTTGAGTAATGAAGCGGAGCGTCAATCAATAATCGCTGCAAAACGGAAGGCATGACTTATGAGCTTCCATAACAATGAGTTTGACCGAAAAGTATTACCAATTTGGGATGACTCTGCATTGTCGGGAGGGTTATCTGAAAACACCTCTTTAAGAAATACAACCACAACAGTGACTTCTGAAAATCTCTCAGACAAGCTCATACTTGAGCTAAAGCGTAGTGACAAGGTTGGCATCGCTGTCGAATTATTGAATGTAGCTTCACTTGAACGTGAAGATGAAGCATTAACATTTGCAGCCAGACGAATTCTAAAAGAAAGTGGCCTCCCTACTCCTATAACAATCTTGGCTCAACAAGTTCTAGGACAGGTAGAAGAAGTCCAGAAAAACTTAGAATTCTATAAAATAAGAAAGTTGCGCGCCCATCTAAGTCAACAACCAAGGAATGCTCTTGCCTGGGTGGACTTAGCGAGAGAGCATGTAATTCTGGGTAACAGCAGCCATGCAGAAAAAGCAATGACCATTGCTCTAAACTTGGAGCCAAGCCACAGATGGGTTACTAGGGTAGCATCACGACTATTTGTTCATATCAATCTAATTGACAAGTCTCACCGACTGCTAATGAGTCATCCTGGTATCCGTAATGACCCGTGGATCGCTTCCGCGGAAATAGCAGTATCCGAGTTATCTGGCCGCACCAGCAAAAATATTAGCACATCAAAAAAACTATTAGAAGCGGGTTTTAATCCGAAACACACGGCTGAACTTGCAAGCGCGCTAGGCACACTAGAGCTATCCGCCGGAGCAAACAAAAAAGCCAAAAATTATTTCCGAAACTCATTAGAGGCTCCGAATAGAAATGTATTAGCGCAAGTAAAGTGGGTAGAGCAAGCTCATGACTTGAAAGCCGGCGTTCAAATTACAAATGAACAAATGGAAATGGCTTTTGAGGCAAAAGCGTGGGAGAACTACATTAACGGAAATATTAGCAAAGCTTTATACTTCTGTATGGAGTGGTACAAATCCGAGCCATATTCAAGTAAACCACCAATGCTCGCAACTTACCTCGCCGCACTAGTCGACAAGTATGACATAGTGATTGGAGTCGCAATTGAAGGCCTCAAAACCAATCCAGACAATCTCACGCTAAAACTAAATAAAGCTTATGCCGAGATAGCAAAAATTGGAATCCCCACTGAGCAACCAGTAGACGAGGCAACCATACTGGCATGGGTAACCTTCTTCAAAGACATAATAAGAAAAGATAAATCGAGCGCATCTCATGCTGCTGCCAATTTAGGCATGCTGTGTTACCGCATTGGTTATTTAGAAAATGGAAAAGACTGGTATAATTACGCCGAAACCCTATGTAAAAGCGAAAGTGCTGAAACTCTCGCTATGTGTTCCACTTATCATGCTCGAGAGGCAATCATTGCAAAAGCCGCATGGGCAGATACCGTTTATTCCACAGCTAAAGATCTAGTACAGAAAGCAAGTGCATCAGAACTACCATCAGCCCTTTTCTATATGAAAAAAATAGAAATCCTAAAACACACACCTGATAATTGGCCGGAAATTCTTGGCGCAGCAAACAAGCCTTTAATTGAGCTACCTCCTAGTCGCGAAATATTCACTTATAAGAGCAAAGGAATTGAATCGACAGTAAAGTTTTATCTTCTCAACTCATAACTAAAGCGTAACCACTAACAGCTTTTTAGCAAGCCGACTTGCGACATAAGAGTTATTTTCAAACATAGAGGCATTGCTAGGCGCAGGTGTAGGACCATGTGTATGGGTGGCTAATTGAGCATTCATTTGATGAACGAGAGTCAGTAAATCACCAAGCACCTGCAGTACATTTGTTTCTTCCGACCCTAACCAGGTCTTAGGCCCCACAAGTCGCTGACTTACCGCCGCGACACTCTCACGCAGCCCTTGAATCCTTTCCTCCATATCGCCACCCACCGTGGCGTTGTGCTTCTGCCCCACTACCAGGTTCAAGTCGCGCCCGGTCGCCTGGTGCAGATCATCCACCGCCGCCAGGCTCGCAGATCCTCCCGACAGCAGCTTGAGAGCGCCCAGGGCTTCAAGCGTCTTGATGCCTCCCACCGATTCGGTTGAATGGTCGTCCACTGTCTTGGTGTGGCTCTGGTACCGCTCGGTGTTGCCCATCGCCTCCACTTCCCGCTCGATAGCCTTGTCCAGGATCTTGCCGTCGGTTTGACGCAGCCAATTGCCGTCAGCGTCTACCCGCTGCTGACAGGCCTCACTGTGCTGCCACACCTGATCCCCCTTCGGCACGCTGGGCATGCTCAAGCCATGCGGCAATATGGTTTGAATATAGGGCTTGTGCGGCAGGCCATAGGCAAAGCACACCACAACCTGGGTACCTTCCTCGGGAAAGGCATAGATACCCATCTCTTCGCCACCGGTGGGCAGTGGCAACGGCACGCCGGTAAGGATCGGCAGCTTGGTGTCTGGCTCGCCGTCCGGCCCCAGGACCTCGATGTCGACCGCGTAGCGCGGCCGGAAGTCATCACAAATGCCGGCGCCGGCCGGGGCATCTGCCACGGCTACGACCCGGGCAAAGCGTGGCAGATGGTAACCGCCGGTGAGTTCGGGGAATTGTCGTTCTACGCTGCGGCGGATTGCGTCGTCCATCGGATGGCCATCTGGTTGTCGATGAGCGCCACACTGGTGATGCGCTCGCCGTGGTTGATCGTTGCACCTGGTCGCAATCCTGGAAGGGCTGCAATCATCGCGCTCTGGTTGCCCTGGTAGTCGTCGAACAGCTCCACCGGCAGCTGCAGCGGCGAGCGAACGCCAAAGAAGCTGTCGGCCCAACTGCCCACGAACACTTCCCCGTCCCCCTGCTGCTGCCAGATGAAGTCGGGAATGTTGAAAACTCGGGCCAGGCTGTCCATCGCTTGATAGCCGGCGGCCAGGCTGTAGAAAAAAGGCGCCTTGACGCTGGCATACGGCTGTTCCGGTACGCGAAAGCGCAAGCCCGTGTGCTGGCTGATCTCAACCAGGACGGCGCGTAGGTCGACGTGGCGCAGGTTCAGCGGCAACGGGTTGGCCAGGATCGCGGCCAGTTCTCGGCAGAACAGCACCTGCTGGGTGCTGCTGGCCGTAGTGGAGCGTTCCACGTAGCCGATGAAGTGACGCTGCAGCGTGCTGCCGTTGTAGCCGATATCGAGCGTTACCAAGCCTTTAACTGGCGCTTTGGCCTGAATGGTAAACGTCGCCCGACCGGGGCTTTTTGCGTCCAGCCGGACTTCGTTTTTCACCAGGACGTAGGGCACGCCGTTGATGGCCAGCTCCTTGTGCATCTTCATGTCTTGTCACTCCCACCCAGCCAGCCATCCACTTTTTTCAACGTGGCTTCGAAGCCGGTCAGTTCCTCGGGTCCGTCGCTCGAGTCGCCACTGGTGCCGCCGGTACCACCGACTGCCCCTCCTGGGCCGGACTGCGTGGTAACTGCGTTGCCCGATCGCCGCCCTTCGACTTTCTCCGGGTTCGACAGCTTTTCAGTCAACGTGAACTGAATCAGCCAGCCGCGCAGGTTGTCGTCTTCACGGGCGCTGACGCCCTCGGTAAAGGTCACCTGGCGCATGCCGAACGCAGCGGCGGTGTCATTGAGGATGCGGTATGTCTTGAGCTGGCCACCGCCTTCGGTCGCTTCCACCAGGCGCATCAGGTCACGCAATTGCACCTGGTCAACGAAAGGGATCATCAGGCTGACCGTCAGGGTCTTGGGTTTGAAACCCTTGTGCCCCTTGTCGGTGTTGCTGGTCTGGCCCGACAGGTCGTCGCTCTCGATGCGCAGGTTGCCGGTGACCTTGAGGTTCTTCCCGCGCACCTCTTGCCCGTCAAGTAGCAGCGTCATAGGCCCACCAGCTCGCGAACGAAACTCAAACCCTTCTCAGATCCCACCAGGAGCGCGCCCGCGCACAGCACCCACTCATGCCCCGGAGCATCACCCGCTAACAGCGCCTGGCGTAACTCGGTGGCGTTGCCAGGGCCGATCATGCGGGCACACATGCTGCTGTCCGGGTTGCCATCGGCCAACAGCGCTTTCAGGTCGGACAGATGCTGATCACGATCCCTTTGCTGAGTCGCCTTACGGTTGGCCAGTGCGGCAAGGTCAGCCATGGGCGAGCTGTCGGCCGCGTAACCTTCCAAGACGGCCAACTGGCCGGCCATAGATTGCTGCGCGGCCTTGACCACAGTGCAGCGCTCCAGGGGCAGTGCTTGCCAACGCGGCAAGGTGCCGGCGGCGGGAATCTCCCACTTTTCTGTCTCCAGCTTCGACAGGTGCCGTGCACGGCGTTCAGCTCTCACCAGGTCAGGCATCGGTACCAAGGCATTGAAGCGCGCCAGGCTCGCCGCCAACTGATCAAAGCGTGTGGAAAGGAACATAAGGCACAGGGCGAACTGGGGGCCGTTCGGTCGCCCGGTGTCGCTGACGTCAACCAGTTTGCCCGCCAGCAGCTGCAGCAAGTTCGGCGCAGACAGGAAGCGCTGATAGCCGCGGCCCTGGCCGATACCACTTTGAAACGGCGTCACTACCAGGCACGCCGGCGCCTCGCCCAACTGCTCGGTGATTGCCGAACGACCGGCCGCTATCGCAGCTTGAGCGGCATCACCGACCGGCCCAGGGCTTGTTGAGGTTTTCCCGTTGAGGGCCGTCAGACGTTTAGACGTGCTGGCAAGCTCGCCGCCGGCCAGCCCCTGAGCCGCTGACAGCTGCCCCATCCATTGGGTGGCTTGCTCGGGCCAGCGCATAGTTACTGGTGCCCAATCATTCGCCATTTTGTAGAACCGCGCTCAACCAGGCAGGGGCTTTGGGCTGGGTCGACTCCGCCGGATAGCGTTTGGCTTTTGGCCAGTCTCTAACCGCCTGACGCCAAGTCAGCAGAGCTGTGAATTGCTCAGCAGTGATTGGCAAGTCCCCGCCCAAGTCGCGGGCGTCGCGGTATTGAGCAACGAGCGTTTCCGTTTTCTGCAAACTTGTTTCAGCCCAAAGTCTTGCAAGTACAAGAGGATCTGAATCGACGAAAACATCCTCCGCATATTTTGAGAACTTCCCGCCGTCGTCCAGGTAGGCGCGAATGGCCTGATACAAAGGCTTGTTGTAGTCCTGAGTAACATGACAACGATTACCGGCAACGGTGACCACAAAAGTTTTGTCCGCTTTAACTGACACGTCGCTGAACGTCACCATTACTTCCGCAGGCGGGGCAGATGGTGAATCCTCGATCGGAGCCGCAACTTCATTCTTTTCAAATTCCTCAATCAAGGTGCATATCTCCAAGCAAAGCCGTAAATAGTTGCTCCACCAGCAAAAGAAATAACTGTCCCACCAGGTGCGTGGCCACTTTTGCCAACAACGCCCTGGCCGGATATGTAGTAGTGCATCAGCGAGTAACACCATGACCCGCCAGGTGGGAGCTGTACTGACGTACCGGTTACTCCGACACCCATAAAGTTATCGCTATCAGGCCTGTAAAAATTCTTCTCGCCCCACTGCAGCCCCATGTCGGAAGTATCTACTTGGGTACGCATACCTCGGCCTTGGCTATCCCAACCGTAGCGAATTTTGTTAGAGGCTTGGCCGGCGCCGCCTCCCTGTTCTACGGGCGTGAATCCAAGCTGGGTCTGTAGGTAGTAAACCTGCCCATTCTCTTTATGACGTAAGTACGGATAAATAGGATTCCCACTGGCAAACCCGACCGTGGACACTGAGTCGCCTACTGTTCTCAGCAAAAGTTGCTGATTGGTTTGTTCCACTGTATAGGCATTGGTAATTCCATATTCAGCGAGAGTACTACCTTTGTTTGCCTTATCATCAGGGTTAAAATTATAAGAAGACCAGACAACACCGAGATCCAAACCGTCAACGGTAGCTTTTAGCCCCGCAGAACTCCACCCGATGCTAACAGCATTGTCCAGCTGCCCTATTCCGCCACCTTGCCGCACGGGCGTAAACCCCAGCCTTGTTTGCAAGTATTGAACGAGCCCGTCTGACTCCCGGCGAAAATATGGAAGCCTCGCGTCATTCCCGGCAAAGCCAGCGGTCGTTATTCCGTCCCGAATAACTCGGTAGTTGATCTGTTGATTTGTCTGATCGATTGTGTAGGCATCGGTAATTCCATAACCCGCAAGAGTGCCTGCTTTATCGGCCTTCGAACTTGGATTAAAGTTGTTTTCAGTCCAGATACGCCCCAAGTCGATATCATCAACGCTCGCCTTTAAGCCGATCGAGGACCAGCCAATACAAACTCTGTTGAAGGTCTGACCAGCACCACCGCCTTGCTTTACAAAGCCGTTGGCCACCTCACCTCGGGTGTAGGCGTCAGTGATCCCGTACCCCCCCAATGTCGTGGGATTATCGCCTGCAAAAACAATCCCCTTCGCGTTAACCGCCACTTTTGTGTAGCCACCGGGCGTTACCCCACTATTAGCCAGCGTCAGCGCAATTTCCGGGTCAGCGGTGCCGTCAAACGTCGCGCTACCTGTTGCCGCGCCACTAAATTTAAACGTACGCGCCGTGGCCAGCTTCAAGGCTTTGCCGGCCGCTGTGGTGCCGGTCATCAACGCGTTAATGCCGGCATACAGGTTGTTACGTACCAACTGCACCATATGCGTGGTGGCCAGTATCCAAGGATCATCCGAGTTTGAATCACTGCTGATGGCATTCGGGATCTGCCCCAGCCCCACGTCATCCTTTGTCGTGGAGCGAGCGCGTAAGCCAGGATAATCACCAGTACGAGCGGCTAGGTGCTTGATCAACTCGCCGGTGATCGGC
Source organism: Pseudomonas sp. KBS0710 (assembly GCF_005938045.2). GTDB lineage: Bacteria > Pseudomonadota > Gammaproteobacteria > Pseudomonadales > Pseudomonadaceae > Aquipseudomonas. The sequence goes on along the minus strand of NZ_VCCF02000001.1, from coordinate 929,115 downwards.
TCAACGGCTCGCAGATCGCTGATTGCGGCCGTTGTTGGCAGTTCCGCAATGGGCACCAGGTAATGCCGTACACCTGCGCTGTCGGTGTAGTCCTGCTTGTCCCAACCAAACACAACCTGGAACGTACCGACCACATCGCTTAATTCGCGCTGCAGGCGTACGTCAAGCCATGCAACGTTAGGGATTGAAGGAACAGCAACAGCTTGGGCGCCTTTTAGCTCCAGCCGAACACCTTCAACATAGGCAATGCCAGGTTTCAGGCTGTACGCATTGCCCACTTTTTGCAGTTCAAGCGCACTGCCGTGGAAGCAAGCGCGCCCGAAAACGTCGCGATTGCTCAAGCGCTCGCGCTCATCAATGCCGCTTAGGCGCACGGTGAAGTCATGCTGCCAGGTGCTGGCATCGATCTTGATCCCGGTCAGCGCCTGGGCGCCGTCAAACACCACCAAAAAATTACGCGTCACGTTGTTGCCGATTTGACGCGGCGGGATGTTTCGGCGCTTTTGCTGTACCGGCACATACGCTACGGCCAGCAATACGTTTTCACTGGTCTCAAGGCCGATCCAGTTGAAGTCAAAGTCCCCAATATCGCTACCAAGCATCAGGCTATAGACCACCTGGTTCGGATTCACGAAACCTTTCTGGGTAACGTCATAGGTGCCGACGATTTGTGCCGGCACTGGCTTGCCCGCTGTTCGATCCACACCGGAATTCGGGTCAAGTCCGGGCACGTTGGCCAGGACAAATCGGGCAACGCTCAGTGATTGTTGTGCGCCGAGTTTCTGCGCGATCAGGCTTTCACCTGCAAGGGTAATGCTGGCTCCCATGGGGGCTCCTACAGGCTGGCAACCAGCGTTTGCTGGTCGTCGTTGAAGTCCACCGCGACGATGCGCAGTGATACGGGGGTGATGGTCACGAAGTCATAGCGACGGCAGGTGCGGCCGTACTGTTGAATCAGTACGCGCATCAGCTCCGGGTTTTGCGACAGTTGAGAATCGGAGAGGCGCAACAGCACCACGTCCCAATCCCGATCGGGCAACCGCTCGTTGATCTCGACATAGCCAACGCCCAGTCGCTGCAGGATGCGTTTGAGTCCAGCCGTGCTGCCGGCGTCGACCGCGTTTATGAAGGCAAACTTCACCCGCAGCCGGTAGAGGCTTTCCGGCTCGTCTTTGAAACGGCTGATATCGCGCTGCCAGGCCAGCAGATCGAGGACGGTCAGGTGGCAGGTGTCCGCGTCCATCTGCAGGAGTGGCCACTGCAGCCAACTTTCGACCTTTTCCCACCAGGACTGGGCGGCGGCTTTCAACTTGGCCAACTGCGGGCCGTCCAGCCAGAAAGGCAAACTCAGCTTGATCATGCCGGCACCACCTGCAGGGTCTTGATCCTGGGAATGCTCAGCTCTGACACGATGTCGGCATTGTCAAAATGCAGCGACTCGATGCCGGCGAACTGCTGGTGAAGCTCTTCGCCCAAGCGGCTGAACGAAAAGCGCGACTGGGGATAGGTCAGCGTCGGCTGATAGTCGCCCGTGCCGCTCTCGCGAAAGGCTGCCCGGATGAACTGCCCAATTTCCGCCTGCAGCTTTTCGCGCTGCTCGACGGTCAACAACGATCGTGGCCACCAGGTGAGGCTTAGCGCGTGCTGTGTCTCAGGCATGACCATCACCAGCAGGTCATCACCGTGGCCATGGTTGCCCTGGTCGCGGATATGCGCGTTGATTTGCTCCAGGTAAGTCGCCGCCGGCACATCCGCATCAAACAGCACATAGGCATTGGCGCTGCCCGGGCCACGTGGCGCGCCGTGCAGGAAATACACGCCATCTGGCCGCACGCCTGGGAAGGCTGAAATCATGGCGCGGTACACCGAGTCGGTGTGCCACTGGTTGACCGCCGAGAACTGGTTGCGTGTGCGCAAACGCAGCTGATCGTCCGGTTCAGGATCTGCACCTGGTGCAATCAGCCAGCCGTCCGCGTTCACCACCTGGGCAATGCCGGCAATCGGGACGGGCAGAATGGCGTAGTAACCCGGGGCCAGGTTGTAGCCGCTGCCCACTTCCTGGGCTTCTACCGGGACTTCCAGCTGCAGCACGCCATCCGCGAAGGTCACGGCCTGGGTGGTGATCAGTTGGTAAATATGGCCGTTGATCGCAGCCGATTGCACCAGGACGCCGGCGGGCAGCTCCAGCACGCCACCGGCGACATCGCGGGTAAACAGCAGCACGCCTTTGGCCTTGGTCGCCCCTTTGCGCTCGACGTTGACCGCCCAAGCCAGCATGTCCAGCCACTTGCCCACAGCGGTTTTAACAAAGAAGTTGGGCAGGACGGTGCCGCTGACAAAGTTGATCAGCCACAACACCGGCTTGGTCACCAGCGCGGTGATCAGCCGCCAGAACGGCGAGTAGGCGCTGGTGTTGCTCAGCTTGCTACCTTGCGCGGCAACTTCGCTTTCCCAAGCCTTGCGCAAGCCGTCCTCAGTCACCGGAATGCCGCTGTCTGCCAGCGCTTGTTTAAAATCTACGTCGCTCACAGCGTCACCTCGATATCGCCAAATTTCAGCGTTTTCGCCGTGACCAGGTAGCGGCCAGACTCCACTTGTTTAATCAACGCCGTACCCGGCACCAGGCGCGCGTCGGCCTCTACCAGCAGTTCCAGTTGTTGGATGCAGTCGCGCTGACGCAGACGGCTGCGCTCGGCCACCAGCGTGACCAGCAACCCGCTCTCGCGGATCATGTGCGCGATGTCCTGGGCGATGCTGGCCCGGTCCTCGATCAGCAGCGGCTGACGCGATGGGTCCAGTACCAGGTCGTTGTCCATGATCAACAGATCGATGTATTCGCTCATCCGCCCACCGCCATGGCCAACATGCCTTCCAGTTCGAGCGGATTCATTTGCTTGGCGGTGTGAATGTTGACGTTCTCCACATGAGTGCCCTTGTTCTGGGTTTGATTGTTGTTCTGGATGCTGGCCAGGAAGCCGCCCCGGGGCACGGCGTCAGGCCGTTTCGGAGACAGGCTTGATACCGAGCCGTTGATGCGCTGCTGGCTTTGCTCAGCCTTTTCCGTTGGAGCGGGAGCGGTGACCAGGGGCGGCGTCTGCAGCGGCTGCGGGACAGTCAGCTGCGGCCCGATCGGCGCCGGCGTTTGCACCGGTGGCACTGCCACCAGCTTGGGCAACGTGCGCGGCAATTCCTTGGGCGTCTGGGGCTGTGCCACCGGTGCCAGGACCTGGGACGGAAGCTGTGCCGGCGGCTGCAACGCTGCAGGTGCGGCCATGGCCGGGGCCGGAGCCAATACCAGTGCCGGCGCCTTTGCCGGGGGCTGCAACGCTTCCAGCTTCGGCATCAGTGGTGTCGGTGCTTTTGGCGTAGGAGCCAGCACCAGGGGCGGTGCCTGGATCGGTTGCTGGGGCGCGCTCACCAGTTGCGGCAACAACGGCGCTTCCACTTGCGGGGCACTGATGGTGGGTAGCTCGGGCGCCGCCGGCATGTCCCCGAACGCCGCTTCAATGTTCACGCCAGGGATCTTGTTCAACATCTCGATCAAGCCATTGATAGCGCTTTTAAAGACGTTGACGATCGCGTCCCACGCGGCGCTGGCCATGTTCGACCAACCGCCCATCGAGTCGAACCACGCCGACAGCGCAGCCAGTTGCCCGCTCACCCACTGGAACGCCTCGCTGTTGAGTAGGGCGCTGGTCCAGTCGTCCCAATAGATGATCGCGGCCGCCACGGCCGCGACCAGGGCAACAATGCCTATCACGATCCAGGCCACCGGGTTGGCCAGCAACGCGGTGTTGACCAGCCAGATCGCGCCCTGCCAAAGCAGCATCGCGCCCTTGACCAGGCCCATCCAGGCGACCATCAGCACCAGGCCGGCCACGAACCCCACCACCATGACGGTGTGGTACAGGAACATGGCGATGCTGCGATAACCCGACCAGGTGAGGGCATTCCACACCACAACGGCCCCCAGCCATGCCATTTTCGAAAGCCCCACGGTCAGTGTGAGCAACGACATGGCGGCGGTAATCGCCAGGAACGATAGGGTTACGATCCCAATAAGCCGTGTAATGTTGGGGAACAACTGGGTCCAGCGAGTCAACGTGCTGGCAATCCCCACCAGGCGCTCCATCAGCGGGGTAAGGATCGGAATCAACGCCTGGCCAAACGCGATACGCAGAGCCTCTACAGCGGCCCCGAACTGCTGCCACGGGTCCACCATGTTCTTGGCCATGCGTTCGGCGTTTTCTAAACCACGCACATTGCCCAGTCGCTCCATGCCGTTTTTCAGGCGGTCTGTGTCGCCCATCAGGCTGGTGATCAAGCGCGCCGCTTCACCGCCGAACGCATCGCGCAGTTGTTTACCGTTCGCCTCAATCGATAGATCGCCAAACTTACCTTTCAGCTTGTCCAGGATGTCCATCATCGGCAGCAACTTGCCCTGCTGATCCACGAACTTCATGCCGAGTTTTTCAGAGGCCGCGCTGACGTTTTCAAAGAACGATTTGTAGAGGCCGCCGGCCTCCCCGCCGTCCATGGTGCTGCCCAGCGTGCCCAGCACGGCCATTTGCTCAGCCAGGCTTACGCCGGCGGTGCTGGCCAGGCCACCGGCAGCCTTGAACGCCTCGCCGATCTGCTCACCACTTGTGCGAAACAACTGCACAGCCGTAGCGGTCTGACCCGCCAGGGTCTCGACCCACTGGCCCTTCCCCATGGCGTCGGCCTGGCCTTTGAACAGGTTGTACATCGTGCCGACGTAGGTGCCCATGGTCGCCGCATCAGACTTGGTGGCCTTAGCCAACACGTTGCTGGCATTGGTGAAGGTAGCCAACTGGCTGCCGACCATCCCCTTAATGGCGCCATCGATCTGATACGCCGAGGCGACAAAATCCCGGGCGTTCTCTCCGTACGCCACGGAAAACTCCAAGGACTTGCGGTTTAGCGAGTTCAGCGCGTCTTCGGCCACGTTCAGCGATCGGACTTCGCCCAGGGCGCGGTTCATCTCCAGGGCGGGTTCCATGGATTGGGTGATACCGACATACGCGCCCGTGATGCCCGCCAGACCAAAACCCATGGTTTTGATGTGCTTTTCGCTCTGTTCGGCCAGGTCGGAAAAGCCGGTTTTGACCTTGCCCATTGGCGCCGTGACCTTATCGGTCAGGCTCAAAATAAAGGCCAGGCGGGCGCTTTTGTCAGCCATCAGTGTTTATCCGTTGAGTGCGTAGGCAATGCCATTGGCAATGGCGATTTCCATGCGGCGCCAATGCTCGTCCTCCAGCCACTTGGCCGTTCCCATCACCTCGGCGGTGGGCTCGGCACCTGGTAGCCAGCGGCCGGCCAGGGCCACCAGTTGGCCCAGGCCGTTTTCGCTCAGTCGTTCGGCGTGGTCGAGGGCTTTTTTACGGTGATTTCAATGTCCGGGCCGTACTCTTCCAGAAGCGCGCCGGCCAGTTGCATGACAAGCACCGGGTTACCCAGCTGGGACTTGAGGGTGGCGCGCTGTTCCTGCTTAACGGTGGTCACCAGCAGGTTGTTGGCTGGTGACACCTTGTTGGCCTGGGTGACTGCGTTGAAGTACTTCGTGACGTCCTGCGGGGTCAGTGCGAAGGTGAATTCCTGCTCGCCTACTTCCAGGGTGATATCGCGTGTATCGGTCATGAGTGTTGCTCCGTTCAAAGGTTGGGTGTCAGTTATGGTTGGCGCGGGCAAACCCGCAGGGCATGGTCTTGCAGGCCCAGGATCATTTGCCGGCTGAGGGCAAGCTGATCTCTGAGGGTGAAATAATCCGATCGAGCGTCTGTTGTGAGTTCGGCGGTGGCTGCATCAGCCACGCCGCCGGCGCCGGCACTGGCGGGCACTGGGGCGCTGCAGGTGGCGTTGAGGCGCAACCGCTTACGGCCAGTAGCAACATCAAGGCGCAGAGCATCGTTTTCAGCACGTTCATGGTTCAGTTCCTGGGTACGTTGAAGGTCGATGGCGTCACGCTCAGCCAGCATTTCGCCGCTGATCCGCGCCGCCTCTCGCAGGCCGTTCACTTCAAACAGCGCCGCGTCACGCTCGATTCGTGCGGTGTCGCGCTGGCCCTGCAGCAGGTCAAAGCCGAACCAGGCCACCAGGCACAGCACCAGGATGAAAGTGCCTTCGCGCATCACAGGCCCGCCTTACAAAGCTCGGCCTCGGCCAAGCGGCGGTTATGCAAACCCCGAACAAATACCTTCTGGCCATCAGGCTTGCTGATGAAGGCCCAAACCGGTGTTTTGCCGTCAGGTGCCCAGGCAAGCGCCTGGCAGCCCTCTTTTATGCGGCCAGCATTGATCAGGCCCACGGCGCGACTGGCGCATGTGCTGGGCGTGCCGAAGTTGTGGCCATGGCTGCTCAGGGCGTCGAACGTGTTCTGGTCCACGTCCTGATTGGTGATGCAGTCGGCCAGCTGCAGTTGGCCTTTACTGATCACCAGCCGCTCCACCTCGTTGCAGCGCGCATCCGACCAGTAATCACCGACAACCACCGGATACGGGCTGGTATGGCCGGTGATGCCCTTGCACACGGTTGGCAGCCCACGGGCCAGCTTGTCGGCATAAACCATGTTCTGGCCGTTGCCTTCCCAAGTGGCCAGGAACACGACGAGTGTGGAGCTGCAGAGCGCGATGGCGCCGGCGGCGATCTTGCCGCGCAGGCTCATGGCTTAACCTTCCAATCGCGCAGCATCTGGCGATACTTGGGAACCAACAGCAGGATCTGCAGCACCATGTAAACGGCAGTCAGCATGTAGGCGACAGCCGACCAGTCGATGGCTCCTGTCGCCCCAGTGGCGGCTACACCGATCGCAGGTGACGCCTTCGCCAGCGCGATGGCGGTGTCCTGGGCCGCCTGATTGGTGCTCATCGCTGCATTCCTTTTTCGAAAAAAGACTGGCACGGGACACAGCGGGTCTTGCCGCCGAGCGCCTGGCGCGCTGCAGGAATCTCGTTATCACAGTCCTGGCAGTGATTAAGGCTTGGGCCCGCTGACTCACGCCGGGCCTGGGCCAACTGGGCGTTGATAGCCTGGTCCCGCTGACGTTGTTCCAGGGCTTGGGCGCGATCGAACGGGCATACCATCAGCTAATGCCCTCGATCTCGGTGGAGTCCAGGTAAGGCACGCCGTTGATGCGGATAAAGTCCGGACTGGTGACCTCAAACGGCACCTTATGCTTGGTCTTCTCGCCGCCCTTCGGATCAATGCTCAGCAGGCTGGAAATCTTCAACTTGCAGCCGAACGCCTCGATGCGCAGCTCGTCGTCGCCAGCTTTGGCGAAGAACACCACGTCGAACGGCTCCAGCTTGCGGAAGCTGCCGGCAGTGCGTGCCGCTTCGACCACCAGGTTGAAGTTGGTCGAATCCAGCTCAACTTCACCTGCCGCCGCCACGTCACCGTCGACGTAGCCGTCAGGCACGCCCCGGGTTTGCGCGGTTTTGCTGTTGTCGGTGATATCTAGGGTGCAGCTTTCGACGTGTACCTGCAGATCGCCCAGGTTCACGTCAAAGTTCTTACCGCCAATACGTGACATGGGTTACTCCGAATCGTCGTTGGAAAGATCCAGGGCGATGTTCGCCGTGAGGTCTTTCGGGCAGTTGTGGGGCTTGAGCTTGATGTACGCCTCGACGGCGGTTTTGCTCTTCCAGGTCAACACGATGTCGCCGTCTTTCGGCGTCTCGATCTCTCCCGGGAACACCTGGCCGGCGAACTTGACCGACTTGGCCATTTGGCGCAGTGGCGCCATCAGCGCGTTGACGTTCACGGCCATGCTGTTGGGGGTGTTGTTCAAGCGACGATCAGCCACACGACGGATCAGCAGCGGCCGCACCTGGCGCGCCGCCTTGCCCGTCAGGCGCAGATATTCGATTACCTGGTAGTCGCTGCCAGGGGTGTCCAGCATGTTGCCGTCACCCCAATAAACACCCGGATAGTCCGGGTAGGTCTGGGAAACAGAAAAGCGGGACTTGTCCAACTCGGCGCGGATTGCGGACGGCAGCGGCACGCCATCTTTATCGACCGGCACACTGCCGAGACCGGTTACGGCACCGGTGGCCACACGCATTGGGCTGTCGGCAATACTCACGGCAGCGTTGGCCAAGCGACCGGCCAACACGCCCAGGTCATTGCCGTGCAGCTGCGGCACCGCCATCACACGCGGCGCGGCCACGTTGGCGGTAATCGCCTTTTGCTCGGCCACATATTCCGACCAGGACTGCAGCATTGTCGGGCTGGCAGTTGCGGCCATGACAAACAAGCGACGGCCGTAGACGTTATTAACCAGCACAGCCGCGTCGTGCATGGCCGTCAGGTCGTCGCCCTTGGTCACAGGCTGCGTGATAACGACCGCCTCGACCGAAAAGCCCTGCTGCTGGCAAGTCTCCAAAGAGGCGCGCCAGTCGGTATCGGCCAGGATCGGTGCCGCCAGACAGGCCCAGCGATCGCCGCCGTTCAATCGTGCGGCGGTGATCTGGGTTTTCAGGTCGCTTGCAGCAGTACCCAGGGCGGCATCGAGGTCGCTTTCGGTATTGAGCGGCACCAGTTTGCCGATGTTTTTGGGAGCGGTTTTCGGGCCTGGCCCGATGTATAGGAAATAGCGCTCGATCTCAGTCACGGCGCCTTGGCCCAGATTGAGATTGTTAACGCTGACTTTGCCAAGTGCCATGCTGTGCCTCGTTAGCGGGGTGAATTAAGGATTTGTTCGAAGACCTGGTTAACCAGCTCGCGGGTTTCGCCGTTGGTTTCCACGCCGAGGAACTGGCGTTTTGGCAAGGTTATGTCCCAGCTTTGCGCGCCCGTTTTCTCTGTTTGTTCGTCGTTCAAGATGCGGATCAGCAAGCCGGCCTTGGCGTAGTTCACATGCTCTTGAATCCATGCCACCGAAGGCCTGGCCAGCGCCTTTTTGCCCTTCTGGCGAACACGAAAGCCCAGCCGGCGCAGGCGCTTGGCCTGTTTGTCGGTGCATGCAATGCCTGGTGGGACTTTGTTCCAGCGCCGCATCTGCGCAGCGGTACGTCGCTCGCTGACGCCGTTGTGCTGCTGGGCAGCGACCCAACGGGTCAAGGCGTTTTTCCAGCCCAGCTCGGCTTCATCCGAACTGACGCGGGTGACCTGCAGCAGCTTGGCCAGGCCGGCTTCCATCTTCTTTTTGCCTTTGGCGCTGCCCTTGCGTTCAGCGAACGGGGTGCCGTCGGTGTTCTTCTGCTCGCGCACACGCTTACGGCTCATCGTCCGCACGCGTGTGGTCACTCTGTTCAGCAATCGCCGGCGCAGCTGCGGAGGCAGTTCAAGCAACGCCAACTGGGCGTCGACGTCGAGCAAGCCCCTGATATCGAGGTCCAGCGGGTTAGCGGCCATTGCTGCCCACCTCGCCATGCTCGGCAATCCACAGATCGAACGGGACGAAGGCCCAGGTTTTGCCGAATGCCTCGATCTCGCCGGCAGGGTCTTGGGCGAGGTATTGCGGCTCGACGAACTCCAGGGACAAGTCCACGTCGAAGGTGTCCTGGTCGAGGGGTTCAACGGCAAACAGGGGCGCCGGCAGTTCGTGGCGGTTCCGGTCAGGATCGTGGGTTTCCAGCCAACTACCCACAAGGGCCATCAGCCTGGCCGGATTGCCGGCGAAGCGTTCCAGGGAGAACACAGCGCGATAGCGCATGTCAGCCATGTGCAGGCCGTCGCGGTCGGGTTTCCAGATCAGCTCAAGGCTGACCTGCTCGGTCCAACTGTCGAACTGCTCAGGCTCCACCAGGTTGCGGGCCATCAGATAGGCGGTCAGCGCCTGCAGCTGGATCACAGCAACGCCGCCGTGATGCGGCCACGGCCCTGTAGGGCACGCACGGCTTGCTGGCTGAACGCCAGGAAGGTTTCGGCACGCTCAGGCGCTTCCTTGCCGGTGTTTTCGGCGCTCTCGCGGCGGGTGACGGTTGCAAACTGTGGCAGCAAACTGCCCTTAGCGCGGCAGTACACGGCGCGCTTGTACAGCTTCACTTGGAAAGTACGTTCTGGCAGCAGCGTGGAATCTGCGGACTCGACACGCGTCATGCCGTTGGCCTTCCAACGTGCTTTGCACCTGGCCAGGTCCGTATTGACCTCGACCATGGCGGTGTTCAAGGCGTCGGCCAGCAGCTCTACCAGGTACTCCGCCGGCAGGCGTTGTTCCTTTTGGAATTCGGACACCGAGAGGTCTGGCCAGAAGCCGTCGTTCTCGATCGTCAGTTCCACAAAGGTGGTGGGTTTCCCGGAAAAGCTCATTGCTGGCCGCTCAAATAGGGCGGGGAGCCTGTTTTCAGTGGGACGGTCCATAAATGGGCGGCTCACTTCCACAGGTCCCCGCTGGGGGGGTAGTCAGTTATTCGGTGGCCGGGTTAGCGGCCGTTTGCTTTTCCAAGGTTCTGCGGATCTGTTTGATGCGCGTGTTGTTGCCGGCCTGGGCGTACAACTCCGTCGAACGCTCCAGGTGCTTGAGCGCGGTTTCCCACTGCTCGGCCTCCATGGCGCGCATGCCGATCAACTTGTGGTACTTACTCGGGATCTGCTCCGTCAGGTTCCACTCACCATCAACTCGCGGCAGTAGGTCGGACAGGTAAGGTTCCGGGCTGCGCTTGGCGGTGTATTCGGCGTAGGCCCATTCGCACACGGCATCGGCAACAAAGGTCTGGATGTCGCGGCGCTTGAAGCGCTCCGGCATCTGCTGGCCCTGTTCCATGAGGAAGTCAGCAAGCTCCAGGGCGTCTTCGAACTGCGCGGTATCGAACAGCCAGACCATGACCTGCACCGCAACGCGGTTGGGGAAGTTCAAACCCGATTCGCAGTAGCGCTGGACGTACTCCTGGTACTTGGGCAGCAGCTCGTCGCGCTTGAGCGACTGTTTACTGGCCAGGTTATTGAGATCACTCAGGCGCGCCAGGTCCTGATCCAACGCCGCTTCCTGCAGCAGCAGGTGCTTGCGGGCATTGGCAGGGCTGCTCAGGGCTTCCGCCGGCGAGTAAGGAAGCGCTGCGGAAGCGGCAGCCGCCACAACGGCGGCGCCTCCCAGGGCGATGGTTCGGCGCTTGTGCGCGAGGGCCAGACTCACGAGACCAGCTCCACGTTCTCGGTCATGGCGAACTTTTCCAGCTGCTCGATCACATAACCTTCGTTGCGGCTGTTGTAGTCCTCGACGCGGGATCGCTTGGGGTTGTCGATGGTCTGTTTACGCCAGCTGGAATCCTGGAAATAGATAGACAGGTTGTCCCAACTGGTGACGACCACGCCGTTGACCGGGAAGAACGGCACGCTGAAGCTCGGCAAGCCGCCATAGGTGGCGATCACCTGGGCTTCTTCGATGCGCTCTTTTTCGGTCGGGGTATCGCCCTGTTTCGAATACAGCTTGGCTTTGTCTGCGGCCAGCAGATCCGTGCCGATGATTGCGATCAGGTCGCCGGCATCGCGCAGGCGCTCGTCAACCAGTTGCTTGGTGTCATGCACCAGGGCATCGAGGTTGGCATAGTCGCCACCGGCGCCGAGGGTGACTTTGCCCGCAGCCTTACCTTCCTTGAGTACCTGGGCCGGGATCTGCTCACGGGCCTGCTGCAGCCAACCTTTGTTGACGTCCTGCAGCATTGGATACTGCTTGATGTCGGTCTGTTTGGCAGCGTGCGTGCCATGGAAGCCGACCATGATGCGATCCAGCGCGATCTGCTTTTGCACGGCAGCGGAATAGCGCTGGTGGAAGTCCGGAAACTTGGCCCAGGCGTCGATTTTGGCGTACGGCAGGCCCACATCGGACTCAGTGGAAGACAGCTCATAAGTGGACTGATCCAGCGCCGATGCGTCTTTGGCTTCGCGGTCCTTGGACGTGGTGTCTGTGCGACCGGTGACTGGCCCCGACACACCGATGAAGACTTTCTGCCCCTTGATCTCGGTCACCGGAATGACGTTGATTCGTCCCAGGAAGTCCGACTTGGCCGTAATAGCGTCGTTCAGTTCCTGGGCAATCGTCGGATCGACGCTGAACATCTTGGTGGCAAGGTCAACGCCGTAGCTTTCCGCGATGGCGACCTGCAGTTCTGCGAACATTTGGGCGCCGAAAGCGCTCAGGGAGTAGGCCATGTTAGAGCACCCGCTTTTTGACGTTGGTTACCGGGCCGGGATTGCGCGGCAACTGGCGACCGGTGGGGTTGTTCTGCAAAGCACTGAACTGCTTCTGCAGCGCATCCAGCTTGGCAAGTACAGCCTGATTGCCCTTGTTCTTGCGGCGGAATTCGCGCTCGTCCTCGGCAGTGGCCACAATCTCGTCCACTGCTGCGCTCACGTCGTCGATCAGGTCCGAATCTGGCGCGGGCGCATCTTCGGCGGCTGGTTCAATGACGGCCTGCAGGCCGGCAGCGACAACCAGCAATTGGGCCACCAGGGCCGTCAAAGCCGTTGCTGTAGCTTCATCCATTGGGGGTTTGCTCTCTGTTTGGGGTGGAGTGGTTTCGGCGGGCAGCACGTCGGCGGCGAAACGCTTGAAAAAGCCGGTCAGGGCATTGATCAGTCCGGTTTCGGCGGTGGGTAGGCTGTCGTCCTGAAGGCGGCCGAGTTCGACCGAGGCGGCGTAATAGGAAGCGCGGTTGTTCTTGTGCGAAAAGTAGAGTTCCTGGGTGCCGACACTTGCCGGCTGGTCGGTAACGCCCAAGCCGGTCAGATAGGCTTTACCCTTGCCACGGAAATCGGGGGTGATCTCAATGCTGGTGAACAGTTTCTGGCCTTGGTCATTCAGATACAGCAACCGGTCGTTGGGCTTCAATTGCGCTTCCAACGCCACTTCGCCTGGCTCCAGGTCTTCGGCGTCTTCCACCAGACGCACCGCGTAAACGGTGCCGTGGGAGCCTGGCAAGCGTTCGTGATCGCACCAGATCACAGCCGTGTAAAAAGACGGCTTGTAGGTTTCAGCGATGTCGCGCAGTTCCTGGGGAAGGATCACGCGCCCATCAACGGTGGCTCCGCTGGTGGCGACACGTTTCCAGAACGAAACAAGGGAACGGGGCATGGGTTTGACTGCGCTCAATCACTGAATGAGCCGCCACGATAGGGAGCCACCAAGCCTCAAACAAACGGTTCAAATGCGCGTTTCTCCTATATTCGACATATAGGTTGATCACGGAATTTAACCCCGCGTTTCCGGCGTTTTCGCCGCATAGACTGCGGCCCATGTACTATTCGACCGAAGTTAAAGAAGCCGCCAAACGCCTATTTCTGCGCCGCTGTAAGGCCAAGGAAATTCAGGCGCAGCTCAACCTGCCCAACATCCGCATCGTCTACTACTGGATACGCCAGGGCGGTTGGGAAGACATGCTGTCGGATGAAGAACCGCTGACAGCCGTGGGCCGGCGAATCACCCTCCTCCTGGACAAAGCCGGCAGCCTGACCAAGGACGAACTAAACGAGCTGGACCGGCTGACCACCGTGCGCGAACGTCTGTTAAAGCAAGCGGCCAAACCGTTGCCAGCACCGATCGGGGAAACTTCCGGCGAGCCACAGGAAGGCCGCCAGCGGCCGCGTGGGGAACGCTCGGCGCGTGGCGATAGCACCGGAAAGAAACGCGAGAAGAAAGCCAAGAACGACATTAGCGGTCTGACCGAAGTCGACTTCCTGGATAAGTTCATCAGCAAGATGTACCGCTATCAGCAGGAGCTGTTTGCCGCGAAGCAAAATCCGCTGACGTGCCGAATCCGCAACATCCTGAAAAGCCGCCAAGTGGGCCTGACGTACTACTTCGCCGGCGAAGCGTTCATGGACGCCGTGCTGACCGGCGACAACCAGGTGTTCCTGTCGGCCAGCCGCTCGCAGTCTGAGATTTTCCGCAGTTACATCATCCAGTTTGCAAAGCAGTGGTTCGACATCGAGCTGACCGGCAACCCGATCACGCTCAGCAACGGCGCCGAGCTGCGTTTCCTGTCGACCAATAGCAGCACCGCCCAGGGCTACCATGGCCATGTCTACGTCGATGAGTATTTTTGGATACGTGACTTCGACAAGCTCAGCACCGTGGCCAGTGCCATGGGCACCCACAAGAAGTGGCGCAAAACCTACTTTTCGACGCCCAGCGCGGTCTCGCACCAGGCGTACCCGTTCTGGTCGGGCGAGGAATTCCGCAACAGCAAGCGCGGCAAGAAGGCCGGCGGCACCTGGCCAACCGAAGCGTCATACACCCAGGGGGCATTGTGCCCTGATGGTCAATGGCGCAAGACCATCACACTGGACGACGCCATCGCCGGCGGCTGCGATCTGTTCGACCTCGAGCAGCTGCAGCTGGAGTACGACGAAGACAAATTCCAGCAACTGTTCTACTGCAAGTTCATCGACAGCAGCCAGAGCGCGTTCGGGCTCAAGGATCTGGAGCGGTGCTATTCCGACCTGTCGTTGTGGGAGGACTACAACCCTGAACTGGATCGGCCGTTCGGCAATAGCCCGGTGTGGCTTGGTTACGATCCGAGCCGCACCCGCGACGACGCCACGTGCGTGGTGGTCGCTCCGCCACTGGAACCCGGGGCGAAATTCCGCATCCTGGAAAAACACAGTTGGCGTGGGCAGTCGTTCAAGTACCAGGCCGACCAGGTCAAGAAACTTACCGAGCGTTTCAACGTACAGCACATCGGTATCGACACAACCGGTATCGGCTACGGCGTGTTTGACCTGGTGCGCGACTTCTATCCGCGTGCGACCGCGATCCATTACAGCCTTGAAACCAAAAACACCCTGGTACTCAAGGCCCAGGACACGATCCAGGGGAGCCGCATCGAATGGGACGCCGGCTGGACCGATATCGCCCAGGCGTTCCTGACCATTAAACGCGGCACCACCACCAGCGGCCAGGTCACCTACAGCGCATCGCGCACTGACGCAACCGGCCACGCCGACATCGCCTGGTCGATCATGCACGCCCTGTTCAACGAACCCCTCAACACCAACAAGCGGCGCCGTAGCCGCTACGTCACGAGCGGAAACAATGCCCAAGCAACGACACAAAAAGCCACAAACCAGCCAACCGGCGCGACAGCCGCAGCCCATGCGGGCGTTCACGTTCGGGGAACCCGAACAGGTGCTGTCCGGCAACATCGGAGAATACCTGGGGGTGTTTCTCAGCGACGACGGCGAAATCTACAAGCCGCCGGTGTCCCGGGCGGGCCTGGCCAAGCTGCTACGCGCCAACGCGCATCACGGCGCCATTCCCAAGTTCAAGCGCAACCTGCTGTTGCGTGAATTCATTCCGTCCGAGGGGTGCAGCACGCAGACCATGGGCCGGGCCAGCTTGGACTACATGGTGTTTGGCGAGGCCTATTTTTACCGCGATACCAACGCCTTTGGCGAAGTGCTGGAGATGCAGCACCTGCCAGCGATCAACATGCGGGTGAAGGTCGACGGCGGATTCAGAATGTTGCTGCCAGACAGCAAATATATGGACTTCGACCAGCACGAAATCGAACACGTCCTGGACTACGACGTGGAACAGAACATCTACGGCGTGCCTGACTACCTGGGCGGCCTGCAGGCGCTATTGCTCAACGAAGCCGCGACCCTGTTCCGCCGACGGTACTACAGCAACGGCGCGCACGCGGGATACATCTTCTACACCAACGACCCGGACCTGACCGAGGAAGACGAAGAAAACCTGCGCGCACAGATCAGCGCCAGCAAGGGCGTGGGCAACTTCCGCTCTATGTTCGTCAACATCCCCAACGGCAAGGAAAACGCGATCCAGATCATCCCCGTGGGCGACTTCCAGGCCAAGGACGAGCTGGAGAAGGTGAAGAACATTACTCGCAATGACGTGATCGCTGCCTGGCGCATGAACCCCGCTCTGGCCGGGATCATCCCGGAGAATAACGGCGGCTTTGGCGATATCGAGAAGATCGATCGCGTGTACACCAGCAACGAGATCAGACCGATCTGTCAGCTGTTCAATCAGTTGAATGACAGTCTTCGACGCGACAGGCACATCCACTGGAAAAAGATCGATAACACAGGGGAAAGCGCTATCTGATGCTTTAAAGATAGAGAAATATTCTGCACCACATGCGAACATAGTGGCAAATAGCTGCACCCTGGGGAGGGAGTATGAGAGTTACTTGTAAATGCGGGCACAAAGGCCGAATTGCGTCGCGTGAGGTGCTATCTACCGACTTCGCAAAGCTTTATTGCCAGTGCCTTGACGCGAAGTGCGGGCACAGCTGGGTTGCAAATCTCACCTTCTCACACACACTCAGCCCGTCTGCACAGACTTTCGACAGGATGCTGATTGATCGTCTGCGAGACATGCCCAGGGCCCAGCAGCGGGAGCTATTCGAAAGGCTCGGATCGCAGGCAATCGCATGATCAAAACCGCCGACAATCGAGTGCCGGCGGCGCTGGGATCAGTCTTCGTCGGAATGATCCGGGTTGCTTATCAGCGCTTCGGTCAGTCTGCGCAATTGCTCTTGGTCACGAAGGCTCAACTGACGATACAACCCAATCAGACGACGCTCGATTTGCGAAAGCTCATACCCCGCAGATGCTGCTATTTCAACGTAACCAACATCCGCGTTTGTGCGATCCAACATGCTTACCACTCCATTAAATCCATTGCTGTCGCAGTGATATGGGGGCAAGCGAGTTGCGAGACGGGAATGGAGGGATTAACTCACCCCTTTGGCAGCATCGTCAGCGATGGCTTTAAGAAAGCGCCGGATGGCTTTTTGATCGTCCACAGGAATGCTGCGGTACTGCTGAACAATGCTGTCCTCAACCTCAGACAACGCATCAACTGTCAGCGTGGTACGAGTTCCGCTCACGATGTAAAGCACGTCAAATCCGAGCGCGCTTGCAGCCATACTCAAGTAGGAGGCTGGCGCGTCACTGGCACCGGATTCGTAGTTTCCTTGAGTTCTTTTCGAGACACCAAGTTGTTCCGCAAGTTGATCTTGCGTCAGCCCAGCCTGGGCTCGTTGTTGGCGCAACCTTGCGCCAATCTCTTCGGAGAGTGTCAATATTTTTCCATCCAGATATTTACATTGGCAGATTTTTGCCACATCCTGCGCTTGTCATCACACGAAAACGCAAGGAATTGCACTATGCCCAACTCACCCATCACCGAGCAAGCTCGCCAGCAGGCGCGTGCATCCTTGGAGAAGCGTGGCCAGACTGCCAGAAATTTTGCCGAACGGAACAACCTCAACCCCAGCACCGTTTATGCGGTGCTGAATGGCCAAAGCCAATGCCGTCGCGGGGAGGCTCATCGCGCAGCCGTATTACTCGGAATCAAAGACGGCGTGATCGAACAGTAATGGCCAGGTCTCTGAAGGAACAGCAGAAGATGAAAAGTCAGGTTCTGAAAACACGCCGTGAAGTCGTCAGTGCAATTATCTGCACCTTCGAAGGTGGCCGCGAACGCGCCGCCGCTCGCATCGGCCTACCACTTAAGAAGTTCGATAACCACGCTTACGAGAACAACAACTGCCGCCCGCTGACGGACCTGCAGATCTTTCAACTGGAGCAGGTCACAGGAACCCAGCACCTGGCCAACTACGTTGCAGCGATGTACGGCGGCATGTTCGTGCCGGTCATCCAACCGGAGAACCTGGACAACGTTGAGATGTATGCGCGGGCCGTACAGACGTCGGCCAAACAGGGCACGGTCGATCAGGTTATCGCTCAGGCGATCGAGGACGGCGTAATCACCGAAGAAGAGGCCGAGCTGATCCTCAATGCGCACGTCTTGCACATAGCCGCGCGCACTGCCGAAATCCATGCCGCCATCGATCTCTACCGCGCTAAGTCAGGGAAAGGCCAATGAGCACTCAAACCAATGCTTTGGACTACCAACAGTGCGTGCAGAACGCTGCACTGGCATTCCTTAATCGCCACCAAGCCGAACACCTGGGCGACTCGTCGGCACTACTTAAGCGGGCAGTTATTCATCTGGTGGAGAACCTCGACGTGGCCGAACCGGTTGCAACCAAACTGACCGACCTTGCCCACATCGAGTTGCTGGACCTGCCAAAGCGCCAACGCTCCGCAAACTCGTAACACCCAACCCAACCAATCGCCGGCCCCACATCCCGTGGGTTTGGGTGAGCTGCGCCCGAAATTGAGGTTTAACGATGGCCAACGCCGTAATTGTCACCACACAACTGCCCCCAGCTGAGGCCGAAGCGTTGCTGGCCAACCTGCGTGAACAGTATCGCTTGAGCCTCAACGAACACTGGTACGCCGACCAATTCCGTCTTGTTACGGCCGGTCTGCGCCACGGCGCGATTCTCGCCCACATACCAGTCATGGCTGCGCAAAAACGCCTCATGGCAGCCTTGTCCCACAGCCTCAAAGCAGTGAAATAACCCCATGAAAGAAGATCTTCGTCACGACGTGCTACAGCGCCTTGAGGCCGACTTTGGACTCAAGCACCGCGGGGGCACCGACTACATGCGCGGCGGCACCTGCCCGAAGTGCAAAAAGAAAGAACTGTATTCCCGCTTTGATACGCCTTGGATGGTGATTTGTGGCCGCCCCGAGAAGTGTGGCCACACCCTGCATGTAAAAGAGCTGTACGACGATCTGTTCGAAGACTGGAGCAAGCGAGCGCCCGCCACAGACCAACAACCCAACGCCACGGCCCGCGCCTATCTGGAGTTCGCCCGGGGCTTTCGGTTTGAGGTGATCCAGGGCTGGTTCAGTCAGGAAATCTTCTATTCCGCTGAACACAATGCCGGCAGCGCAACGGTACGCTTCGCTCTGGAAAAGGGTGGTTGGTGGGAACGCCTGATCGATCAGCCGCACCGCTTTGGCAAAATGAAAGCCCGCTTCAAATCCAAGGACAGCTATCGCGGCGTCTGGTGGTGCCCGCCCTGCGTCGACCTTCTTGAAGCCAAGGAAATCTGGATTGTTGAAGGCATTTTCGATGCCATCGCCCTGGTACACAACGACATCGCGGCCGTCTCGGCCATGTCCTCGAATGCGTTCCCAGGGGACTCGCTCAAAGCGTTGGTTAAGACTCGCGAAGGCGGAAAATTGCCCAAGCTGGTTTGGGCGCTTGATAACGAGCCCAGCGCCAACGCTTACACCCGGCGCTGGGTACGTGAAGCCCGCGCACTGGGCTTCGTCTGTGAATCGGCACAGATCCCACAACGTGACGGCCGCAAATCAGACTGGAACGACCTCCATCAGCGTTGGAGCTTCATCCAGGACGACACCAAGCGCGCCGAACAGATCGCTGCTGACCTCAAGCAAGCCCGCCACCAGGGTGCCCTGCTGCTGGCTGAGAGCGCAGCGGAAAAGGCCCTTCTGATGTACGACTGGAACAAGCGCGGGGAATTTCACCTGGGCTTCGGCAGCCGCTTGTACTGGTTCAAGTTGGACATGGAGAAATTCAACCGGGCCATGTCCGACATCGAGGACAGCGAGAATCACGATGACCAATTGCTAAACCAGGCGCAACAACGCGAAAAAGCGCTGCAGCAGTCCGGCAGTGTTGTGGAGATTGCCAACTGCTACCCACAAGCCTTGTACTTCCAGCGTAACGAGGTAACAGACGAATCCTGGTACTACCTGCGCGTGGACTTCCCGCACGACTCCGAAAGCGTGAAAAACACCTTCACCAGCGGCCAGCTATCGGCCGCAAGCGAATTCAAAAAGCGACTGCTCGGCATGGCGGCAGGCGCCATGTTTACCGGCAGTGGCCAACAGCTCGACAAGCTCATGAAGGACCAACTGTTCGGTATCAAAACCGTTTCAACCATTGATTACGTCGGCTACAGCAAGGAATACGCCTGCTACGTCTACGGCGATATCGCGATCAAGGATGGCACCACCTACAAGGTCAACAGCGAAGACTATTTCGAGTTTGGCAAGCTGCGCCTAAAAACCCTGCAGAAAGGTGTCCCCATCAAGCTGCAGCGCGAAGCAAAGGGCTTTGACGAGAAGTGGGTGCAGTTGCTGTGGACCTGCTTCGGCGCCCAGGGCTTTGTCGCCCTGGTGTTCTTCTTCGGCTCACTGTTCTGCGAACAGATCCGCACTCGCTACCAGTCCTTCCCTTTCCTGGAAGCCACTGGTGAGGCCGGCGCCGGCAAAACAACCCTGCTGAATCTACTCTGGAAACTGCTCGGCCGCGAAGGCTATGAGGGCTTCGACCCGATGAAATCGACCAAGGCCGGACGCTCTCGTCTGATGGGGCAAGTATCCGGCATGCCGGTTGTATTCCTGGAAGCCGATCGCCACAGCGATGATCGGGCACACGCTAAAACGTTCGAATGGGACGAGCTGAAAGACTTCTACGGCGGCGGCACTTTGGCCACCAAAGGCGTCAAGACAGCGGGCAACGAAACGTATGAACCGCCTTTTCGGGGAACGATCGCAATCAGCCAAAACGCGGCCGTGGTCGCCCATGAAGCGATCATGACGCGCATCGTAAAGCTGCACTTTGTACGCCCTACCGTCACACCAGAAAGCCGCGCTGCAGCTGACCAGCTAAACGCTTTAGATGGCGGCACCCTCAGCCACTTCCTATTGCGGGCTGTAGGCAAAGAGTCCGCGGTGCTTGAGCTGTTCGCTCAGCGTATGCCCGAACACGAAGCGAAGCTGCGTCGCCTGCATACCCAATGCTTTGCCTGCAGCACCGCCTATACCAGCGATCAGGGGAACTGCAGCAGTTGCGGCTATGACTTGCGCGGGTACATCCGTGTTGAGCGCATCAGTAAGAACCACGCGCAGTTGCTCTCGCTACTGGATTGCCTGCGCCTGGTGTTGAAACTGAGTGATCCCCAGGTCGCTGCCACCCAACGCCAGATCGTGCGGATGGCTATCGAGCGCCAAGCCTCGATCAGTTCCGACCATTCGGCCGTGGCCGAGTTTTGGGAGGTCTACGACTATCTCGAATCCTTAAGCGAAGACCCGGTGGTCGACCACAGCAGCGACCCCACCGTGATCGCTATCAACCTCAACGAGTTCTGTGAACGCGCCGCCGAACACAAACAGAAATTGGCCGACGTGGCCACGTTGCGCGATCTGCTCAGGGAGTCCCGTTCTCGCAAGTTTCTAGACAGCAACAAGGCGGTACATAGCGCAGTGCGTGCTGCCTTCAACACCCGCAACCCGTGTTCACAACCCCGGCCGACCACAGTGAAGTGCTGGACATTCAAGGCGTAAAGGAGAGCAAGACCGATGCAAATCCAAGTGTTTATGGGCAGTGCCGGCGACGGCAATAACAACAAGCTGCAGGCCGTGCAGGACCGCCTGGAACTCACAGGCGTAAGCGCGCCGATTATCCACGCAGGTGCTTATGGGGAGGATGGCCTGTTGGAGATTCTGGAAGTCCGGGCAGTCGGTGACCAGCGCGCAATCCTGGTGGACGACTGCAGTAGGCAACAGATTTTGAGAGTGCTGGAGTGGCAATCATGCATTGAGCATGAACCGAATTTTGATGACCTGGTGATCCACCTGGCGCGTAAGGACTGACTTTAAAGAAGCAGTGTCGAGGAGTTGCAGCTCCCCGACACCCGACCACCACTGAGGGCTATACCATGCAAGCACAGAACCAAAGCAGCAGCGGCACGAAGGCTACCACACCGGCGCGGCACCTGGTGGCGACCGCGATTATCGGCGCGGCCGTCATTGGCTACCTGGTGCACAAAACCCCCGAGGCCAGAACTCGTCTCGAAAGCCTCAGCGAGATGGCACGCACCCTGGGCGAACTGAGTGCCACCGATGCGGCCGTGGTTGCCAGACTGCTCTCCCACTCACAAACCCGGAAGGCCACGCGTCATGCCTAACCGCTCAGACACATCGCCGGCGCGGCGCTTTCCCTGGAACATCGACTACACCAGCGTTTGCGACCAATGCGGCCATTGGCGCGCCCAGGGCAATCACCTGAAGTGCAGCCGGCGGCGCCAGTTGCTGAATGCCCATTTGCGCAACCGCAAGCCCAAGCCATAAGCCACGTCCACCAGAAGATGCGCTTCCAGATACTTGGCCCGGAAACGGGCCTTTTTGTTTCCGATCGTCAGACTGTCGTTATACGAGTACAGCGTTAGGGGTTTACATGAGTGGGGTCGAAGCTCGCGGTAATTCCGTGAGAATCTATTTTCAATACGACGGCGATAAATGCCGCGAATCGTTACCTGGAGGGAACACACCGGCGAACATCGCCCAGGCCAAACGCTTGCTCGCCATCATCGAATATGAAATCCAATCGGGCACCTTCGACTACGCACGCCACTTCCCCAATTCAGCCAGGCTGGTGGAAAACACCTTCGGTCATTACCTGGACATATGGTTGCGGATCAAAGCCAACAGCGTCGCGGCATCGAGCTACCGAGGCTACGCCAACAAGGCCGAAGTGCATGTGCGACCGCGCTGGGGCAAAGTGCAGATCAATGCGATCGATCACTTGGACCTGCAGGAGTGGATCCAGGGCACTCTGTCAAAAACCCTCAAAAACAAGACCATCCGCGACATCATCAGCAACGTGCGCCAGGTGTTCCGGCTCTACCGCACGCGGATGAAAGTCGCGCACGATCCCACCGAAGGCTTGATGGTGCGCCTGCCCGATCCCGAAGCACCTGACCCGTTTACCCGAGCGGAAATTAAACAGATCCTCGAAACGCCGACCACCCGCACGCTTGAGTTGTTGATGGTGGAGTTCATGATTTGGGCCGGTCCTCGTGTGTCTGAAACCATCGCCTTAGCGTGGGAGGACGTCGACCTGGCACAAGGCACGGTGACCTTTCGCCGATCGAAGGTACGCGGCGCTTACCGCGTCACGAAGACCCGGCGTTCGATGCGCAAGGTTCGTTTATTAGCGCCGGCGTGGGAAGCGTTGCGCAAGGTCGATGCGCTGACCCGCAAAAGAAAAGCTGAAACTGTTGAAATCGTCGAACGGGACAATAAAACCGTGCGCCGGCACACGCTGCATTTTGTGTTCTTGAACACCAAAAGCGGATTGCCACACGCTAACGATTTTGTCGTGCGTGACCGCTTTTTCAAAGCGCACTTACTCTCGGCAGGGGTCCGCTATCGTGGGCCTGGACAGTGCCGACACACCTACGCCAGTCAGTTGCTGACCACAGGCATTGCCTCAATTGATTGGATCGCAGAACAGATGGGGCATACCAACGGCAATATGATCCGCCAGCATTATGGAACGTGGATTAACGAGGATGGGCCAGACGTGGTGGGGATGCTACAGCTTGCCTTGAAGCTTTCACCGGTCACAGCTCTACACTGAATCCAGTAAGCCCCACGGCTTCGGCGAACCGGCCCACGGCGGTGAGACTCGACCAGGTGCGCAACGGCTCACGGCGTGATCGCACGGGTATCAGCCGCGCAGTGGATCCGCCCAAGCGAACAGATAGGGTCCACTTGCGGCTATCACCCGCCACGCGGCCCACCACCGTTTCGCGAATTGCATGTTGGCTGACCAAGGCGCTTAAAGTGTCTGACTGGATCGACTCGCCGTTCATGGTGTTAGCTCCCGGCGACGCCGTACTGTTGCGGCCTCAACGGCGATATACAATTCCTCAATGGTGGCCGGGGTCAACGCTCGCGAGGCTTCCAGCCCTTCCACAAAACCTTCGGCGCGCTCCTGTGTGAGTTCCAGAGCGTGTAAATCCGTCGCCCGCCCCAATTGAGCCAGGTGCTTGGCCAATTTGGTGCGGATCAAATCTGGCAAATTGACTCCACTTTGCGAAAACACGATGCTCATACTCGATCCCGCCAGGCGCTGGCCAGCGCCTCAAAGGGCACTGCAAAGCCAAGTACGCCGGGTGCCACATGGTTAACCGCTATCCACGAAAACAGCAAAGCGCAGGCTTCGGCCAGCTCTTGATCGAGAATCCAAACGTCGGTCAGGGCAAACCCGCCGTGTTCCTCCGCGCGCCACCAGCTCAACAGAAAACTGGCCACCACACGGCCTTGTTCGGTGTCGTACTGGGCGGTCGTCAGCAACTGTTCCAGAGCGTGCTGGGTTTGGGGATCGAGAACAGGATTCACAAGTCGTCTCCTTGGCGACAGTGGTTACAGGTACGTAACACCACTAGAGGGGGGTGTGGTAGACCAGTCTAGGGGTGACTGGTTTCCGGCGCCAATAAAAAAGGCCCCCACACCTGGCACGGGTGTGGGGGCCTTTTGAACATAAGCGGCGTTATTGGTAATCCTGCAGATTACTCCGCCTCGTTTTGGAACTCTTCCATAGTCATATGACCTAGGTAGGACACTGACAATAGTACCGCGCCAGAAGTCATACCGGCGCCAGCCCTCGCCTTTGAAATAGCGGCCGCTGTCACCCGAGGGTTTGGCACACCCATGGAGACGGCAGCAGTCCGCTCGCCATTATGTTGGGTTTCTTTAAATGAAAACGCGTAATGATGCAGCTTCATGATCTACCTCTCCTTGTGATGATGGCCTATTGTAATCATAACGACCATCCGACACTGTCCTTTCTATTCATTACACGGTTAACCCGCATTCTGACATCAGCTTTTTCTTGACGCCTTTTTTAGTGCTTCAGAGCTAATTTTCAGCTTACCCTTCTTTGTTCCGCGGCGACCGACGGAATACATCGGATACTCCTTTCCAGGATTGATAGCTAACAGCTCCCATCCGTCCTTTAAATATGCATTTACCGCCTCGTCCAGGTCAGTGGTAAAAATCTCAACAATCCCTTCAAAACTCATGTCAATGCTCCTTTAAATAGTGGTCGAGTATAGAAAATAGACCGATAGGAAGGTAAGCCATCGCGCGAATAAATGTAATCCTGACGCACAGGCAAACGATGGTAAGCACCAGCTAAGTCGGCTACCGCCCATTCAAAAATAAAGATAAGCGCCAATCATTCAGAATCAATCGTGCGATAGCACTTATGCCCTCTTGTAACTCGCTCATTAAGCCCGCACTTCGCACCAAAAAGAGGCGCCAGTCCCATGACGGTCCCATGGGGCCATTTTTCGAACGCAAAAAACCACAAACCCCCGACTTTCTCTAGGAAAATCAGGGGTTTGCGTTTTCATAATGTGGCGGTGAAGGAGAGATTCGAACTCTCGATACAATTTCTTGTATACACACTTTCCAGGCGTGCTCCTTAAGCCACTCGGACACTTCACCGTATCTCGTCAAACCAGTTCAGTCTGTCGAGGCGCGCTAATGTAGTCGAAAGCCTTTCTGATGGCAAAGGTTTTTTTCAGAATTTTCATGCGCTTAGACGGATATGCCATTGCTCGCCCGGCGAAGGGTGGTGAATCTGCCATTCTTGGGCATCGGTTGCGGGCGTCTGGCGCGGCGGCTGTGCCCTGCTGCGGGCCGTCTACCCTTGGGAATGCGGGAAAAGTCTGACTGTGTAGTCAGTCACGGCGCTTTACCGGGGCGGGCGTGGTGGGTAACGTCTGCGCATGCGCTTCTATTAACAGCCTATCTATAACAATTCCTACAAGGAACCGCGTCATGAGTGAGTTGATTGCCTACCACCTCGAAGACGGTATCGCGACCCTGACCTTGAGCAACGGCAAGGTAAACGCCATTTCTCCGGCAGTGGTTGCTGAGTTCAACGCTGCGCTGGATCAGGCCGAGAAGGATCGTGCGGTGGTGATCATCACCGGTACGCCGGGGATTCTGTCGGGTGGTTATGATTTGAAGGTGATGACGGCCGGGCCTAAAGAAGCCATTAGCCTGGTGACGTCGGGCTCGACGTTGGCGCGGCGTTTGTTGTCGCACCCATTTCCGGTGATTGTGGCGTGCCCTGGGCATGCGGTGGCCAAGGGTGCGTTCCTACTGTTGTCGGCCGATTACCGGATCGGCGTGGAAGGCCCGTTCAGCATTGGCCTGAACGAAGTGGCGATCGGCATGACCATGCACCACGCCGGTATCGAGTTGGCGCGGGACCGTCTGCGTAAATCTGCGTTTCATCGTTCGGTGATCAATGCCGAGATGTTTGACCCGCAAGGCGCATTGGGGGCTGGCTTCCTGGATAAGGTGGTGGCGCCGGATGAGTTGCACGCAGCCGCCCTGGAAGCGGCGCGGCAGTTGAAGAAGATCAATATGAATGCCCACAAGCACACCAAGCTGAAGGTGCGTAAGGCACTGTTGGAAGCCCTGGATGACGCAATTATTCAGGATCAGGGCCACAACCTGGGCTAATGCCCTGTAGCTGATTTGCCAAAGCCCGACCTTGAGTCGGGCTTTTTCTTACAAATAAATCCGCAGCGTCTTTAGCCGCTCTAGTCGGGCGATGTCGGCATACGTTGAAACATGTGCTTAAACATCGCCTATCTCCTACGTCTGTAGGGGCAATTGCCGAATACAGTGCACATCCGTACACTGCGCCACCTTTTGTCCCGATGGGCTGTGCCGATGCTTTTTCTGTTACGTATGTTGTTGATGGGCCTGCACTTTATGGTCGCCGGCTTATTGGGCGTGCTTTTGGGTGTTTGCCGGCCGTTCAACCCGGACAACAGCCGCCTGTGTGCTCGCCTGTATGCGTTGCCTGCCATGCGTATTCTGGGCTTGCACCTGAAGGCCGATGTCGACTCGTTGCGTAACAAGCCCGGCACCTGTGTGGTCATCGCCAACCATCAGTCCAACTATGACCTGTTTATATTCGGCAACGTGGTGCCCCATCGCACCGTGTGTATCGCCAAAAAGAGTCTGAAGTGGGTGCCGTTGTTCGGCCAGTTGTTCTGGCTGGCGGGCAATGTGTTGATTGACCGCGGTAATGCGCACAAGGCGCGCCGGGCGATGCTCACTACCACACAGACCTTGCAGCATAAGGACACCTCTATTTGGGTGTTCGCAGAAGGCACGCGCAACTTGGGCAATGGCTTGCTGCCATTCAAGAAAGGCGCGTTCCATATGGCGATTGCGGCCGGTGTGCCGATCGTTCAGGTGTGTGCCAGCACTTACGTCAAGCATATGCAGCTCAATCGCTGGAACAGCGGTGATGTGCTCATACGCTCTTTGCCGCCGATTCCTACCTGTGGGCTGACTTCGGATGACATCCCAGCGTTGATGCAGACCTGTCAGGCGCAGATGGAAGACTGCATCGCGGCAATGGACCGCGAACTGCAAAATGCCGCAACAATAGAACTCGCCTCCAGCTAAGCTGCCCAACACCTGTCCTCCTAATAAGAAGCGATCAGCACCATGGGTAGAGTTGTTGCGGCGGCCGTTTATAGCGCCGGTAAGAAAGTCACGGATATCACCCTCGACGAAGGCGCCGCGTGGGCCGCCAAACCCGACCATTTTGTGTGGATCGGCCTGGAAGAACCCAGCGCCCAGGAGCTGGCCAACCTGCAACGCCAGTTCAACCTGCATGAACTGGCCATCGAAGACGCCCTGGAAAAACACAGCCGCCCCAAGCTTGAAACCTTCGGCGATGCGCTGTTTATCGTTACCTACTCACCGGTGCGCGAGAACGGCAAGCTGGAGTTTATCGAAACCCATATCTTCGCCGGCAACGGCTATATCATCACTGCCCGCAACGGTCACTCGGCGTCCTACGGCTTTGTGCGCCAGCGCTGTGAGGCGCGGCCGTTATTGCTGGAGCATGGGGAAGATTTCGTACTCTATGCGCTGCTGGATTTCGTCACCGAAAACTACCAGCCGGTGAGCGAAGCGATCCACGCCGAGATTGATGAGCTGGAGCGCAACGTACTGTGCAGTTCCCTGAGCGAGCGCGATATACAGAACCTGCACGGCCTGCGCCGCGATGTGCTGCGGCTCAAGCGTTATGTGGCGCCGATGGTGGAGATCAGCCAGGAACTGCAGAAGCTCAGCTTCCCGTTTATCGACAAAAACATGCGCCCGTATTTTCGCGATGTGCAGATCCACGTGACGCGGCAGATGGAAGACCTCACCACCCTGCGCGACATCGCCAGCCAGACCATCGAGATCGGTGTGTTGCTGGAGGCCTCACGGCAAAGCGTGGTGCAGCGCAAGTTCGCCGCGTGGGCGGCGATTCTGGCGTTCCCCACGGCGGTGGCGGGGATTTACGGGATGAACTTCCAGAACATGCCCGAGCTGCAATGGCACTACGGCTATTTTGCGGTGCTCGGGTTTATTGCGGTGGGCTGCACCAGTTTGTGGGCCAGTTTTAAACGCTCGGGCTGGCTTTAAACCGCAGCCTCTGGCTTGTGGGCGACAAAGCGCATCATCCATTCCGCCACGGTGGCACCGTGGTGGTCACGCGCAAGGCTGGCCACGCCGTGGGTGTAGACCTTTTCGCCCAGGGTTGTCTGAAGAATCTCCAGTAACTCGCGGGAATAGTCGTGGATAAACTCCGGGTGGCCCTGGAAGCACAGCACCTGGTCTTCGATGTGGTACGCGGCATACGGGCAAAAATCGCTGGAGGCGATCACCGTGGCGTTGTCCGGCAGCGCGGTGACCTGGTCCTGGTGGCTGATCAGCAAGGTCAGTTCTTCCACCACCGGGCTCATCCATGGCGCCTTGGCGTTGAGCTTGTAGTCGTGGATGCCCATGCCCCAGCCTTGGCTGGCGCGTTCGGTTTTGCCGCCCAGCAGCAGCGCGAGTAGCTGGTGACCGAAGCACACGCCCAGCAGCTTGTCGCCACGCTCATAGCGTTCGAGTACGTAGGTTTTGAGGGTTTGGATCCATGGGTCGGTGCCGAAGGAGTCGGCCTTGCTGCCGGTGATCAGGTAGGCGTCAAACACCTCGTCAGCAGGCGGGTATTCGCCCTGCACCACGTTGTAGATGACAAATTCGGCGGCAATCGGTTGCTTGGAGAACAGGCGCTTGAACATCTGCCCGTACCCTTGGTATTGATCGATCAAGCCTGGACGCAGGATATCGGTTTCCAGGATACAGACGCGTAGCGACATAAAAAATACCTGACACGGTGATGGGAATAATGCACAGCCCAGAGCCTGCCTTGAAATGTGCCTGCAAAGCAAGTCTCCTGTGGGAGGGCGGTGTGCCAGTCAACATCAGCCTTATCTGACCCACCGTCTTCGCGAGCAAGCCCGCTCCCACATTTTGATCACCGGAAGGCTTCGTCCCGTGCAGCCTTATCAAGCAACAACGCTGGCGGCGAGAACCGCGCCCCGTATTGCTCGGCCAGGTAGCGCGCCCGGGCAATAAAGTCGTTCAAGCCATACTGGTTGATAAACTGCAGCGCGCCGCCACTCCATGCGGCAAAGCCAATGCCGAAGATCGAGCCGACGTTGGCGTCTGCCGTGGACAGCAACACGCCCTCCTCCACACACCGCACGGTTTCAATCGCCTGGATAAACAGTAAACGGTCGCGCACATCCTGCGCTGAGATCTGTTTGCCGGGTTGTTCAAAGCGGGTTTTCAGCTCGGGCCACAGATGCTTGTGCCCGCCTGCGGGGTAGTCGTAAAAACCGCCGCCTGCCGCCTTGCCCGTGCGCTTGTATTCATTCACCAATAGATCGATCACAGCCGTCGCCGGATGAGTCGGCAGCGCTTTGCCTTCGGCTTGCAGATCCTTCGCCGTCTGCTGTCGGATATGGCTCATCAAGCTGAGGGAAACTTCATCCGACACCGCCAACGGCCCCACTGGCATACCGGCCTTGCGCGCTTCGGTTTCGATCATCGGCGCGGCCACGCCTTCGCCGAGCATGGCGATGCCTTCGTTGGTGAAGGTGCCGAACACCCGCGAGGTGAAGAAGCCACGGCTGTCGTTGACCACGATCGGGGTTTTCTTGATTTGCAGTACAAAATCAAAACCCCGGGCCAGGGTTTCGTCGCTTGTGTGGGCGCCCTTGATGATTTCCACCAGCGGCATCTTGTCGACGGGGCTGAAGAAATGCAGGCCAATGAATTTGCCTTGATCGGGCACCGCGGTCGCCAGGCCACTGATGGGCAAGGTAGAAGTATTGGAGGCGATCACGGCCTCGCTGCCGACCACGCTTTGCGCCGCCGCCGTGACTTTGGCTTTGAGTTCACGGTCTTCGTACACGGCTTCGATAATCAGGTCGCAACTGGCCAGGTCGGCATCAGAGGCCGTAGGATGAATCCGCGCCAAGGTGCTTTCCCGCTGTTCAGCGGTCAATTGCCCACGGCTGACTTTCTTGTCCAGCAGCGCCGCCGAATGCGCCTTGCCCTTCTCGGCCGCCGCCAGATTGATGTCCTTGAGCACCACCTCGACGCCCGCACAGGCGCTCACATAAGCAATGCCTGCGCCCATCATCCCGGCGCCCAGCACGCCCACCTTACGCGTGACATAAGGGGCAAAACCTTTGGGCCGTGAGCTGCCGGCGTTGATTTCATTGAGCTGGAACCAGAAGGTACCGATCATGTTTTTCGCCACTTGCCCGGTGACCAGCTCAGTGAAGTAGCGGGTTTCGATCAAGTGCGCGGTGTCGAAATCCACTTGGGCACCTTCCACAGCCGCACACAGAATTTTCTCCGGCGCGGGGAAGCAGCCATTGGTTTTACTGCGCAAAATCGACGGCGCGATGGCCAGCATTTGCGCAACTTTTGGGTTTGACGGCGTGCCACCGGGAATCTGGTATCCCTTGTTGTCCCACGGTTGCCTGGCCTCGGGATTGGCCAAAATCCAGGCGCGGGACTTGGCCAGCAGTTCATCGCGGTTCGCCGCCAGCTCATTGATCAAACCCGCCTGCAACGCCTGCTGCGGCCGTACTTTTTTACCTTCCAGCAAATACGGCAAGGCCTTTTCCAACCCCAGCATGCGCACCATGCGCACTACCCCGCCGCCGCCCGGTAACAGGCCCAGGGTGACTTCCGGCAGGCCAAGCTGGGTGGATTTGTCATCCAGCGCAACGCGGTAATGACACGCCAGGCAAATCTCCCAACCACCGCCTAGCGCTGCGCCATTGATCGCAGCCACCACCGGTTTACCAAGGGTTTCCAGGCGGCGCAGTTGCGCTTTCAACACCAGCACGCTGTCGTAGAAATCCTTGGCGTGGGCTTTGTCGACTTTGATCAATTCATTGAGGTCGCCACCGGCGAAAAAAGTCTTCTTCGCTGAGGTGATAACCACGCCGGCGATGTCGGCCTTTTCCGCCTCAAGACGTGTGACGGTGGCCGCCATGGCCTCGCGGTACACGCCGTTCATGGTGTTGGCGCTCTGGCCGGGCATGTCGAGGGTCAGCACCACAATCTGGTCCTGGCCTTTTTCGTAACGAATGGCTTCGGTCATGACAAATTCCTTGGGCTCAGAGGCGTTCGATGATGGTGGCGATGCCCATGCCACCGCCGACACACAGGGTGGCCAGGCCGTAGCGCTGCTGGCGCGCTTCCAGTTCGTCGAGCAGGGTGCCGAGAATCGCGCAGCCGGTGGCGCCCAGCGGGTGGCCCATGGCGATGGAGCCGCCGTTGACGTTGACGCGGGCGGCATCGATACCCATGTCTTTGATGAACTTGAGAACCACAGAAGCAAACGCTTCGTTGACTTCGAACAGGTCGATGTCTTCAACGCGCAGACCGGCTTTGGCCAACGCCTTGCGCGTCGCCGGTGCGGGGCCGGTGAGCATGATGGTCGGGTCGGTGCTGGTCACCGCCGTGGCGACGATGCGCGCCCGTGGTTGCAGCCCCAGTTCGCGGCCCTTGGCCTCGGAGCCGATCAGCATCAACGCAGCGCCGTCGACGATACCGGAGCTGTTTCCCGGCGTGTGTATATGGTGGATACGCTCCACATGGCTGTAGACCCGCAGCGCGGTGGCGTCGAAACCCATCTGACCCATCATCTCGAAACTCGGTTTGAGTTTGCCAAGACCGTCGAGGGTCGAGTCACCACGGATAAATTCATCATGGTCCAACAGCACGATGCCGTTCTGATCCTGTACGGCGATCAGCGACTTGTTGAAGGAACCGTCTGCACGAGCCCTGGCCGCTTTCTGCTGGGACTGTAGGGCGAAGGTGTCGACGTCCTGGCGGGTGAAGCCTTCCAGTGTGGCGATCAGGTCCGCGCCGATTCCCTGAGGCGTGAAGTGGCTGTGCATATTGGTCTGCGGGTCGAGCACCCAGGCGCCGCCGTCGCTGCCCATGGGCACGCGGGACATCGACTCGACACCGCCGACCACCACCAGGTCTTCGAACCCCGAGCGCACTTTCATTGCGCCAAGGTTCACCGCTTCCAGGCCCGAAGCGCAGAAGCGATTGATCTGCACGCCAGCGACGCTGATGTCCCAGTCGGCCGCCAGCGCGGCGGTCTTGGCGATGTCGGCGCCCTGGTCGCCCACCGGGGTGACGCAGCCGAGGACGATGTCATCCACCTGGCGCGTGTCGAGGTCGCTGCGTTGCGCCAGCGCCGTCAGCAGGCCCGCCACCAGGTTGACCGGTTTGACGCTGTGCAGGGCACCATCGGCCTTGCCTTTGCCACGGGGCGTACGTATCGCATCAAAGATCAAAGCTTGGGTCATGACATCCTCGAGCAGCCAGTGCGTGTGTGCCTACCTTCAGGCCCGATTGACACGGTTTCAATGACCGATGCGCTCATTGCTTTTGACCCCCTCGCTCGGACGAACGGTAGGCAGCTATAGGAAACTGCTGATTAATCGTTTTAGCTGTCTAGCCTCGGGGCTGGCGCGAAGATGGCAATAAGCCTCATGCCGTTTTTAGCGCAAATGATGAATAGCTGATATGAAATGGATCTAAGCCGCAAAGAACGAGGGCTCTAAGGTTGAATCAGTAGGAAGCTGCTGCCGGGTTTTGCTGGGGCAGTTGTAAGAAAAGTGCAACGTCACCTCGCGATACTGAAATACATCGGCACGCATTTGACGCTCAGGAATAACAACAAAAGGCAGTCAGCCATGTTTAAACATTCGAAAGTACGTCAGGCGGGACTTATTCTGTTCGCCACCACACTGATTCTGATCTTGCCCAATTTAACCAAGGTTATCGGGTGACGATTCAGCCTCCGGATTCCGTGCACACACAGCACCAGGACTGCAGCTTTTGGCAGCACCTGCCGGGACATTGCGCATAGCGGTCCTGTTGCAGGGGCTGTCTTTTTGCGCGCAGATTTCCGGTATTGTGGGCGCCACCGCCACTTCGAACCGGGCTCTCCCTTGAAACCGATCCTTGCCTTCCTCGCTTTGCTGTTGGCCCTGCCGGCAACGGCCGCGCAATTGACCATCGAACTCGACCACACCCGCAAGACCTGGCAGACCGCTGACCTGCTCAAGCACCCGGATGTGCAGACGGTGCAGATCGTTGATGACGTTTCCTACAAGCGCACCATGACCTACCGCGCCGTGCCACTGGCCTCTCTCCTGCCGGGCCTTAAGCCTGCGAACCATCTGCAAGCCGTGGCACTGGATGGTTTCGCGGCCGAGCTGACGGCTGCCCCGCTGCTGGAGAAACACGGCGCCCGCGCCTGGCTGGCAGTGGAAGACCCGGCCCAGCCGTGGCCGGCGCTGGCAGACGGCAAACCGAGTGCCGGGCCGTTCTATCTGGTATGGACCGACCCGCAAGCCGGGCATATCAGCCCTGAACAGTGGCCGTTCCAGGTGTCCGCGATCAAGCAATTGAAGACGGTGGCTGAACGCTTCCCGGCGCTGTTGCCAGACCCGAAGCTGGCGGTGAATGACCCGCTCAATCAGGGCTTTGCGCTGTTCCAGAAGAATTGCCTGGCATGTCATCGGCTCAATGGCGCCGGCGATGCGCAGGTAGGGCCGGACCTGAATATTCCTTACAACCCCACCGAGTATTTCAGCGGGGATTTCCTCAAGCGTTACATCCGCGACCCGCAGAGTTTGCGGCATTGGCCACAGGCGAAGATGCCGGCGTTCAGCGCCAGTGTGTTGCCCGATGGCGAGCTGGATTTGCTGGTGGGGTACTTGAGGCATATGGCGGGGCGTAAGCAACAACCCTAAGCCCATCACAAATCCAATGTGGGAGCTGGCTTGCCTGCGATAGCGGTGGGTCAGCTACACCTGTGCTGGCTGGCAGACCGTTATCGCAGGCAAGCCAGCTCCCACACTGAAAGCGCTGTGCCTATTGCTGCTGCACCGAAATCACCGGTGTCGGCGCCACAAACACCTTGGCATGCATCTGCTCATGCCCACCGCCTCTGCGCATGCCGCGCACCGGGCAGGCATCCAGGTAATCCAGGCCCACCGCCAGCTTCAAATGCCGCTCCGGTCGGGCCAGTTGGTTGGTCACGTCAAAGCTGTACCAGGCGTCATCCAGCCAGGCTTCGGCCCAGGCGTGGCTGGCCAGGTGCGTGCTGTCTTCGGTGTACAAATACCCCGACACATACCGCGCAGGAATCCCCAGGCTGCGCGCGCAGGCCAGGAACGCGTGGGTGTGGTCCTGGCAAACACCCGCCCGACCGGCAAAGGCCTGGGCGGCGCAGGTGTCGACTTCGGTGGCGCCGGGCGTGTAGGCCATGGTTTGGTTGAGCGCGTGCATCAGGTCGATCAACGCGCTGCGGTCGCGACGTTGATGGCAGTGCTGTTGCGCAAAACCCAGCAAGGCTTCATCGGGTTCTGTCAGGCGCGTGCTGCGCAGAAACGGAAACGCTGACTGGCTCTCGTGTTCCGCCTCGCGCAACTCGTCGATATCCACCTGGCCACGGGCGCCGATGATGATTGCATCGTGGGGCTCATCCAGGGTCAGCACGTGCAGGATATTGCCGAACGGGTCGACTTGCGCGCGCACCGGGCGCGGCAAATCCAGCTGCCAGCTGATCACATGCTGGCGCTCGCTGTCGTGGGGCGTGAGGCGCAGGTACTGAATGCTGGCACGCACCTGGTCCTCATAGTGGTAGGTGGTTTCGTGGCTGATGGAGAGTCTCATGCGGCCTCCAGGTAGGAACTGTAGATGGCGTCGCCCAACTGGCGCACCAAGGGGATAAAGTCGGTCAGCCAGGCGTGCAGGCCTTCCTCGAGGATTTCGTCAATCGCGGTAAAGCGCAGGCGCGCGTCCATCTCGGCGGCCAGGCGCTGGGCCGGACGGCCGTTGATGCCTGGCAGGCTGGCGAGGATCTGGTCGATCTCTTCGCTGCACGCCCTTAGCGAGCGCGGGACGTCGGCGCGCAGCAACAGTAATTCAGCCACTTGCCGAGCGCCGGGCGCGTCGCGATAGATCTCGGTGTAGGCCTCGAACGACGACAAGGCGCGCAGCAAGGCGCTCCACTGATAGTAGGCGTGGGCCGTGCCGTCGGTGACGGCGGCGGCTTGGTCGCCGGCCATTTCGTAGCGCGCATCGAGCAGGCGCAAAGTGTTGTCGGCACGCTCGATAAAGGTGCCCAGGCGAATAAAGCGAAACGCATCGTTACGCATGATGGTGCCGTAGGTAGCGCCGCGGAACAGGTGCGAGCGCTCCTTGACCCATTCACAAAACCGGCTCATGCCGTAACGGCTCAGCCCTTGCCGGGCGATATCGCGAATATCCAGCCAGGTGGCGTTGATGTTTTCCCACATGTCGGCGGTAATTCGCCCACGTACTGCATGGGCGCTGGCCCGCGCGGCGCCTAGACAACTGTAGATGCTCGCCGGGTTGGCCGCATCCAGCGCGAAAAAGTGCAGCAGGCGCTCGGCATGCAACTCGCCGTGACGCGCGTGGTAATCCTCCAGCGTGCCGGTGATCAACAGCGGCATGGCCAATTCATGCAGGCCATCGCCGCGCCCGTCCTGGGGCATCAGCGACAGCGAATAGCTGACATCGAGCATGCGCGCGAGGTTTTCCGCACGCTCCAGGTAGCGCGACATCCAGTACAAATCCGAGGCAGTTCTACTCAACATGGTTCAATCCTCGACCACCCAGGTGTCTTTGGTGCCGCCGCCCTGGGACGAGTTAACCACCAGCGAACCTTCACGCAGCGCCACGCGGGTCAGGCCGCCAGGGACCACGCGGGTTTCCTTGCCGGACAACACGAATGGGCGCAGGTCGATATGCCGTGGCGCGATGCCGTTTTCCACAAAGGTCGGGCACGTAGATAAACACAGGGTCGGCTGGGCGATATAGGCATGGGGCTTGGCCTTGATGCGCGCGCGAAAGGCTTCGATTTCCGCCGCCGTAGAGGCCGGCCCGACCAGCATGCCGTAGCCGCCGGAGCCTTGGGTTTCCTTGACCACCAGGTCCGGCAGGTTGGCCAGCACGTGGGACAACTCATCGGGCTTGCGGCATTGAAAGGTCGGCACGTTTTGCAGGATCGGTTCTTCATCCAGGTAAAAACGGATCATCTCAGTCACGAACGGATACACCGACTTGTCATCCGCCACCCCGGTGCCAATCGCATTGGCCAGCACCACATTGCCCGAGCGGTACGCGGCCAGCAGGCCGGGCACGCCGAGCATCGAATCAGGGTTGAAGGCCAGCGGATCGAGGAATGCATCGTCGAGGCGACGGTAGATCACGTCCACCGCCTTGGGGCCGTCGGTGGTGCGCATGAATACGCGATCGTCGCGCACGAACAGGTCAGCGCCTTCCACCAGTTCCACGCCCATTTCCCGGGCTAAAAAGGCATGCTCGAAGAATGCACTGTTGAAACGCCCTGGCGTCAGCACCACCACGCTGGGGTTATCCAATGGGCTTGAGCTTTTGAGGGTGTCGAGCAGCAGGTTGGGATAGTGGTCGATGGGCGCAATGCGCTGGGCCGCAAACAGTTCTGGGAACAGGCGCATCATCATCTTGCGGTCTTCCAGCATGTAGCTGACGCCGCTTGGCGTGCGCAAATTGTCTTCCAGCACGTAGTACGTGCCGTCACCGTCGCGCACGAGGTCGACACCGGAGATGTGCGAATACAGATCGCGGTGCAGGTTCAAGCCCTGCATGGCCAGTTGGTATTGGTCGTTGGCCAGCACTTGTTCGGCGGGGATGATGCCGGCCTTGATGATGCGTTGCTCGTGGTACAGGTCGGCCAGGAACATGTTCAGCGCCTTGACCCGTTGAATGCAGCCACGCTCGACCATCCGCCACTCACTCGCGGGAATGCTGCGCGGGATGGTGTCAAACGGGATCAGGCGCTCGGTGCCCTGCTCGTCTCCATACAGCGTGAAGGTGATGCCGGCGCGGTGGAACAGCAAATCGGCCTCACGCCGACGCTGCGCCAGCAATTCGGCCGGCGTGTCGGCCAACCAGCGGGCGAACTCGCGGTAATGGGGCCGGACCTGGCCTGCCCCGTCGTACATTTCATCGTAATAAGTGCGGGTCATGCCGTACTCCTTGTCACTCGGACGCATGCAGTGTTGCAAGGCCCGCGCCATCGGCATAAACACTTAAAAATCAGTGAGTTGAATAAACAACGGAATCCGCTCGCACCTTCCTGGTGCACAGAATGCCCGCCGTCACGCCCCGCGCTTCATCGTAATGCGGGTTTTGACTATCAACAGCATAGTCAGAGTTGATTTCACTGCCCGCCCACGCTTGCGGATAATCACGTCCATCGGCTGAACAGGATGCGTCCTACAGCTTCAGCCAACCGCTCTTCCCTTTGGGCCACCCTGTTTGGGTGGCTTTTTTTTGGTGCAAGAAAAGTAAGGTGCACGGTTAGCAGATTTCATACAGCACACACAAAATCGGCCGACCCGAAGGTCAGCCGATACGCTGCTTTACTCATAAAAATTGCACTACATGGGTAACCCACGCACCTCCTGCTTGACGCCCCATCCTTCGATGATGCCGCCCAGCGGTTCCACCACCGCTTCAAAGTCTTGCTCGAAGTCTCCTATGCCGTCGTAGGTTGCGAACATGATTTTGCTCAGTTCCAGGTACCAGGCGCCGTCATCGCGCGCGCTGACCTGGGCATTCAGGGATTCCCCACGAAAGCGACCCGCAGCCCTGCGCGCACGTTCCTCATCCGGGAAAATGGCGTAGAACTCGATGGGGTGAAACCGTGAGAAGTCGAACCCGCCTTCTTTCATCCGGCGCAGTACGTTGGTGCTGATGTCTTCTTGATAGGCTGTGCTCATGAAACGTCCTCCTCAAACCGATGGATAGACTTTCCGTGCTTCCCGAAGCCCGCGCCTTACTGGCGCGGGAGCTACGGCAAATACAACACCGCTGGAAAACAAGCATGTAGCTGACAAGACCAGACCTTAGCGATTCATTCGCTGATCTCGATTGCAGAGTAGCGCGAAGCTATCACCTCCACCAGAGGGGTTTCGTAGTCCTACAGGGAATGTTCAGGCGGCGGGCGAGATGTCGAGGATCTGGATGCTGTTCTGATCTTTAAGGATTTTGACCGTAGGCTCGGGCTTGCGGCCCTCCAGGTCATTGAGGTCAAGTTCGGCGGCTATGGGCACCAGCTTGTTGCGGATCATGTGCGCCGCATCTTCGAGGCTGGGCTTTTGTTCGCAAGTGAACTGCTCAACGGACGTTTCGCCGTGATCATCAACGAAAGTAATTTGCCACGTTTGCATCGGTGCCTCCTCGATAAAGCCCATGTGTGGGCTCACATCTATCTGGACCTTGAGCGGTCGGCAAACGTTCCACTCAAGGCCCGGGGCACCGGATCAACTGCGCTTATTTTTCAGCGTGTTCTTTCAAGGCTTTCAAGGTGTTAAACGGCGCGTCTACCACGAACTTGTTGGCCAGCCACGAGGGCACGCTGCCGCCTGGTTCGGTGTGCACCTGGTAGGTGACTTCGGTCTGGTTATCGCCCTTTGGCACCAGTTTCCAGTAGCCGTCTACCTGGGCTACACGCACGTAACCTTTGACTTCAGGCTGGTAGGTCGGCACTTCCAGCAGTTTGCGGGTCACGGTGCCGTCGGCGGCCTTGGAGGTGGTGATCTCCAGGATCGAGTCGCGGTCGGTCACCGGGAACGGCGCCTTGAACTGGGTGTAGGTCCAGCTCTTGTCACCTTCGGTCTTGAGCAGTTTTTGCGATTTGCATTCGTGGATCCAGGCGCAGGCGCCAGCCACGTCTTCCTGCAGGGCCTGGATCTTGGCGACTGGCGCTTTGATCAGGGTGACACCGCGATAAGCCTTGTACTTGGAGCCGGCGATTTCGCTCAAGGACACTTTGATACCGTCTTCATCCTTGGCGACTTGCCAATCTTCAGCCTGGGCAGTGGCAGCAAACAACACCGTAAAAC
Source organism: Pseudomonas sp. KBS0710 (assembly GCF_005938045.2). GTDB lineage: Bacteria > Pseudomonadota > Gammaproteobacteria > Pseudomonadales > Pseudomonadaceae > Aquipseudomonas. Next base: position 890,134 of record NZ_VCCF02000001.1, on the reverse strand, counting down.
CGCACAACACAGCCATTCGTTTCAGCGAACCCATTGTTGTATTCCTTATTGTTGATGTTCCGAAAGTAAAGCCCATCAAGCCGCCGTCATCTGCTCCCACCAGCCGATCAAGCGGATCGCATCGGCCTGATCGTTGCCGCATACCTCAAGGTCAGCCTTGAAATCACTGCACACCGCCGGCCGCTCCGGTTGCCCGAACAGCTGGCATAGCTGTTCGACCGACAGGTGCAGGCAACGTTCTCCCGCAGGTTTGCCATGGGGCATTCCCGGTAACGGTGAACTGATGGAGGGGGCAATGCAGCATGCGCCACAGCCTTCACGGCATTTCATGACCAGCAGGTCCTCGACGACTCAATGTAGATGGCCGGGCTAGAGTACGCCCTTAAACAGCCGTTTTAAAATGGTCTAACAGGGGTTTTTCGCACAAAACAAAAGTGACCGACCAGTCTGCGACAGATGGTCGAGGGCGTGCGTCACTTAAGCGCGCAATTTTATTGCTTGAATTCGAAATCCAGCGCAGCGCCTTCAATATCGCGGCGCTCTTCGTTGCGCAGTTGCAACTGCATCTGGTTGCTCAGCAGCCGGCCATTGATCTGGAACGCGCTGTTGTCGGTGGGTTTTTCCGCAAACATCGGCGGCAACAGCGGCACACTCTTGGGTTTAGGCATGGTGCCGAGGGGTTGCAAGTGCCTGACCATTTCGGTGGGCAGGGACAGGTCCAACTGTGCCGGTGGCAGTTTGGTCTGCGCCACTTCGTGGGCAGATTTGGATTTGCTTGCCACCGGCGCACGTTTTTTCACGACTGCGGGCTTTTTCTTGGCCGCCGGGGCTTTTTTAGCCGGCGCCGGTTTCTTCGCGGGAGTCTTCTGCTCGGTACTGGCTGCGGGCTTGCTCTCAGTCACGGGGGCTGCCGCCAGGACGGTGCCGACGTTACACAGGCTTAACAGGCCAATCACCACAACAGCGCGAAAAATAGAGGTCATATTGCCTACAGCATTAACGGCAGAGGGCCATATGCTCGCTTGTTGAGCGCGGCATGACAAGCCTGGTGATCAGCCCGTCAACGTCATTGTCCCCTTTACGCGCCTCAGTTCAGGATCAAAAACCGGCTGCGGTTTCCTGGCACAACTGGCTGGCCAACATCCCCAGTGTCATCAGCGCACGCTCTGCCTCGCGGTTCCACGGCGTGCCGCAGTTAAGGCGAATACAGTGATTAAACTGTTCCGTATTACTGAAGATCACGCCCGGTGCGATGCTGATGCCCTGCTGCAGCGCCCGCACGTGCAGTTCCTGGGTATTGACCCTGCCGGGCAAACTGACCCACAGGATAAAGCCGCCGGTCGGGCGGGTCATCTGTGTGCCTTCGGGGAAATACTGCTGCACCGCCAGCTGGAAGGCGCTGAGGTTCTTGCGGTATTCCTGGCGGATGTAGCGCAGGTGCCGGTCATAGCCACCGTTCTCAAGGTACGCCGCCACGCCCATCTGCGTCACGCTGCACGCTGAGTGGGTGCTGAACATCTGCAACCGCTGGATTTCCTGCTGGTACTTGCCGGCAATCATCCAGCCGATGCGCACGCCGGGCGACAGGGTCTTGGAGAAACTTGAGCAGTAGATCACCCGGTCCAGGCGGTCATAGGCTTTGAGCGCCTTGGTGCGGCCCAGCTCGAACATCAGCTCGCCGTAGATATCGTCCTCGACAATCTGGATATCGAAATCCGAGGCCAGGCGCAGCAACTGTTTCTGCCGCTCCTCAGGCATGGTCGCGCCCAATGGATTGCTCAGGCGCGTGGTCAGCACCAAGGCCTTGATCGACCATTGGTTGGCCGCCAGTTGCAGCGCCTCAAGGCTCATGCCCGTCGCCGGGTCGCTGGGGATCTCGATGACCTTCAGGCCCAGCAGGTCGGCCAGTTGCAGCAAGCCGTAATAGGTCGGCGACTCGGCGGCGATCAAGTCGCCTGGGCGCGTCAGCACGCGCAACGACATCTGCAACGCATCAACACAGCCGTGGGTGATCACCACTTCGGATGGGTCTACCACCACGCCGGCGTCGCGCATGCGAATCGCCACTTGGCGGCGCAGCGGTTCAAAACCTGGGCTGAACATGTAGCTGAAGGCCCGTGGGCTCTGGAAGCGCGTGACCTTGGCCAGTTGCTGGTGCAACGCGCGCACCGGCAAGTAATCGACACTCGGCACGGCAGCGCCCAGCGGAAATACCCCTTCGCGACGCGACTCGACCAATACCTGCTGAATGATGCTGCTGCGGGTGACCAACCCCGGGCGCTCAACCCGGGCGATATCCGGCGTCGGCGCCGTGAGCGCGGGCGTCTGGTGCACGTAATAGCCCGACTGCGGCCGCGCGCGGATCAGCCCCTGGTCTTCCAGGTTCGCATACGCCTGCAACACCGTGGCGTGGCTGACGTTGAGCTGTGAGCTCATCTTGCGCACCGAGGGCACGCGCTCGCCGGGTTGATAGACACCGCGCCGGATGTCCTCAGCCAGTTGCTGGGCGATACGTTGGTAAAGCAACAGATTGGTCATGACGCAGCACTCGATTTCACGGGTATTTTATTTTTGTGTGAAACATACCGGCACAGTTTAGAAGTGTACGGGGACAGTTGCCACAATAGTCGAGCGCGGGCGGCAGTGATAGAGAAAACTGTAGGGGTGTACGCCGGACAAAAAAGTGGGAGCGGGCTTGCTCGCGAATGCGGTGTGTCAGCCAATGCATGTGCTGGATGACCCACCGTATTCGCGAGCAAGCCCGCTCCCACATTTTGATCTGCGTCAGGCGTTATTATCGAGCGGCGCCCAGCTGGCCTTTTTCGTCGGAGAACACAATTTCCACCCGACGGTTCTGAGCACGGCCGCGCTCGGAGGCGTTGGCCTCGACTGGGTACTGGTCGCCATACCCTTCAACTTGGATACGTTTTTCGTCGATCCCCAGGTCCATCAGCACATCAGCCACCGATTGCGCACGGTCGCGCGACAGCTTAAGGTTTTCCTGCTCGCCACCGGTGTTGTCGGTATAACCCTCGATGCGCACCACGCGCTTGGGGTTCAACTGCAGGAACTGCACGATCTTCAGCACGGTGCGGTTGGCCGAGTTTTGCAGCTCGGCGTCACCGGTGTCGAACAACACATCGCCCAACGTCATGACCAGGCCGCGATTGGTCTGGGTGGTGGTCAGGCTGGCGATTTGCTCTTCGAGCCACTTGCCCTGCTGCTGCACGCTGGCCAATTTGCTTTCACGCAGGGCCAGTTGCAGGCGTTGGCGCTCCAGTTCCAGCTTGGTGCCGCGCTCGGCATTAAGCCCCTGCTCGGTGTGTTCGCGGGCGATCTCGCTGTAGCGCTGGCTCAGGTAAGCGTAGTGCACCACATCGGGGCCGCTGCCCCAGTAGCTGGACAAGCGATCAGCGCGTGCCAGGGATTCGCCGGCGCGAATCACGTCTTTGGGCGCAAAGCGCAGCACATTCGCGTCTTCCTTGACCTTCTGGAAGTCGCTGCCGGCTTGTTGCAGCGCCTGCTCGCTGTTGGGATGGCTGACGCAACCGCCCAACGCCACGCTGCCCAGCAGCAACACACCACTCAAACCACGGATCAGCGGGCTCATTGGGCTTCTCCCAGCTGCAATTGTTTGCGTAGTCGGGCGATGCGGGTGTTGAGCACGTTCAGTTGCTCCTGGCTTTTGCGCGTCAATACCCGTGCTTCAGCGAGGCGCGCGTCCAGCTCGGCCTGTTCGGCCTGCATGCGCGCATCTTTGTAGGATTGGTCGGCCATGTCGGCCCGGGCTTTGGCGAACTTGTCTTCGGCCAGTTTCAGTTCAGGCGATTCATCGGTGCTGGCGCCCACGGCATTGGCCTGTTCCAAGGCTTGCTGGGTGAGGCGTATTTGTTCATTCGGCGCAGGATCAGCTGCACATCCCGCCAGAGCGACAACGGCGAGGGCCGCGAAAAGAGGTCGAAGAGTCACTGAAAATCCTTACTTTGCTGGGGTGCCGACGGGTTGCTGCAATTGCGCTTTCCAGCGTTCGAGGTTGCGCTGCAAGGCGGCTTGCGCGACACCGGACGCGGGTAATTCTGTCATCTTTTTCGCCAGCTGTCCGCGCAGCCACGGATCGTTGCAGGCGGAGTTGTGGAAAATCGCCAGGTACAGGCCGGGCTGGTCGATAGGAATTTCGCGGGCGATCAGGTCATTGCTCATGCCCAGCGTCTGGGCCATGGCCATGCCCGAGTAACGCCCGGCCAACACGTAATCGACTTCCCCCAGCAGCAGTTTCTGGAACGCCGGCGTCAGGCTGGGCAGGCGTTGCAGGCTCAGCTGTTGACCGGCGAAGGTGGCGAAACCGGCACTCAAACGAGCGCGTTCGGAGACCGCGCCTTTATGCCCGTGCAAGTCATCGGCGGTGGCGTAGACCAGCGGCGAATCCTTGCGCGTCCACACCAGGTAGTCGATCTGCACCAGCGCCGGGTGGATATAGTCGAGGGTTTCCAACTCGCCAAGGTTCAGCGGCGCATCGGCGAGGATGTCCATGCGCCCGCTGCGCACTTCATCCAGGGCCAGGGAGCGTTTGCCGCCGTAGAGCAGGTCGATTTTAACGCCGAGGTCCTTGCCGACTTGTTGCAGCACATCGGCGGTGGCGCCGATCAGGTGTGTCGGGTCTTGGGGGTCACGCCAGAGCAAAGGTGGCGCGTCCGGGCTGCCGGTAATCACCAAGCGCTCACACTTGCCGGCGGCCAGCGCCAGGCTTGGCAGTAGCGCCAATCCAAGTGTCAGTGCCAGCAATACGGGACGCAGATCCATGGCGGTTTCTCCGATATTCAAAAAAGCCGGGCAAAAAAAAGCCCGGTCACATGACCGGGCTCTTTATAAGTGAAGCGACTGGATTAGACCAGCTTCTCCAACTCGGGTACGGCTTCGAACAAGTCCGCAACCAGGCCGTAATCAGCTACCTGGAAGATCGGCGCTTCTTCGTCCTTGTTGATCGCAACGATCACTTTGGAGTCTTTCATACCGGCCAAGTGCTGGATCGCGCCGGAGATACCGACGGCGATGTACAGCTGTGGCGCAACGATTTTGCCGGTCTGGCCGACCTGCATGTCGTTGGGTACGAAACCTGCGTCGACGGCCGCGCGGGAAGCGCCGACCGCAGCGCCCAGCTTGTCGGCCAGGGCGTACAGGTGCTTGAAGTTGTCACCGTTCTGCATGCCACGCCCGCCGGAAACGACGATTTTGGCAGCGGTCAGCTCAGGGCGATCCGACTTGGCCAGCTCTTCGCCAACAAAGCTGGAAGTGCCAGCGTCGTGGGCAGCGGAAACGGCTTCAACAGTAGCGGAACCACCTTCAGCGGCAACCGGGTCGAAACCGGTGGCACGCACGGTGATGACTTTGACCGAAGCGTTGGACTGTACGGTGGCGATGGCATTACCGGCGTAGATCGGGCGCTTGAAGGTGTCAGCGCTTTCTACCGAGATGATCTCGGAGATCTGGTCAACGTCCAGCTGCGCGGCAACGCGTGGCAGGATGTTTTTGCCGTTGGAGGTAGCGGCAGCCAGGATGTGGCTGTAGCCAGCGCCCAGCTCAGCAATGAGCGGGGCAACGTTTTCCGGCAACTGATGCGCGTAAGCAGCATTGTCAGCGTTCAGGACTTTGCTCACGCCCGCGATTTTCGCAGCGGCTTCAGCCACGGCGCCAGCGCCCTGACCTGCTACCAGCACGTGAATGTCGCCACCGATTTTAGCGGCAGCGGCCACAGTGTTCAGGGTAGCCGGAGCCAGCACCTTGTTGTCGTGTTCGGCGATTACGAGGATAGCCATGATCAGATCACCTTCGCTTCGTTTTTCAGTTTCTCGACCAGTTCAGCCACCGACTTGACCTTGATGCCCGCGCTGCGTGCAGCCGGTGCTTCAACCTTGACGGTCTTGTTGGTAGAGGCGGTGGAAACGCCCAAAGCTTCTGGAGTAACCGACTCAAGCGGCTTCTTCTTGGCTTTCATGATGTTTGGCAGGGACGCGTAGCGCGGCTCGTTCAAACGCAGGTCGGTGGTGACGATGGCCGGCAGTTTCAACGAAACGGTCTGTGCGCCGCCGTCGATTTCACGGGTCACAGCGACGCTGTCGCCGCTCACTTCGACTTTGGAAGCGAAGGTGCCCTGGCCGTAACCGGTCAGCGCAGCCAGCATCTGGCCAGTCTGGTTGTTGTCGCTGTCGATGGCTTGTTTGCCGAGGATCACCAGTTGAGGCTGTTCCTTGTCGACAACGGCTTTGAGCAACTTGGCAACGGCCAGGGAGGTCAGGTCTTCAGCCGACTCAACCAGGATGGCGCGGTCGGCGCCCAGGGCCAGGGCGGTACGCAACTGCTCTTGAGCAGTGGTCGGGCCGATGGAAACCACCACGATTTCAGTCGCCACGCCTTTCTCTTTCAGGCGTACAGCTTCTTCCACAGCGATTTCGCAGAAAGGGTTCATCGACATTTTGACGTTAGCAAGGTCGACGCCGGAATTGTCCGCCTTGACGCGAACTTTCACGTTGTAATCGACAACGCGTTTGACAGCTACAAGAACCTTCATGGATTCCTCGTTACTCTCCGGTGAAAAGAAAGTCGCCTAGGCGAACCTGGCGGTTGATGCTCATCGGCACACAAGGGCACCTCCAAAAACGCAGGCGGCGACCTTGCTCACGGGAAATGATGACCGTTCGTCAGGGGTGACTGAGAGGTCATTCTTTATCGCAGCGTGTAAACTGCGCGCCATCGTTTGGGCGCGCGTCACCTGTCTTGCTTTTGGACGTGCTCTTGAAACCTGCAGTCTGCCTACGGTAAGCGCAAAACCGACCGTATATTGACCGGAACGCCTATTCTGGTCAATACGCCAAAATAGCCAGTCATAAGCCGCGTTGCTTTGATTTACCTAGCCTGCGAGCAATTCAAACAAACGTTTGTATTGGACGCTGCCGGTGGTGTAGATATAATGCGCCACCTAGAGAGAAAGGTGGGTCTTGCCGTTGCTGCGAGACGATACCGAACCTCCACCCATTAGAAAAAAAAGCCTGTTGAGCCTTGAGTAGGAGATAGCCTGTGGAACGCGAATACATGGAATTCGACGTGGTCATCGTCGGCGCTGGCCCGGCAGGCCTGTCTGCCGCCTGCCGACTGAAGCAGAAGGCCGCCGAAGCCGGTAAAGAAATCAGCGTCTGCGTGGTCGAGAAAGGCTCCGAAGTCGGCGCCCACATCCTCTCCGGTGCCGTGTTCGAACCACGCGCCCTGAACGAACTGTTCCCGGACTGGAAAGAGCTCGGTGCCCCGCTCAACACCCCGGTGGTGCGTGACGACATCTATGTACTGCGCAGCGCCGACGCCTCCACCAAGGTGCCGGACTTCTTTGTGCCCAAGACCATGCACAACGAAGGCAACTACATCATCTCCCTGGGCAACCTGTGCCGCTGGCTGGCCCAGCAGGCCGAAAACCTGGGCGTGGAAGTCTACCCAGGCTTCGCCGCCCAGGAAGCGCTGTTCGACGAGAACGGCGTGGTGCGCGGGATCATCACCGGTGACCTCGGCGTCGACCGCGAAGGCAATCCCAAAGAAGGCGTGTACACCCCAGGCATGGAGCTGCGTGGCAAGTACACGCTGTTCGCCGAAGGCTGCCGTGGCCACATCGGCAAGCAGCTGATCCAGCGCTTCAACCTGGACAGCGACGCCGACGCCCAGCACTACGGCATCGGCCTCAAGGAAATCTGGGAAATCGACCCGGCCAAGCACCAGCCAGGCCTGGTGGTACACACCGCCGGTTGGCCGCTGGACATCATGAGTTCCGAAAACACCGGCGGCTCGTTCCTCTATCACCTGGAAAACAACCAGGTGGTCGTCGGCCTGATCGTCGACCTGTCCTACAGCAACACCTTCCTGTCGCCGTTCGATGAGTTCCAGCGCCTCAAGCACCACCCGGTGCTGGCCCAGTACCTGGAAGGCGGCAAGCGCATCAGCTACGGCGCGCGCGCCATCTGCAAAGGCGGCCTGAACTCGCTGCCGAAGATGGTCTTCAAGGGCGGCGCGCTGATCGGTTGCGATCTGGGCACCTTGAACTTCGCCAAGATCAAAGGCAGCCACACCGCCATGAAGTCCGGCATGCTCGCTGCCGACGCCGTGGCCGACCGCCTGTTCGCCGAATCCGAAGGCTTTGATGAACTGACCGCCTACGTCGATAGCTTCAAATCCAGCTGGCTCTATGAAGAGCTCTTCGCCAGCCGCAACTTCGGCCCGGCGATGCACAAGTTCGGCCCGATCATCGGCGCCGGCTTCAACTGGTTTGACCAGAACATCCTCGGCGGCAAAATGCCGTTCACCTTGCACGACACCAAGCCGGACTATGCCTGCCTGAAGCTCGCCAAGGACAGCAAGAAGATCGATTACCCCAAACCCGACGGCAAGTTGAGCTTCGACAAGCTGAGCTCGGTGTTCATCTCCGGTACCAACCACGAAGAAGAGCAGCCGTGCCACTTGAAGCTCAAAGACCCGAGCATCCCGATCGGCACCAACCTGCCGCTCTACGATGAACCGGCGCAGCGCTACTGCCCGGCCGGCGTGTATGAAGTGATCACCAAGGAAGACGGTGAGAAGCGCTTCCAGATCAACGCCCAGAACTGCGTGCACTGCAAGACCTGTGACATCAAGGACCCTTCGCAGAACATTACGTGGGTGACACCGGAAGGCGCGGGTGGGCCGACTTACCCGAATATGTAAGGCGGCTGCTTGAACAAAAAAGGCTCCCAGGCGGGAGCCTTTTTTATGCCCGGCACAGCTCCCACATTTAGATTGTGTGTTGCCTGAAAAAACTATGCCGCACGCTCTTCACCAGGGTTACGCAAAAAGTAGCGCTTATATTCCCGACTGAACTGCGACGTACTCTGGTACCCCACGTTGTGCGCCGCCTGCGCCACGCCCAAGCCTTCCACCAGCAGCAACTGCTGCGCCTTCAACAACCGCAAGCGCTTCAAATACTGCAACGGCGACAACAGCGTGCAACGCTTGAAGTGCTCATGAAAGGTCGACGCACTCATATGCGCATAACCGGCCAATGTCTCGATGTTCAGCGGCTCGGCGTAATGGGCATGCAGGTGATGCAACGAGGTAGCGATGCGCGAAAACTGCCCCTGTTGCTCCACCAGTGCACGCAGCACATCCGCCTGTGGCCCGCGTAACGCGGTAAACAACACTTCTCTAACCCGCGCCGGGCCCATGATCCGGCTTTCCAGCGGATCGTGCAGGCACTGCAAAAGCCGTTCGACGCTGCCGCGCATTGCATCATCGAGCATCACCGAGCTCATCGATTCCAACGTCTGCGCCGTGGGCGGCGGCCCTGCCTGCATGCCCATGGCCATGACCAGTTCGCCGAGTACCACGCGGTCAATACCCACGGTGACCCCGTACAGCGGCGCGTCGGGCGCCATGGCAAAGGTCTCGCATTCGAACGGCACCGGCATCGCCTGGATCAGGTAGTGCCCGGCGCCGTACTCCAGTGTGCGCGGGCCCAAATAGGCGACTTTGCTGCCTTGGGCCACAAACATCAGGCTCGGCTCGTAGATCTGCGGGCCGCGTGCCACGTCGCAACTGGCGCGCAAAACCTTCACGCCGGGCAGGTGCGTCGGGGAGAAACCGTCGCAGGGCGTGAGGTCCTCAATCAGGGCAACCAGCGTGGCGTTGGCATCAAGATGGCGGGTCAACAACATGGCAAAAAACTTCGTAAAAAAGGGATGAGACCATCATCGCAGGTCTGGCGCCACATGGATCCAAACACCGGGCACTCCCGGACGAATAGGCATGAGGTTCGGAGCAATCGCCATGGCCGCGCCAGGGGGCGGCGCGGAGAATGGCCCGCCTTACCTGTCACTGCTTTTGCGAGGTTTTCACCATGTACACCGCCATCGGTTATGCCGCCCAGTCGGCCACCACCCCCCTCGCCCCCATGTCGTTCGAACGCCGCAGCCCGCGCGCCGACGATGTGGCCATCGAGATTCTGTACTGCGGCGTGTGCCACTCCGACATCCACCAGGCGCGTAACGAGTGGGGCATCGCCGTGTACCCGCTGATGCCGGGCCACGAGATCGTCGGCAAAGTCACCGCCGTCGGCGCCAGCGTGACTGCGCACAAAGTCGGCGACCTGGTGGGCGTGGGTTGCATGGTCGATTCGTGCCGCCACTGCGACGCTTGCCATGCGGACCTGGAGCAATACTGCCTCGAAGGCCCGACCATGACCTACGCCACCCCGGACCGGGTCGATGGCAGCAACACCATGGGCGGCTACTCCGACAGCATCGTGGTCAGCGAACACTTTGTGGTGAAGATCCCGGCCAAGCTCGACCTGGCCAGCGCCGCGCCGATTCTGTGCGCAGGCATCACCACCTACTCGCCGCTCAAGCACTACGGCGTCAAGGCTGGCGACAAAGTCGGCGTGCTGGGCATGGGCGGCCTGGGCCACATGGGCATCAAGTTCGCCAAGGCCATGGGTGCAGAAGTTACGCTGTTCACCCGCTCCGCGAGCAAGGCTGAAGAAGGCCGTCGCCAGGGCGCCGACCACGTGATCGTGTCCACCGATGCCGAGCAGATGAAAGCCGCCGCCGGCAGCTTTGACTTCCTGCTGGACACCATTCCGGTGCAGCACGACCTGAACCCCTACCTCGACGTGCTGCGCTTTGACGGCGTGCATATCCTGGTCGGTTTGATCGAACCGGTCGACCCGCCGGTAAACGCCGCCAAGCTGGTGCTGGGCCGTAAAGTGCTGGCCGGCTCCTTGATCGGCGGCATTGCCGAAACCCAGGAAGTGCTGGACTTCTGCGCCGAGCACAACATCACCTGCGATATCGAGATGCTCGACATCCGCCAGATCAACGAGGCTTACACCCGCATGATCGCCGGCGATGTGAAATACCGCTTTGTCATCGACATGGCGACCTTGAAGGCTTGATCAGGCCTTCGCGCCCAACTCCGCTGACAGCCGCGCTGCGACCTGTTTGATCACAGGGATCAGCTCGGCCATCTTCTCCAGCGGCATGTAGGGCACGGTACTGGCGATGCTGATGCCGGCGACGATTCGCCGGCTGGCATCGCGCACCGGTGCCGCCACACAACGGATCGACGGTTCGTTGTCTTCCAGGTCAAACGCATAGCCGCCCACCACGTATTCACGCATGCGCTGCTCGAACTGCGCCCAGGATTGCTCCGGGTGCAACGGCCATTGCTGGCTCTTGCCCTCGGCGGGCAGGCTGGCTTCATACAGGCGCTGCCACTCCTGCACCGAGTCATCCAGCAACATTGCCTTGCCCACACCGGTGCGCGCCAACGGCATGCGATGGCCGACTCGCGAGCGCATTTCCGGGCCGTAGCGACCGGGGTTCTTGTGCAGGTAGAGCACGTCGTCGTATTCGCGAATCGCCAAGTGGATGGTGTCGCCGGTGAGCGCCGACAGTTCATCCAGGTACGGCACGGCCAGGGTCACCAATGGCAGTTCGTCGCGGGCCTGAAAGCCCAGCTCGATCAGCTTCGGCCCCAGCAGGTAACCGACTTGCGGCACCACACGCAGGTAACGCTCCTCCACCAGGCAGCTGGCCAGCCGGTGGGTAGTGCTGCGGGTGGTGCCGATGCGCTTGGCGATCTCTTTCAAGTCGCGCGCACCCGCCGCCACCGCTTGCACCACGCCCAGGCCACGCAGCAGGGTCTGGGTGCCGGTGGGGGCGGCGTCTTTGACGGGGATGTGGGCGTTTTCCTGCATATCGGGCCTATTGGGAAGTACGAAAACGGCGCCATTATGGCAAATGCAGCCCTGCTGAACAGAGGAGATCCATTGTGGGAGCTGGCTTGCCTGCGATGGCGGTGGGTCAGCTAAGTATTTGTTGGCTGATATACCGCTATCGCAGGCAAGCCAGCTCCCACATTTGGATCTTCAAAGGGCAAGAGTTCAGCGTTGCTTCATGCGGTCGATGATGACCGCCAAGAGCAGGATCGAACCCCGAATCACATACTGGTAAAACGTATCGATGTTCTTCAGGTTCATCGCGTTCTCGATAATCGCCAGAATCAACACCCCGGCGATCACATGGCGAATCATGCCGATACCGCCGCTCAACGACACACCGCCCAGCACGCAGGCCGAGATTACCGTCAGCTCGAAGCCCTGGCCGATCATCGGCTGGCCCGAGGTCATGCGCGAGGCGAGGATCACCCCGGCCAGTGCGCCGATCAAGCCGTGCACGGCAAAGATGATGATCTTGGTGCGGTCGACATTCACCCCGGCCAGCAACGCCGCTTCCTGGTTGCCACCAATGGCCATGGTGTTGCGCCCATAGGTGGTGTAATTGAGCAGCCAGCCGAAGAACACAAAGCACAACACGGTGATGATGATCGGCACCGGTACGCCCATCAGTTGGCCGTTGCCAAACACGAAGAAGCGTTCGTCCATCACACCGACGGCTTTACCGTTGGAGAAGATATAGGCCAGGCCACGCACGATCTGCATGGTCGCCAAGGTGGCGATCAACGCGTTGATGCGCAGCTTGGCGATGACGATGCCGTTGATCAGCCCCACCACCAGGCCCATGGCCAACGCAGCGGACACGCCGAGTACCACGCTGTCGGTGTCGCGAATCACGATGCCCGCGACCACACCGGCACAGGCGATCACCGAGCCGACGGACAAGTCGAAGTGCCCCGACGCCAGGCAGAACAGCATGGTGCACGCAGCGATGCCCACCGTCGAAATCGCCAGGCCCAGCCCGCGCATATTCAGCGGCGAGAGGAAGTTGTCGATAAACAGCGCGCTGAGCACAAAGATGCTCAATGCTGCGAGCAGCATCACCCAATCATCGAGAAATTTGCGTTGGTTGAAACCCGGCCAGAAGCCCTTTGCAGTTTTTACCTGTGACATGCCTACACCCTCGAATTCTTCAAGCCCGCGAACGCGGGAGAGCCAGTTGCAACAGCTTTGCTTCATCCGCCTGGTCGCGGGTCAACTCGCCGGTCAGCGCGCCTTCGCTCATCACCAGGATGCGGTCGGAGATGCCCATCACTTCCATCAGGTCGCTGGACACCACAATCACGGCAATGCCGCTGGCCGCGAGGTTATGGATGATCTGGTAGATCTCGGATTTGGCGCCGATATCGATGCCGCGTGTGGGCTCATCCAGCAGCAGCACTTTCATCGGCATCGACAGCCAGCGGCCGAGAATGGCCTTCTGTTGATTGCCGCCGGACAGGTACATGATTTTCTGTTCGGCGTTCGGCGTCTTGACCTTCATCGCCTTGATCTGCTTGTCGGCGTTGCCCTTCTCCCAGCCTTCACGCAACAGCCAGCCAAAAGTGGAATGCGCGCCGCGTGCGCTGATATTGATGTTCTCGGCCACGCTGGACAGCGGGATGATGCCTTCCTTCTTGCGGTCCTCCGGGCATAGCAGCACACCGGCGGCGATGGCATCGCGCGGTGACCGTAACGGCAGGGTTTGCCCAAACAATTCCAACTGCCCGGCCGTTGCGCGCTCCAGCCCACTGAGCAAACGAAACAACTCGGTGCGCCCTGCGCCCACCAGCCCGAAAAGGCCGAGAATCTCGCCCTTGTGCACTTGCAGGCTGACCGCTTCACGCAAGCCAGGCCCAAGCAAACCGTTGACCTTGAGCGCCACCTCGCCGCGTTCGCGCGGGCGGTAATCGTAGATGTCCTGGATATCGCGCCCGACCATGCAGGTCACCAACTGATCGTGGGTCAGCGTGGCCATATCCTCAAAGGTGCGCACATAACGGCCGTCCTTGAACACCGTTACCGCGTCACAAATGCGGAACACCTCTTCCATGCGGTGCGACACATACAGCACCACTTTGCCCTCATCGCGCAGGCGCGTGATGATCGCCATCAAGCGGTCGATTTCCCGCGCCGACAAGCTGCTGGTAGGTTCGTCGAAGGCAATCACATGGGCACCACGGGACAACGCCTTGGCGATTTCCACCAGTTGGCGCTGGCCCAGGGACAAGCGCCCAAGCTTCTCTTGCGGGTCAATTTCATCGGCCAGGCCTTTAAGACACGCCAACGCTTGCTTGCGCAACTGGCCGCCGTTGACCACGCCAAACCGCGACGGCAAATGCCCGAGAAACAGGTTCTCGGCCACGGTCATTTCCGGCACCAGATGCAGCTCCTGGTGAATCACCGCCACGCCGTTGGCGATGCTGTCGGCGGCGTTCTTGAACGCCATGACCTGTTCGCCAATCTGCACTGTGCCGCTGCTCGGCGTGTAGGCACCGCCGAGGATCTTGAGCAGCGTGGACTTGCCCGCGCCGTTCTCGCCCATCAGCGCGTGCACCGAGTGCGGCCGCGCCTCAAAGCTGATCTGCGCCAAGGCCTTGACCCCAGGAAACTCCTTGCCGATGCCGTTGAAACGCAAGGCTGCGCCGGTCATTTCCACAGACCGATTTTGCTCAACTCTTCCTTGAAGTTGGCGCGGGTGATCAGGGTTACGTTATCCAGGGCGGTGAACTTGGCAGGCTCGGTGCCTTTGGTGACCCACTCGAACATCGCCGTGGCGGTTTTGTAGCCGGACGCATCAGGGCTGAGCAGCATTGAGCCGTAGAAACCGGTGTCGGTTTTCTTCAGCTCCTCAATCGCGTCAGTGCCATTGATGCCCACGCCAATCACGTTGGCCGCCTTGAAGCCGGCGCTTTCGGTGGCGCGCACGCCGCCCAGCACGGTGCTGTCGTTCATGCCGCCGATGATCAGGTTTTTTGCAGTGCCCGGCAGCTTTACCAGCGCCGAGTTGGTGGAGTCCATGCTGCCTGGCACGTCGAGGGTTTTCTGTGCGCTGAACAGGATGTGATCAGCGGGTAAGCCAGCGGCCTTGAGGCCTTCTACCGAACCGTCGGTGCGCTTTTTACCGGTTTCCAGCTCGTCGAAGGTGTTGATGACGGCGTAGGTTTCCTTCCAGTCCCAGTTGCGATGCCTGGCTTCGGCAGCCATGGCTTCGCCTTGCTTCTGGCCGATCTTGTAGGCATCCAGGCCCACATAAGGCACGTCTTCCATCGGCTTGCCCTTGGCATCCACAAAGCGGTCATCCACGGCCAGCACTTTCAAGCCGTTGAGCTTGGCCTTGGCCATGATTGCCGGGCCGAGGGACACGTCCGGCGGGCAGATGACAAAACCCTTGGCGCCGTTGGCCGCGAGGGTGTCGATGGCCGATAGGGTTTTCTCGCCATCGGGCACGGCGATCTTGATCACGGTAAAGCCCTGGTCCTTACCGGCCTTTTCGGCAAAGGCCCATTCAGTCTGGAACCAGGGTTCTTCGGCCTGCTTGACCAGAAAGCCGATCTTCACTTCTTCGGCCGCAGCAAAACCGCTGAAGGCCATCGCCAGCGCCACGGCGCCTAAGGTCTTCTTGAACATGAACCACCTCTCTTGATTGTTGTTAGTCGTGGTACATCACAGATCGCCCGCCATCGATCATCAGGCAGGTTGCATTGATAAAGGGTGCCTCGTCGGTGGCCAGGAACAGCGCCGTCATCGCCACCTCGACCGGTTGGCCGATGCGCTTGGGCGGGTGCAAATCGAAGGCGCGCTGGCGCTCGGCATGCGGGTCAGGGAAGCCGTTCCAGTAATCGACGTTGAGCTGGGTTTCGATGTAACCCGGCGCGATGGCATTCACGCGGATACCTTTGGGCGCGTATTCGATGCCCAGGGCACGGGTGAGGCCGAGCAGGCCATGCTTGGCCACCGGATAGGGAAAGCAGCCGGGAATGATGTGGCTGGAATGGGTGGAGGCGATGTTGATGATGTTGCCGATGCCCTGCTCGATCATGTGCGGGAGCACGGTGCGGCAGCCGAACCAGGCGCCGTCGAGGTCGATGGCGAAGCAGCGTCGCCAGTCTTCGTCGGTCATCTGCAGCGGGTCGCGGAACACGTTGACGCCCGCGCAGTTGATCAACACATCCACGCGACCGAAGCGCTCGATGGCCACATTGACCAGCGCCTGCCATTGCTCTTTGGAGGTGATATCGACGGCCTGCGCAACAATTTCAGCGCCGCGTTCGCGCCAGTGGGCGGCGACTTGCTCGACCTTCTCAGCCTGGATATCCGCAATTACCAGCCGTGCCTGCTGGGCCTGGAAGCAGGCGACGATCGCCTCGCCAATGCCTTGGGCGGCACCGGTGATGATCACCACTTTGTTTTTCAGCCGCTCGCCATAGGTGGGTTCGGGCACAGCGGGTAATGACAACGGTTGGGGCTGCATCGCTTCACCTGTTTTATTTTTGGTAGTGAGTGCTGATGCAGGCGACTATAAACCCATCTTTTGAAATATCTCAATATATAAATTTGCATCCCATATAGTGAGACCAAACACAAAAAAAGTGGGAGCAGGCTCCCACAGTTGATCTTCAGTGCTTTCAGCCCTGAGCAAAGTCGCGCAGTGCATTACCTTCCATGCGATAGCGCACCCACTCCTCCTGCGGCTGCGCGCCGATGGACTTGTAGAAGGCAATCGCCGGTTCGTTCCAGTCCAGCACGCTCCATTCAAAACGCCCGCAACCGTTATCGCAGGCGATCTTGGCCAAGTGGCGCAAGAGCTTTTTGCCCGCCCCGCCGCCACGTTGCTCGGGGTTGATGTAGAGGTCTTCGAGGTACAGGCAGTTGCTGCCCAGCCAGGTGGAATAACTGAAAAAGAACACTGCAAAGCCAATCGGCAGGCCATCCCGTGAACAGATCAGGCCATGGGCGGTGGCGCCCTCGCTGAACAGGCTGCGCTCGATATCCGCCACACTGGCGATCACTTCATGGCGGGCTTTTTCGTATTCGGCAAGCTCGGTGATGAAGGTCAGGATCTGCGCAGCATCGCTGGGCACGGCAGGGCGAATCTCGATGGTCATGGGCGGGCCTTGGGCAATTTCAAAGGCCACATACTAAGGCGCTTTGATGACTGATTGCAGTGCAATTTGTTTACTCCGGCCGGGCGTAAAGCAAGCGCCAGCAACCACAGAACAAACCCTGCACGCGCGCATGGTAAACAGTTGGGCATAACGCCAATAACTCACGCTAATAAATTCCAGGTTGCCCCATGCCCTCCACACCCGCCGTAAACACCAGGCTGTTCGCCCTGTTCTGCCTCGCCAGCTTCTTGTTGTCGTTGTCTTACGGCTCGACGTTTTTGCTGTCACTGCTGATTCACGCTCGCGGCGGCAATGAACACGACGCCGGCAGCGTGATTTCCATGGCGATGCTCAGTACGTTCGTAGCAGTAGTGTTCTGCGGCCACTTGGCCGATGCCGTGGGTGCGGCGCGCGCGATTGCGGGCATGGGCGTGTTGTTGTTGGTGGCTTGCCTGGGGTTTGCCCTGACGCCAGGGTTTGGTCTGGGGTTGATGCTGTTCGGTCTGTCGCTGGGGTTGGGCTGGGGGGTGTTCTACACCTTGGGGCCGATCATCGTGACGCTACTGGTGGAACCGGCGCAGCGGGCCAAATATTTTGCGTTGCTGTCGGGCAGCATGTTGAGCGGGATCGGCGCCGGGCCTTTGCTCGGGCGTGCCGCCGGCGCGCTGGATTTGCCCCTGACATCGGCCTTCTATATCGCCGGCCTGGCCAGCCTTGTTGGCGTGCTGATGTTCTGGCGAATGGGCGCACAACTCAAGCATCACGCGAATGCGCCCACCTCGAAGATATCCTGGGCTTCCAGCCGCCGTGTGCTGTCATCCAAAGCCGCCTTTGCGATTTTGATGGTCGGCCTGGGAGGCTGCGTGTTTGGCGGGCTGTCATCGTTTCAGACCAGCTATGCCGCTGCGCGTGGGTTGGACTATTCACTGTTCTTCGCTGGCTTCCTGAGTGCCGCCATCACCAGCCGCCTGTTGATCGCGGGCTATGTGGTCAAGCGTGATGCGTACTGGGCCGCCTGTGTGCTGTCAGGAATCATGCTTGGCTCAATCGCGCTGTTTGCGTTTGGCGTGAGTGGCAACCTCAGTTACCTGTTGGCCGCCGCCACGCTCGGCGTGGGTTACGGCCTGACGTATTCGGTGATCAATGGGCTGGTGGCCAATGAGGCACCGCACGGCACAACGTCCCAGGCATTGCTGTTGTTCAGCCTCGCGTACTTTATCGGGGTGTTCGGCTTTCCACTGCTGGCGGGCAAGCTCATCGTCGATTACGGCTTGCCGACGCTGCTGGCAAGTGTGCTGGGCGTGGCCTTGTTCAACTGGTTGATCACGGTGGCGCGGTTGATCTGGCGCCAGCGCTCGGCACACAAAATCTTACAGGTGAGTTAAGACCGTTCGTCGCCATCAAGGCACGAACTGCAAATGAGGGCGGACCAATAAAGGGTAAGGACATTAATCATATGGAGACACCCTCATGAAGAATTCCAAATTTGCTGCCCTCGCTCTCACCGGCCTGCTGTCCGCCGCTTCGTTGAGCGCCGTTGCCGCCACTTCGTCCACCGGCCCGACCAACCCGGCGACCCAAGAGTCTCAGGACTCGATGGGCACTGGCCTGGACACCAACGGTGGCGCGATTATCGATAACGGTGCCGGTGCAGACCCACGCACCAAAGGCGCCGATACCCAGCGCCAGGCACCGGCTGCCGTCGGCAACGGCAAAATGGGCCCAGGCGTTAACAATGAACCCAAAATCAACAAAGGCGATGACAACAACATCCCGGGCGCCCCGAAACAACCTGCGCCTTGATGCATCGATAGACACACCGACACCCGATCATTTCCCAGTGAAGAGGTACGCATGAACGTCGATAGAAACCTTGAAATTGAAGTCCTCACCCGCCTGCTGCACGCCCACCCCAACGGCTTGGGCAAGGAGGTGCTGGATAACTACCGCGGCGAAAAAGAGGTCGCCAGTGTTCTGGCGTTTCTGCAAGACCGTGGGTTTATCAAGGATGGGCATGTGACCACCGACGACGCCGGTGAATATTCGTTGAACCTGCCGATCAAGCTGACCGCGTCTGGAGTTGATGAGGCGCGCAAGCTGGAAAGTGAAGGCACGGTTTAAGCTAGACGAAGATCAAGTGTGGGAGCGGGCTTGCTCGCGAATGCGCAGTGTCAGTCGACATGTCAGGTGACTGATCCACCGCTTTCGCGAGCAAGCCCGCTCCCACATTTTGATAGGTGTTTATTCGGCGACTAATGCGTCGACTTCGGCACTGCCAGGCGAGGTCGCCGGCCCCCAGCGCGTGACCGCCAGCGCCGCCGCCGCATTGGCCCGACGTGCTGCCACTGCAGGTTCCAAACCCTCGGCCAACCCGGCCAGAAACACCCCAGCATGGGCATCGCCCGCGCCGTTGCTGTCGACCGCCTGCACCTTGAAACCCGGCACATGCTCGGCCTTGCCGTGGCGACTCACCCAGCAGCCATTCGGCCCGTCACGCACCACCAAAAGCGCTTCTGCCGGCAAGTGCCGATTAAGTTCGCGCAGCGCTTCGGCCAGTGTTCCGGCCCCGGTAAACGCCAGGGCTTCGGGGCCGTTGCTGGTCCAGATGTCGATGCGTGGCAGCAAGGCAACCATCAATGCCGAATCCGGCGCCTTGACCAATGGCCCCGGGTCGAACACCACGCTGATCTCACGCGGTAGCGCCAGCAACCAATCGAGCAGCGCCTGGGCCTTGCCGTCGAGTAACAGGCTGTAGCCGCTGACGTAGACATAATCGTCTGCGCGCGGCACCACGCCTGCCAGGTCCTCGGCACTCAAGTCACCCTCAGCACCGATGTGCGAAATGAAGGTGCGTTCGGTGCTGGCTTCGGTCAGCGATACACACAAACCGGTGTCCTTGCCCGCACTGGCCGCCTGGGCCATCTCTACGCCTTCGGCCTGCATGGCGGCACGCGCCAGGTCGCCAAAGCGCCCGCTGCCATGGCGGCCGAGGTAAACCACCGGCAAACCATTGCGCCGGGCGGCAGCCATCACGTTAAAGCCGCCGCCGGCTTCGAAACTGGCGGATTGCGCCAGCACGTCGCCGCCGGTTGCAGGCAGTGTGTCGAGGGCCATGACCAGGTCGACGATGACCTGGCCGGTGTGCAGCAATCTAGACATTAGCGCGCTCTACCAAAGCCGGGCGACGGTCAGCTGCGCCGCCCAGTACCGCATAAATCCCACCGGCCACCACGAAGGTGACGATCCAGCCCAGGCCGTTGTGGCCAAGCCAAGAGTCGGACAAAGGCCCGGCGAACCAGATGTTTTCGGCGGTGGTGCCGATGGTGGTGAAGCTGAAACCCAGCACAATCGCCACCGCCCAGGCACCGAATGCACGCCATTCCACGCCGCCGCGATACCAGTAGGCACTGCTCGGGCTTACGTCCAGCAGGTCGTTGGGGCTGTAGTAGTGACGGTGAATCAGGTCGACCACAAAGATCCCCACCCAGGCGGTGATCGGCACGGCCAGCAGCGAGATGAAGGTGATGAAAGGGCCGTAGAAACTGTCGGCGATCAGCATGAAGTAAATCGAACCGGCGAAGATCGCCACGATGTCGACGATCACCGCGTGCACGCGCTTGACCTTGAGGCCCAACGTCAGCGTAGTGAGGCCCGCCGAGTACACCGAGAGATTGTTGGAGAGCAGCAGCCCGCCGAACGCGGTGATCAAGTACGGCACCGCCATCCAGGTCGGCAGCATGTCGCGGATCGCGATGATCGGGTCGGTGGCCGACGCCAGGTCGTTGTTGCCCACCGACAGCAGGCCGCCGAGGGTGATCAACAACACCAGCGGAATGCCCGCACCAAACGCGGCGGACGCCACCAGGCGCACGGCCTTGACGCTGCGGTGCTGGTAGCGCGACATGTCGGCACCGGCGTTGGCCCAGCCGATACCGGTACCGGCCGCCATGGTGCCGACGCCGATGATCATGGCGCTCAGCGGCGCCGGGGTGGCGTTGAACACCGCGCTCCAGTCGATGGTGGCGCAGAGGAAGCCGCCGACCAGAATGTTAAGCGCGCCGAACACGTAGGTGGCCCACTTCTGGATCACCAGCAAGGTGGCGTGGCCGAGGCCGGATACGGACAGGGTCAGCAGCACGAAGATGGCGATAAAGATCAGCGTGAGTACCGGCGCGCTTTTGGCTTCGACCGGCGAGCCGAACAGGATCGAACACAACGACAGCAGCACAAAGGCGGCGGTGGTGGTGTTGACGGTTTCCCAGCCCAGCCGCGACATCAGCGAGACCAGCGTGGGGCCGATATTGCCGCGCACGCCGAAGATGGCGCGCGACAGCGTCAGGCTCGGCGCACGGCCGCGACGGCCGGCAATCGAGATGATGCCCACTACGGCAAAGGAGCCGGCGGCGCCGAGGATCGCCACAATGATCGCCTGCCAGATCGCCAGGCCACGGAACGCCACCAGGGTCGCGCCCAGCGGCAAGCCAAGGATGCTGATGTTAGCCGCGAACCACACCCAGAACAGTTGCAGCGGGTGGCCGTTGCACTCGCCTTCGGGGACCGGTTCGATGCCGCGTGTTTCCAATTGCCCGGCACTTTGGCCGGAAGAAGTGCTGCTCATGAGGGGTGCTCCTGGTGCCTGTATTGTTGTGGTTGTGGCAGGTGTGCAAATAGAATTACTTACTCGGTCTCCATGACTCGGCACAATCAAATGTGGGAGCGGGCTTGCTCGCGAAAGCGGTGTGTCAGGTGGCACATCAGTTAACTGATCCACCGCTTTCGCGAGCAAGCCCGCTCCCACAATTTTTTGATTTTCAGCGCTTATCGAATTTCGAGCAGGCCTTGAACCAACACCTGCAAATCCAGGCCATTGACCTGCTTGACCTGCTCAATCATCGCTTCAGGCCAGCACTGCATCCCCAGACACGCGCCCAACATCGCGCCCAGCATTGCGGCGATGGTGTCGGTGTCGCCGCCAAGGCTGGCCGCCAGGCACAGCGCCTCGAAGGCATTCATGTCACCCACCGCCACTTGCTGGGCGAGGGCAAACGACACCACTACCGATTCCTGGGAGGCGACGGAGGTGCCGATCAGTTCGTAAAGCAGGTCGGCAAACAGGGCTTTGTCACCGCTGCCGACGCTCAAGGTGCGCGCCCAACTGATGCGCGTGGAAATCCGCCCGCCGGCAATCCAGTGGCCATGGCCTTCGGCCTGCTGCGCGAGCTGGGTGCCGATGTTCAGCGCTTCACCCAAATCCACACCGTTGATACCCGCCGAGACCACCGCCGCCACCGCCGCCGCGCTGGAGATGCCCAGGTTGGTGTTATGGGTGACCTGGCAGGCCTGGATCACCGCCTGGATAAATTGCGCCGGGTCGCTGACGTCGGCGGCAATGCCGACCGGCGTGATGCGCATCGCAGCGCCATTGGTGGTGCCGTAACGCCCGGACTCTTCCGGGGTGTGGCCGGCGAGGATCATATCGATAGCGCGTTTGGTCGATGGCCCCAGCAAGTCCTGGGAGCCTTTGGCGCGCATCGCCGCTTCCCAGTCGATCAGGCGCTGGGCGAGTACCGTGGGTTCGATCTTGCCCTGCCCCTGCACCAGCAACTCACCGACCAGGATCGCCTGCTCGGTGTCATCGGTGATGGAGCCGGCCGGCATGTTCGGCGCGATGGGTTGGTCGGCGCCGGCCGCTTCCAGAGCGGTGATGGCCCCGAAGCGCTGCTGCACCTGCTCACGGCTCAACGACTGGGTGGGCATGCCCAATGCATCGCCCAGGGCCAGGCCGTAGAAGGCACCGAGGGCACGATTTTGCGCGGTCATTTCGAAGCTCCAAACTGCAGGTGCAGGCGAAAGTGCAAAGGGTCGAGCAAGCTTTCGACATGCTCCATGAGACGCTCGCGGCGGTCGTAGGTGGTGCGCGAGGCTTTGAGAAACACCGTACCGGCTGGGCGGCCGAGCAACTCGGCGTCTTCATCGCTGAGAGGCTCGGCACCGATCCATTGATCGCCCTCGGCACCCACGTAGCCGTAAGCGGCCAGGGTGACGGTGAGTGAATTATCGATCAGGCCGACACGGGGCAGGCTTTCCAGGCCGCCGGTGGCGGGCATCAGCGAACGTTCCAGGGACACGGCGGTGCCATCGGGAGTGCGCCGACGGCGGTCAAGGGCGATAAATTGGTCGCTGCCAAAACGGCTGAGCAGGTCCGGCCGTGTCACGGCTTCCAGGCGCAGGATATCGGTAATGACCAATGCGCCAGTATCGGCCAGCGCCTGTGCCCAACCGCTGCGTTGGTCGAGCACCATGCCGTCAAAGGTGACGATGGAGCCGACGCCGCTTTGCGTGGCGATGTAGTTACGCCGTTTGAGCTCAGCCAGGGCTTCGCGCAATGTGCCACGGCTGACCGCAAACTCCTCGGCCAGTTGATGCTCACCCGGCAGCAGGAAACCGTCGGCCATCACTCCAGCCTCGATACGGCGGATAAGCTCGTCGACGACGCGTTTTTTCTTATCAAATCGGACATGTCTAATCATGTACAAATTGATAACCGAAAGCGCCCGGTCACAGCAAGCAAAATTATTTCAGGGTGATGAAAATTCCGCCTCAGGGCTCCAGGCCAATGCGGAAAAACTCCCCGCCGCTCCAGACGCCAAGCCAGTTCTGACCGTTGATCGGACGGCTGACCGCCAACTCGACCAATTGGTAAAACACGTTGCGATGCACCAAGGCTTCAAGGTTGGTGCGCACTCGCAGGTAAGGCGCGGGTTCCTGGGTGATCGGGTCGATCACCACCCGCAAAGGGTGTTCAAGGCCCGCTTCAATGTCCTCGTCGACGTTAGTGGTGAAGCGCAGCACCTGGCTTTCGCCCTGCCCTTCGACTTCCAGCGTCACCGCGACAAACGGCGCATCATCGACGCGGATACCGACCTTTTCCACGGGAGTGACCAGGAAATACTCATCGCCATCGCGGCGGATGATATTGGAGAACAACTTGACCATCGGCTTACGCCCGATCGGCGTGCCCTGGTAAAACCAGGTGCCGTCACGCGCGATGCGCATGTCGATGTTGCCGCAGAAATCCGGGTTCCACAGGTGTACCGGCGCCGGCCCCTTGCCCTTGGGCAGTTGGGCCAATAGATCATTGGCCTTGGCGGAATCGGTCATAGGGTTCTCCTCTGGATTTTTATTGATCACCCATTCCCAACAGGCCGCGGGCGTATTGGGCCAGCGGGCGGGCGATCAAGTCTTCTGGCTTGTTGTCGTGGAACGTCAGTAAACCGCCACGACTGCGAATGCGTGCAGTATCAATCAAATACTGGGTGCTGGTCTCGATCAACATGATCTGGATTACGCCGCTGTCCAGGCCGACACGGTCCAACGCTTGCTGATCAGTCCACTCATCGGCATTGCCAATACGGTCATCGGCTGCCGCAAAGCGGCAATACAGCAGGTAGTGAGCGCCCGCCGCACGGGCTTCGGCCATGGCCTGTTCGAGGCCTTCCGGCTTGCGAGCGCGGCGCACCATCGGGAAATATTCGACGAAGCCGTTGAAGGCTTCTTCGGCCACCACGTTGGGTCGCGGATAGGCGCTGCCCGGCGGCAAAAAGGCGCCTTGGGCGATAAACACAAAGGAGTCCGGCTGTATGCGCACCGAGGCGGTACGACGGGTATCACTGTGGTCCAGCAGCCCGGCGTCGCTCATCTGATAGCGGGTGCCTTCGGCCATATCGCTGACGGTCATGCAGCCACTCAGCGCCACTGACGCCAGCAACAAAACCAGACTACGCATCCTAATCCTCCAGAAGCCGGTGACGGAAAACCGGCGAATGGGCACTTAATGCAGAATCCGCGCCATTCAAGAACGATGCATAACCAAATGTGGGAGCCAGCTCCACATGGGACTGGTTGCGGTGTTAGCCGCCGATGATCTTCATGACCGTCGCACCGCCAGAGAAGGCCACTTCCTGCTTGTCACCCAGGGCCTTCATCAACAGACCTTGCAGGGCCGGCAGTGCCTGATGGCGCGGTTGGTCCAGCAGGTCGCCCACATAGTGGCGGTTGCTCGACGACAAACAGCCATGCAACCAACCGGTAGACGACAAGCGCAGGCGCGAGCAAGTGCGGCAGAACGGCACGCTTTCGTTGGCGATCACGCCGAAGAAGCCTTTGCCCGGCACTTCATAGCGCACCGCCGTGGCATCAATCGGCGCGTTGGCTTGCAGGTATTCGTGATGTTCGCCGATCAGGCTGAGCAGTTGCTGCAAACTGACAAACTGCTGCAGGAAGGCATTGGAATCCTTGGCCAGGTGGCCCATGCGCATCAGCTCGATAAAGCGCAGCTCGTAGCCGCGTTCCAGGCAATAGTCGAGCAGCGGCATCACCTGGTCGAGGTTCTGCCCACGCAACGGCACCATATTGACTTTGATCTTGATGCCGGCGGCGCGGGCCTGGTCCATGCCATCGAGCACGGTGGCCAGGTCGCCGCCACGGGCGATGCTGCGGAAAGCGTCGGCATCCAGGGTATCAAGGGACACGTTGATGCGCCGAATACCCGCATCCACCAGCAGCGGCAGCTTGCGCGCCAGCAGTTGGCCGTTCGTGGTCAGGCTGATATCACTGAGGCCCATCCCGCCCACGGCGCCCATGAAGGCTTCCAGCTTGGGGCTGACCAACGGTTCACCGCCGGTAATGCGCAAGCGCTCGATGCCGGCCGCTTCGATCAGATAAGCCACGCCACGTGCCATGGCCTCGGCCGAGAGTTCGTCCTGGGCAGCCACCAGCCGCTTGCCGTTTGGCACGCAGTAGGTACACGCGTAATTGCAGGCTGAGGTCAGGCTGATCCGCAAATTGCGAAATCGCCTGCCTTGACGATCAACGATCATGGATCACTCCGGCAGAGGATGGTTCTGGCGCGCTAAAAGCTGACTGAAAAATCAGCTTTTAGCAAGCGTCCTTGCCTGAGTATATTCCTGGGGTACTGCAAGCGGCAGCAAATCATTGCGCCATCACTGTCGGGAATAGCTTAAACAGCGGGAGCGTCGCTGCTCTTAGGCTCAGCGCCCGACAGCTCAGTGCTGTGCTTGCGCTTGTTGCCCATGCGCACGCCGATGTCCATCAGGAACTGGAAGAAGCCTTCCTGATCTTCCAGCACATTGCTCCAGAACGGCGAGTGGTACAGCGCAACGGCGCCATGGACCAATGCCCACGCGGCGCAGTAATGGAAATACGGCGGTACGTCTTCCAGCTTGCCTTCGCTGATGCGGCCCTTGATCAGCAGGGTGAGGCGCTCGAAGTTCGAGGCGCGGATCTTGTGCAGCTCCTCGACCATTTCCGGCACTTGATGGCCCTTGACCACCTTTTCTTCCAGGCGGTCGAACAGGCGGTAGCGCTGCGGGTCACGCATGCGGAACTCGAAATAGGCGCGTGACAGCGCCTCCTTGTCCTTGTCCACATCAGCCGAATGCAGCAGCTCGTTCAAGTCGCGCTCGTAGTCGAGCATCAGCCGCAGGTAGATCTCGGCTTTGGATTTGAAGTGTTTGTAGATCGTGCCTTTGCCGATACCCACGGCATCCGCAATCATCTCGACGGTGACGCTGTCTTCACCTTGTTCGAGGAATAACTTGAGTGCGGTGTCGAGAATTTCCTGCTCACGGCGGCGAAACTCACGGACCTTACGGGGTTCTTTGTGCATGAGGAAGAGGTCTGCAGAGGTCGGAATTAGGGAGGGTTACGCAGGGCCACGGATACGTGGCGATACGATTTACCCGATGCGAGGGATTATCCCGACTGAACGGTCGTTGGGCAACGCCTATGTGAACCCAGCGTGCGTTTTAGTTTCGGCGCGCCAACGATTGAGGGGTTATCAGTCAGAAATAATACGCAACAACTGCAGCCGTGCATCTGCTCAATGAGAACTCAAGCGAAGCGCGCGTATTCCAAATCTGTTTAAAAAACGACCAATCGCGACTGGACTGAATCGGATACTGATCAATACTTGAACTGTCGACGTGGCATCTCCCCCAAGTGACGCGTCGACCTGGGTACCGACGGACTGTGTGCCCTTGTTTTACTCCTAATGGTCTTAACCCGGATTCACCCCCCAGAACCCGGGTTTTTTTTGCCTGCGATTTGGCCGTCTCAGCCGGCCACGTGGGCCAGCGGGAACAGACGCTTGAAGTTCTCGGTGGTCTGCTCGGCAAAGCGCTCAACGGATTCACCGCGCAGCATCGCCAGGTAATCGGCTACATCACGCACGTATTCCGGCAGGTTCGGCTTGCCGCGATGGGGGATCGGCGCGAGGTAAGGCGAATCGGTTTCCACCAGCAAGCGGTCGGCCGGCACCTGACGCGCCACGTCGCGCAAGGCGTCGGCGTTGCGGAAGGTGACGATACCCGACAGAGAAATGTAAAAGCCCAGGTCCAGCGCAGCCTTGGCCATGTCCCAGTCTTCGGTGAAGCAATGCAGCACGCCGGCCTGGGGCAAGGCGGCTTCACGCAATAGCGTCAGGGTGTCAGCGCGGGCGCCACGGGTGTGGACGATCACCGGTTTGCCGGTCTGCTGGGCGGCTTGCAGGTGCAGGCGGAAGGAGGCTTGCTGCAACTCGGCGGCTTCAGGCTCGTAGTGGTAATCCAGACCGGTTTCGCCAATCGCCACCACGCGTGGGTGGTTGAGCTCAGCCAGCAGCCAGTCCAGGGCCGGCGCTTCACCGGGCTTAAGGTCTAGCGGGTGGATACCGACCGAGCAGTCGACATCGGCATAGCGATCAGCCAAGGCTTTGACGTCGGCGGCGTTGTCAGCGCTCACGCCGATGCACAGGAAGTGCCCTACCCCGCGCTGGCGCGCCGCTTCCAGGGCAGCGTCGAGGGAGCCGCCGTGCTGGGCAAGGTCGAGGCGATCAAGGTGGCAGTGGGAATCTACGAGCATAGGAAAGTACGACTTAATTCATGGGAAGTGTCTGGCCGACGATACACCCGTCGGCCGCGAAAATTAACGTCGGCCGAGCAAGCCAACCCATTGCACCAGCAGTGCTTCGAGCAACAGCACGCGGTTGAGGTTGGCTTTGCCGAGGACTTTCTGGCGTTGGGCCAGGATCCAGTCCTGGATGTTCAGCACCTTGTCCTGGGCACTTTTTTGCGCGAGGTACTGCACCACTTTGCGCATATCCGGCAGGCCCAGGCCGTTTTCGTCCTGGGTCAACTGGTAGCGCAGGATCAGGCTCGACCAGTCACAGAACCAGTCGAACAGCAGCAGCAACGGAATATCCTTCCAGGCGCCTTCGGCCAGTTGCGTGGCGGACTGTTCCTGCTTGAGCAGCTTCTTGACGCCATCGACCACCAGCGCGCGTTGCTCACGCACGCCCTGGGCCTGCAGCTTGACCGCCGCCAAGGGCGAACCGGCAGCCAGGGTCAGCAACTCGACCCGCTCGTCGGCAGAACATTCCGGCAGCGCCTGTGCCAGCCATTGCAGGCTCATGGCCTCGCTCGGCAATGGGCAGGCCTGCTGCACGCAACGGCTGCGGATGGTTGGCAACAGGCGGCTGGACTGATGGCTCACCAGCAACAGCACGGTGTCGCCCGACGGCTCTTCCAGGCTCTTGAGCAAGGCGTTGGCGGCATTGATGTTCATCGCCTCCACTGGCTCGATCAGCACCACCTTGCGCCCGCCCATCTGCGCGGTCTGCACCACGAAGCTGACAAGGTCACGCACCTGGTCGACCTTGATCGCCTTATCGGCCTCTTCAGGTTCGAGCAGGTAGTTGTCGGGGTGGCTGCCGGCCTTGAGCAGCAGGCAGGATTTGCACTCGCCGCAGGCTTCCAGGTTGACCGGTTGCTTGCACAGCAGGCTGGCCATCAGACGCTCGGCCAAGGCGCGCTTGCCGATACCGATGGGGCCGTGCAGCAAATAGGCATGGGCATGCTGGGCGCGCCCGGCCAATTGCTGCCAGAGGCTGTCTTGCCACGGGTAGGCTTCAGCCACGGGCGCGCTCCAGGAGTTGGGGCAGCAGAGCATCGATGGCCTGCTGTACCTGTACCAGAGGCTGGGCTGCGTCCAGCAAGGCGTAACGCGCAGGCTCAGCCTTGGCACGCTGCAGGAACGCGCTACGGACCGCATTGAAGAATGTCGAACCTTCCAGCTCGAAGCGGTCCAGCCGGCCACGGGCACTGGCGCGGGCCATGCCGACTTCAACCGGCAGGTCGAACAGCAGGGTCAGGTCGGGGCGCAAGTTGCCTTGCACGAAAGCTTCCAGGCTGGCGATGCGCTCAAGGGACAAGCCGCGCCCACCGCCCTGGTAAGCATAAGTGGAATCGGTAAAACGGTCGCAAATCACCACCGCGCCCCGTGCCAGTGCCGGGCGAATCACTTCGGCCAAATGCTGGGCGCGGGCAGCAAACACCAATAGCAGCTCAGTGTCCGGGTTCATTTGCTCTTCACCTGGAGCCAGCAACACTTCACGGATGCGCTCGGCCAACGGCGTACCGCCGGGCTCGCGGGTCAGCACCACCTCGATGCCTTCAGCGCGCAGACGCTCGGCCAGGTAATCGCGGTTGGTGCTTTTGCCGGCGCCTTCCGGGCCTTCCAGGGTAATAAACAAGCCAGTCACAGGCAGTCCT
Organism: Pseudomonas sp. KBS0710; assembly: GCF_005938045.2. GTDB lineage: Bacteria > Pseudomonadota > Gammaproteobacteria > Pseudomonadales > Pseudomonadaceae > Aquipseudomonas. The sequence goes on along the minus strand of NZ_VCCF02000001.1, from coordinate 860,639 downwards.
TAGTCAGATTCATTGCGGGCTTTGCGGCGCAGCGGCGTCCGGCGCAGGCTCGGCGGGTTTTTCAACCGGCGCGGCATCGGCAGGTGGTGCCGCGTCTTCCGGCGGTTTGACCGCCGGTGCCGGGCTGGAACGGTAATCGGCGCGGCGCTTGAGCTGGAACTCACGCACGGCGGCATTATGCGCATCCAGGTCATCGGAGAAAATATGGCTGCCATCGCCCCGAGCGACGAAGTAAAGGCTGCTGCCGGCCACCGGGTTCAACGCCGCATGGATCGCCTCGCGGCCGACCATGGCGATCGGCGTCGGCGGCAGGCCGGCAATCATGTAAGTGTTATAGGGGTTGGCTTCCTTGAGGTGCGCGCGGGTCAGCTTGCCGGTGTAGCGCTCGCCCAGGCCGTAGATCACCGTGGGGTCGGTCTGCAGCAGCATGCCGATTTTGAGGCGGCGCACGAACACACCGGCGATCTGCCCGCGCTCTTGCGGCACACCGGTTTCCTTTTCTACCAGGGAGGCCATGATCAGCGCCTGGTAAGGGTCGGTGTAGGGTGCATCGGCGGCGCGCTGGCTCCATTCCTGGGCCAGTACTTCGTCCAGGCGGTTGTAGGCTTTTTTCAGGAATTCGACATCGGTCATGCCGCGCACGAAGCGGTAGGTGTCAGGAAAGAATCGCCCTTCGGGAAATACGCCAGGGTGGCCGAGCTTATCCATCACTTCGTTGTCGCTAAGGCCCGACAAGGTCTGCACGATCTTTTCGTGTTTGGCCAGCGCTGAACGCACCTGGCGGAAGTTCCAGCCTTCGACCAATGTCAGGCTGTATTGCACCACTTCACCACGCTGCCACAGGCCGATCAGGCCTTCGGCCGTCAGGCCTGGGGTCATGCGGTATTCACCGCTGTGCAGCGGCTGGCCGTCGAGGTTGAAGCGCCAGTAGAGGCGCAACCAGAAGGCGCCATCCAGCACGCCTTCGGTTTCAAGGCGATTGAAGGTGCCCGTCGGGGTGGCCCCGGCGGGTACATCGAGCAATTGTTCCTGGGTCAGATTCAGGGGCTGCTTCAACGCAGAGTCGAGCTTCCAGGCCGAGAAACCCAGCAGCAAGCCTGCCGAGACCAGGCCGATCTGCAGCAGTAAAACCAGTTTTCGTATCAACTCAAATTTCCAATAGCGCGCGAACAATGCCCTGCAGTTTACGGGTGAGCGGCCCAACCGACCAGCTCATCCCAGCACAACCACGTACGGGCCAAATGCCATAAACGCTGTTGCACACGAAGACTTCGTCGGCCTGTTGCAACTGCGCAAGGCTGATGTCGGCCACGGCCGCCGGGATGCCCAGGGTTTGCGCCTGCGCCAGAATCTCCGCGCGCATCACGCCAGCAACCCCGCAACGATTCAGATCAGCGGTTAGTAACAAGCCATTGCACACCAGGAACAGGTTGCTGAACACGCCTTCGATGACGCGCCCGGACACATCCAGCATCAAGCCCTCGGCATGTTCGGTATCCTGCCATTCGGCGCGGGCAATCACTTGTTCAAGACGATTAAGGTGCTTGAGACCGGCCAGCAACGGCTGCTCGGCCAAGCGAGTAGCGCACGCAAACAGGCGGATGCCATCCGTTGCATGGGCCAGGGGATAAACAGCGGGCGGATTGCCCTGCAAGATACGCCGCACCGGAGCACCAGGATTGATGCCATAGCCGCGCAGGCTGTCGCCACGGGTGAGGATCAATTTGAGTACACCATTGCCCAAGGCCGCGGCATAGGCCAGCACTTCGCTGCGGATCAGCGTGTGGTCCGCAACCAGGGCGAGGCGCCTGCAACCCTCTTCCAGGCGTTGCAGGTGACGCTCGAGCAGCACCGGCTGCCCGTCCTTGACGGCGAGGGTCTCAAACAGGCCATCGCCATACGCCAGGCCGCGATCTTTCAGGGGCACGCTGTCCGCTGGCTGACCGTCGACCCAGCCGTGCATCACTCGGCGAACCGGCGGAACACCAGGGAACCGTTGGTGCCACCGAAACCGAACGAGTTGGAGATCACCACATCGATCGGCATCGGTTGCGCTTCGTGAGGCACGAAGTTGAGGTCGCAGCCCTCGTCCGGCTCATCAAGGTTGATGGTCGGCGGAGCGACCTGATCCTTGATGGCCATGACGCTGAAGATCGCCTCGACCGCGCCCGCCGCACCCAACAGGTGGCCGGTCATGGACTTGGTGGAACTGACCGCCAGCTTGTAGGCGTGCTCGCCGAACACCGACTTGATGGCTTTGGCTTCCGCCAGGTCGCCAGTCGGGGTCGAAGTGCCGTGGGCATTGATGTACTGCACCTGGTTGGGGTTGACCTTCGCGTCGCGCAAGGCGTTGGTGATGCAACGCGCAGCACCGGCACCGTCGGACGGCGGCGAGGTCATGTGGTAGGCGTCACCGCTCATGCCGAAGCCGATCAGCTCGGCGTAGATGGTGGCACCGCGCGCCTTGGCGTGCTCCAGCTCTTCGAGCACCAGCGCACCGGCACCGTCGGACAGTACGAAGCCATCACGGCCCTTGTCCCACGGACGGCTGGCGCGAGTCGGTTCGTCATTGCGCGTCGACAGCGCACGGGACGCGCCGAAGCCACCCATGCCGAGGCCGCAGGCCGCCATTTCGGCGCCGCCGGCGATCATCACGTCGGCTTCGTCATAGGCAATGTTACGCGCCGCCATGCCGATGCAGTGAGTGCCGGTGGTGCACGCCGTGGCGATGGCGTAGTTGGGTCCCTGTGCGCCCAGGTGGATGGACAGGAAACCGGAAATCATATTGATGATCGAGCCCGGCACGAAGAACGGTGAAATTTTACGGGGGCCGGAATCGTGCAGCGTGCGGCTGGTTTTTTCGATATTGGTCAAACCGCCAATACCCGAACCCATGGCCACGCCGATGCGCTCACGGTTGGCGTCGGTGACTTCCAGGCCTGCATTACGCACCGCCTGAAAACCGGCTGCCAGGCCGTATTGAATGAACAGGTCGAGCCTGCGAGATTCGTTGACCGGGAGATATTCCTCGACATTGAAGCCCTTTACCGAGCCGCCAAAACGGGTGGAATAGGCAGAAAGGTCCGTGTGTTCGATCAGACCAATACCACTGTGGCCAGCCAGAATGCCCTGCCAACTGCTCGGCACATCCGTACCCAGTGGCGACAACATCCCCATACCGGTGACTACGACGCGTCTACGCGACACAGCACTCTCCTTTTTCTAATGACGACACTTTGCTTCGCAGCTTACTTTTCATCACCGCTTAAAGAAAAAACCGCACGCCGTTACAGCAGTGCGGTTTTTCCCTGTCAGCAAGCGACGACTACAAACTATTACGCCTGGTGGGCAGTAACGTAGTCGATAGCAGCTTGAACAGTAGTGATTTTTTCAGCTTCTTCGTCCGGGATTTCGGTCTCGAATTCCTCTTCCAGAGCCATCACCAGCTCAACGGTGTCAAGGGAATCGGCACCCAGGTCTTCAACGAAGGAAGCGGAGTTGATCACTTCTTCTTCTTTAACGCCCAGTTGCTCGGCAACGATTTTCTTGACGCGCTCTTCGATGGTGCTCATACCTTGTTTAACTCCTAATGGACAAATTCAGGCAGCTGGCCAGTGGGTAAGTGTATAGAAAGCCTTTTCAGCTTTTCAACTGAAAGCTTCACCCTCGTACCCGACCGGCCACCTGCCTATAAATTAAGTTGCAGCTTTATAACGGATTTTAGACAGCTCGTATGACATTTTTTTGAAGCGATCCGTCACAATTTAACTCATGTACATCCCGCCGTTCACCGGGATTGTAGCCCCAGTCACGTATGCCGCACCGTCGGATGCCAGGAAAGTGACCACATTTGCGATCTCTTGAGCCTGGCCCAGACGGCCCAGCGGAATCTGGGTCAGCAACGCTTCACGCTGTGCTTCCGGCAGTTCGCGAGTCATATCGGTGTCGATAAACCCTGGGGCCACCGAGTTGACCGTAATCGAACGCGAACCGACTTCACGGGCCAATGCACGGCTGAAACCTTCCAGACCGGCCTTGGCGGCTGCATAGTTTACTTGGCCTGCGTTGCCCATGGCACCCACTACGGAGCCAATATTGATAATTCGACCCCAACGCGCCTTGGTCATGCCGCGCAAAACGCCCTTGGACAGGCGAAACAGACTGTTCAAGTTGGTATCGACCACGTCGTACCACTCGTCGTCTTTCATGCGCATCATCAGGTTGTCACGGGTGATACCGGCGTTGTTCACCAGAATAGCCGGTGCGCCGAACTGTGCAGTGATTTGAGCCAGCACCGCAGCAACAGACTCATCGCTGGTCACATTCAGCTCAAGGCCGGTGCCTTGTACGCCGTTTTCCTTCAAGGTCGCAGCAATACGCTCAGCGCCCGAAGCGGAAGTGGCGGTGCCGATCACAACCGCGCCTTGACGGCCCAGTTCCAGGGCGATCGCCTGGCCAATGCCACGGCTTGCGCCAGTAACCAGTGCAACTTTACCTTGCAGACTCATGCAGGCTTCTCCTAAAGGGTTTCAGGCCAGTGCCGCGCGCGCGGCAGCGAAGGCATCCGGGGTATTGAGGTTGGCAGTCGACACGCCATCGGCGCAGCGCTTGTTCAGGCCGGCCAGGACTTTGCCCGGGCCGCACTCGACCAGCTCAGTGGCGCCATTGGCAGCCAGGGTCTGTACCGACTCAACCCAGCGTACCGGCTTGTAAAGCTGCTCCAGCAAATCGCGCTTGAGGGTGTCGAGGTCGGCGGCAACGGCCGCGCTGACGTTCTGCACCAGCGGAATCTGCGGCGCCTGCCAATTGATGGCGGCGATGGACTCGGCAAAACGCTCGGCGGCCGGACGCATCAGCTCGCAGTGCGACGGCACGCTCACCGGCAACGGCAAGGCGCGCTTGGCACCACGGGCCTTACAGCCCTCAATGGCGCGCTCGACAGCCGCCTTGGCGCCCGCGATGACCACCTGGCCAGGGGAGTTGAAGTTCACTGCGCTGACCACTTCGCCCTGGGCCGCTTCGGCACACGCCTCGATCACCACAGCGTCGTCCAGACCGAGGATAGCGGCCATGCCACCCTGCCCGGCTGGAACCGCCTCTTGCATCAACTGGCCACGACGCTCGACCAGCTTGACCGCTTCAGCGAGGGTCAGGCTGCCGGCGGCCACCAAGGCGCTGTACTCGCCAAGGCTGTGACCGGCCACGTAAGCCGGGCGTGCGCCGCCTTCGGCCAGCCACAAGCGCCACAGGGCGATGGAGGCGGTCAGGATCGCCGGCTGGGTTTTATCGGTTTGATTGAGTTGCTCTTCCGGCCCCTGCTGGGTCAGTGCCCACAGGTCGTAACCCAGGGCATCGGAAGCTTCCTTGAAGGTTTCCAGGATCAGCGGATGTTGCGCGCCCAGCTCGGCCAACATGCCGAGGGACTGCGAACCCTGCCCTGGAAAGACGAATGCGAGGGATGTAGACATGTAACAAGCCCCTAATGATCTGGTCGTCAAAAATGCTCGCACCGACGGTGGGCGCGAACGAAACTGACAGATTGGATGGTCAATTGAACTGGCCGGTCACATTTAAGCACTCCCGGACCGATTCGCCTAAGGCAACAGATCCTCAAGACGCCCGTGCAAACGTTGCGGCAGGTTTTCCTGGATCTCGATCAACGCTCGCGCAATCGCACTTTGAAAGCCCTGCACACCGGCCGAGCCGTGGCTTTTTACCACAATGCCCTGCAGCCCCAGAAAACTCGCGCCATTATGCCGTGCCGGCGCCAAGTCTGCCTGCAGACGGCGCATCAACGGCAACGCCAGCGCGCCGACCATGCGTGAGGCAAGGTTGCGCTTGAACAAGGCTTCGATACGCGTGGCGATCATGGTCGCCAGGCCTTCGCTGGACTTGAGCAGGATATTGCCGACAAACCCGTCGCACACCACCACATCTGCCTCACCTCGGTACAAACCGTCACCTTCGACAAAACCGATGTAGTTCAAGCCCCGTGCGCCCTGCAACAAAGCAGCAGCCAGCTTGACCTGCTGGTTGCCCTTGATGTCCTCGGTACCGATATTGAGCAACGCCACGCGTGGCCGGGCCACACCCAACGCTTCAGCGGCCACCGAGCCCATCACGGCGAACTGCAGCAGGTGCTCGGCACTGCAATCGACGTTTGCACCCAGGTCCAGCAGCTGGCAATAACCTTTCTGCGTCGGAATCGCCGCCACCATCGCCGGCCGATCAATCCCCGGCAACGTCTTGAGCACATGACGCGACAACGCCATCAACGCCCCGGTATTGCCAGCACTGACACAGGCTTGCACCTTGCCATCACGCAACAGTTCAAGGGCCACTCGCATTGAAGAGTCGGGCTTGCCACGCAAGGCCGTCGCAGGCTTTTCATCCATGCCGATGGTTTCGCTGGCCGCAGTAATTGTCAGGCGCGCGCGATCCACCGCCGGATGGCTGGCAATCAATTCTTCAAGTAAGGAGGGTTGACCGACGAGGGTCAGGTGCAGCGAGGGCGTAGCAGACAGGCTGGCAATGCAAGCCTGAACAATGCTGCGGGGACCGAAGTCCCCGCCCATTGCGTCAATCGCGATGACTTGAGCAGACAAGTGATTACTCGTCAGCGCCCTTGTCGATCACTTTACGGCCACGGTATACGCCTTCTGGCGATACGTGGTGACGCAGGTGAATTTCACCGGTGGTTTTTTCTACAGACAGAGTGCTTGCCGTCAGGGCGTCGTGCGAACGACGCATGTCACGGGCAGAGCGGGATTTTTTGTTCTGCTGAACAGCCATAATTGATTAACTCCTAAACGTTTGGGTCACGCTTTAACTGCGCCAATACACTGAACGGGTTGGACCGCGTTACCTCGTCCTCGCTCGGCTCGGCCTCGTCATCGAGACCCTCCGGCTGCTGGCATTCTTCCGGATGATGAGCAGGCACAATGGGCAAGGCGAGCAAAAGCTCCTCCTCGATCAGTGCATGCAGATCCAATGGATCTTCGCCCAGTTCCAGCACGTCATAACCTTTCGGCAACGACTGGGTATTCGCACCCTCTTTCACCACAGCATAACTGCATTCGCTGTGGATCGGCAGGGTGACCAGCTCAAGACAACGCTGGCAAACCATTTTGACTTCGGTGTCGATAAAGCTGTGAATTACCACAGATTTACGTTCATCTCGTTCAAAAACGAATTTAGCCTGCACCGTACCGACAGTGTCGGAAAGCGGGTCGCAGAGTCTCTCCAAATCGGCCAGCAGCACTTCACCTTGAAGGGTGGTGCCACGATCAGCCAATTTGCGCGGGTCAACGTGAGGTGGAATCGGGTCATTCAACATAGGCGCAGCATTATAGGGATGCACCCAGCCATGTCAAAGGAAATTCAGCCCTGTGCGTCAGCCGGTCACGTCGCTAGAATCTGCGACCGCCTTGAGGAGACGCCCATGCTGCCTTTATTACTCGCATCCAGCTCGGTTTACCGCCGGCAATTGCTGAGCCGCCTGCACCTGCCGTTCACTTGCAGCTCGCCGGATATCGACGAAAGCCATCGTGCAAATGAATCCGCCATCGACCTGGTAAAGCGCCTGGCCGAAGAAAAAGCCCGCGCCCTCGCCGCCAGGCATCCAGGGCATTTGATTATCGGCTCCGATCAGGTTGCCGCACTCGATGGCCGCATTATCGGCAAACCTCACACCTTTGAAAACGCCCGCGAGCAATTGCTGGCGGCCAGCGGCAAACGCGTGAGCTTTTTGACCGGCCTGGCGCTGCTCAACAGTGAGACGGGCCACTGCCAGGTAGATTGCGTGCCGTTTACCGTACAGATGCGCGAACTGGATGCAGAGCGCATCGAGCGTTATTTGCGTGTGGAACAGCCCTATGACTGCGCAGGCAGCTTCAAGGCTGAAGGGTTGGGTGTGAGCCTGTTTCAGAGTACCGAAGGGCCGGATGCGACCAGCCTGATCGGCCTGCCGCTGATTCGACTGGTGGACATGTTGCTGGCGCAAGGCGTGCAAATCCCCTAGGCCCTACCCCAAAACCAAATGTGGGAGCGGGCTTGCTCGCGAAAGCGGAGTGTCAGCCAACGTATCTGTCACTGACCCACCGTATTCGCGAGCAAGCCCGCTCCCACATTTTTGAACTACGACGAAGCTGAGGTTTCAGCGCAGCGTCGGGCCCTGGAAGCCCATGTAGTAGGCCAGCTTCTCCGCCACACTGGCACCCAGCTTCTTGGAGAAGCGATCAAACGGCGATTCCTGAACAGTGAAGTCCACCAGTTCCTTCTCGCCAATCACATCGCGCGCCACCGAACTGGCACTGCCCAGGCCATCGATCAAGCCCAATGGCAATGCCTGCTCACCGGACCACACCAGGCCGGAGAACAGCTCAGGATGGTCTTTATCTTTCAGACGATCACCGCGCCCCTGCTTCACACTGGCAATGAACTGACGATGGGTGGTGTCGAGCACGCCCTGCCAGAACTGGGTTTCATCGGCCTTTTGTGGCTGGAACGGGTCCAGGAACGACTTGTGCTCACCCGACGTGTAGGTACGACGTTCCACACCCAGCTTCTCCATCGTGCCAACAAAGCCGTAACCGGCCGCTGTCACACCAATTGAACCGACGAGGCTGGCTTTGTCAGCGTAGATCTGGTCAGCGGCGCTGGCGATGTAATAGGCACCCGAGGCGCCCAGGTCGGAAATCACTGCGTACAGCTTGATGTCCGGGTGCAGCCCGCGCAGGCGGCGAATCTCGTCATACACGTAGCCTGACTGCACAGGGCTGCCGCCTGGGCTGTTGATGCGCAGGATCACGCCCTTGACCTTGGGGTCTTCGAAGGCTGCACGCAGGCCACCGACGATATTATCGGCGCTGGCGGACTCCTTGTCGGCAATCACCCCGTTCACGTCGATAAAAGCGGTGTAGTTGTTGCTACGGGTGGCGCTTTTTTCCATATCCATCAGCGGGCTGAACAACGCCAGCATGGCGATAAGCCAGATAAACGTCAGCAGCTTGAAGAAAATGCCCCAACGCCGCGCACGGCGCTGTTCCTGGACACTGGCCAGCAGGGTCTTCTCCAACAGCTTCCAGCTTTTATCTTCACCGCTTTCGGCCTTTTCGGGCGCTTTCCACTCGTCACTCATGCCATTAACCCCAGCAAAGACTTATCAGGCCCGACCTAGCCAGGCCTGCAGTTCAGAAAAATGATCAATCGTCAGCCTGGGCTCGTATGGCTGCAAGGCTTCGGCTGCCTGGGCACCATAGCTGACCGCCACGCTGTCCATGCCGGCGTTGCGCGCCATCATCAGGTCGAAGGAAGCATCACCCACCATCAACGCCTGACGCGGCGCTACGCCGCAATGCGCCAGGATCTGCTCCAACATCAGAGGGTGAGGTTTGCTGGCGGTTTCATCCGCCGCACGAGTGATGTCGAAATAATCTTCAAAGCCGTGAGCCTTGAGCACTCGATCCAGCCCGCGACGAGCCTTGCCAGTGGCCACTGCCAAGTGATAACCCTCGGCGCGAAAGGCTTCCAGGGCTTGCCTTACACCGTCAAACAGCGGCGAAGGCGTGGCCTCCAGCGCTATGTAGTGATCGGCGTAATGGTCACGGAAGGTCACCAGCTGCGCATCGCTGATCTGCGGGTACAGGGTACGGATCGCCTCAGGCAGCCCCAGGCCGATAATGCCTTTTACCGCCAGATCCGTGCACAACTCAAAACCCGAACGGGTCGAGGCCGCGTGCATTGAGTCGACGATACGCCCAATGGAATTGCACAGCGTGCCGTCCCAATCAAAAATCAGCAGCTTGTAGTCAGGGTGCGACACTCAAACGCTCCACGGTCTTGGCCCACATCTCATCGACCGGCGCCTGCAACTTCAGCTCGCCGCCGTCGGGCAGCGGCACGGTGAGCATGTAGGCGTGCAGGAACAGGCGCTTACCGCCCAGGTCGCGAATTTCCTTGGAGAAATCCTCATCGCCGTACTTGGTATCACCAGCGATGCAGTGGCCCGCATGCAGGGTGTGCACGCGAATCTGGTGGGTACGCCCGGTCACAGGCTTGGCCTCGACCATTGTGGCAAAGTCGCCAAAGCGGCGCAGTACCTTGAACAGGGTCAGGGCTTCTTTGCCCTCCTCGTCCACCTCGACCATGCGCTCGCCGGAGCGCAGGTTGCTCTTCTGCAACGGCGCACGCACGCTCTTGATCGAGCTGGCCCAGTTGCCCCGCACCAGTGCCATGTAGCGTTTGTCCACGCCATCGCCACGCAGGGCGGTGTGCAGGTGACGCAACATGCTGCGTTTCTTGGCGATCATCAACAGGCCGGACGTGTCGCGGTCCAGGCGATGGACCAACTCCAGCTCCTTGGCATCCGGGCGCAACTGACGGAAGGCTTCGATCACGCCGAACGTCAAGCCACTGCCACCATGCACCGCGATACCGCAGGGCTTGTTGATCACGATGAGTTTGTTGTCTTCGAACACAATCGAGGCTTCAAGGCGCTGCAACAGGCCCTGGGCCAATGGCACCGGCTCGTCGCGCTCAGGCACGCGCACCGGCGGCACACGGACGATATCGCCCGCCTGCAGCTTGTACTCGGGCTTGATCCGGCCCTTGTTCACGCGCACTTCGCCTTTACGCAAGATGCGGTAAATCAAGGTCTTGGGCACGCCTTTGAGCCTGGCCAGGAGAAAATTGTCGATGCGTTGGCCGGCATATTCCGGCGAGACCTCGAGCAGCTGGACGCTGGGGGTCTGGGGGGCGGTAGTCGTCATGGCGGCGATGATAACAATTTTTTATGGAATTGAAGCACTTAATCATTGCTGCTATAGTCGCGAACGCCGCCAAAAGCGGCCTGGACAGAGGACTTGCGGCAAACTGCCGGCCCTGACCATCGCAATTCATCAGGACGCGAGGCCGTCCTACGGGGCTTTCGCCACCTTGGAAGGCTCAGGATTGTAACAAGCGCAGGTGACATGAGGCCTGAAGCGAGTGCAGAAAGCAGAGTGAATACTCGCGTTCTGCGCCGATATTTACGGCCAGTTCACAAAGTGCAGTCAGTCTTGAGCCAGACCATGGCGAATGCTTCGGAAACAACGCCTGTTAAGAGCTGAGTGAGAGCGCAGTCGCCCACACCTAGTCTTGTTTAGCCATGAGCGTGGACTCCCCATTGGAGTACACGGTAAATGCCAACCCGCTGCGGATTCTGCGCGCGGCAGCACCCGAATTATCAGGGATACGTGTAGGGTGGAGATGCACAACCGTCGGACCGTGTAGCATTAGGCTTATAAGACGCTTCATCTCGTCCACAGTCGCCGGTTGATTCCTCCTCCTGACCTTAGCTTTTGTTGAAGTGGTGCCTTTGTCACCACCGCTAACAAGCAGGACGCGTCCGTCGCGATACCGGCCCAATTGGCTCGTTATTGCTGGACACTGGAGTGGCCAACCACTCTTGACGCACCTGACACCGACCGTGAGAAGTCGTGTGTGCCGAACGCCGTTTCCGGCAGCCCGGAAACCGACGGTACAACATGAAAAGAATGCTGATTAACGCAACTCAACCCGAAGAGTTGCGTGTTGCACTGGTAGATGGCCAACGCCTCTATGACCTGGACATCGAATCCGGTGCGCGCGAGCAAAAGAAGGCCAACATCTATAAAGGCCGTATTACTCGCATCGAACCAAGCCTTGAGGCTGCCTTTGTCGATTTCGGCTCCGAGCGCCACGGCTTCCTGCCCCTCAAAGAAATCTCCCGCGAATACTTCAAGAAAGCCCCCGAAGGCCGCGTGAACATCAAGGACGTCCTGAGCGAAGGCCAGGAAGTCATCGTTCAGGTCGAAAAAGAAGAACGTGGCAACAAGGGCGCAGCCCTGACCACCTTCATCTCCCTGGCCGGCCGTTACCTGGTGCTGATGCCGAACAACCCTCGTGCCGGCGGCATTTCCCGTCGCATCGAAGGCGAAGAACGCAACGAACTGCGTGAAGCGCTGAACGGCCTGATTGCTCCGGCCGACATGGGCCTGATCGTGCGCACTGCAGGCCTGGGCCGCAGCAGCGAAGAAATGCAGTGGGACCTCGACTACCTGCTGCAACTGTGGACCGCTATCAAAGAAGCGTCCCTGGATCGTTCCGCGCCATTCCTGATCTACCAGGAAAGCAACGTGATCATCCGCGCCATTCGCGATTACCTGCGCCAGGACATCGGAGAAGTACTGATCGACAGCGTTGAAGCCCAGGACGAAGCCCTGACCTTCATCCGCCAGGTGATGCCGCAGTACGCCAGCAAGATCAAGCTGTACGAAGACAGCGTTCCGCTGTTCAACCGTTTCCAGATCGAAAGCCAGATCGAGACCGCCTTCCAGCGCGTGGTCGAACTGCCTTCCGGCGGCTCCATCGTAATCGACCCGACCGAAGCCCTGGTGTCCATCGACATCAACTCGGCGCGTGCCACCAAAGGCAGCGACATCGAAGAAACCGCCCTGCAGACCAACCTGGAAGCGGCTGAAGAAATCGCCCGCCAGCTGCGCCTGCGTGACATCGGCGGCCTGATCGTGATCGACTTCATCGACATGACCCCGGCCAAGAACCAGCGCGCCGTGGAAGAAAAAGTCCGCGAATGCCTGGAAGCTGACCGTGCCCGCGTACAGGTCGGCCGTATCTCGCGCTTCGGCCTGCTGGAAATGTCCCGTCAGCGCCTGCGTCCATCCCTGGGCGAGAGCAGCGGCATCGTCTGCCCGCGTTGCAACGGCACCGGCATCATCCGTGACGTTGAATCGCTGTCGCTGGCGATCCTGCGCCTGATTGAAGAAGAAGCCCTGAAAGACCGCACCGCCGAAGTCCGCGCGCAAGTGCCGATCCCGGTGGCAGCGTTCCTGCTTAACGAAAAACGCAATTCGATCACCAAGATCGAACTGCGCACCCGTGCCCGTATCGTCATCCTGCCGAACGATCACCTCGAGACGCCGCATTTCGAAGTGCAACGCCTGCGTGATGACAGCCCGGAAGCCCACAGCGGCCAATCCAGCTACGAAATCGCTGCTGCCGCTGCCGAAGTGGAAGAAGTCCAGCCAGCCGCTGCGACCCGTACTCTGGTTCGCCAGGAAGCCGCCGTGAAGACGGCACCGGCGCGTGCCAACGCACCGGTCCCGGCTGAAGTGGCTGCACCGGTTGCCGCACCGGCCGCCATGCCTGAGCCAAGCCTGTTCAAAGGCCTGGTGAAGTCGCTGGTCAGCCTGTTCGCCAGCAAAGAAGAACCTGCTGCGCCGGTTGTGGTTGAAAAACCAGCCACCGAGCGTCCGGCCCGTAACGAAGAGCGTCGCAACGGTCGTCAGCAGAGCCGTAACCGCAACGGTCGCCGTGACGAAGAACGCAAGCCGCGCGAAGAACGTGCTCCACGTGAAGAACGCGCACCGCGTGAAGAGCGCGCACCTCGCGAAGCCCGTGAAGAAACCCCAACCGTAGCCCGTGAAGAACGTGCACCGCGCGAAGAGCGCGCACCGCGTACTCCGCGCGCTCCGCGTGAAGACCGCAAGCCACGTGGCGAGCGCGAAGAACGTGTGCGTGAACTGCGCGAGCCGCTGGACGCTGCACCGGCAGTAGCCGCCGTGGCTGCCGAAGCCGTCAGCGAAGAACGCCCGGCTCGCCAGCCGCGTGAAGAACGCGCCCCACGTGAAGAGCGCCAACCGCGCCCGCCGCGCGAAGAGCGTCAACCACGTGCCGAGCAAGCCGCTGCTGCCAGCGAAGAAGAAGTGCTGACCGGTGAAGAGCAACTGCAGGAAGACGGTCAGGACAACGCCGAAGGCGATCGTCCACGCCGCCGCTCCCGTGGCCAGCGTCGTCGCAGCAACCGTCGTGAGCGTCAGCGTGATGCCAACGGCAATGTGATCGAAGGCTCGGAAGAGACCGGCGAGAACGGCGAAGCGGCAACCGCAGAACCAACCGGCGCCGAACTGGCTGCCGGCCTGGCGGTGACCGCCGCAGTTGCCAGCAGCGTGATCAGCGCACCGGCTGAAGCCCAGGCGCATGAGCAAGCCGAACGCGCTACCGCTGCTGTTGAAGAAACCGCGGCTGTAGAAGCACCGGTTGCCCCGACACCAGAGGTTGAAGCGCCGGTTGTTGAAACGCCAGTCGTCGAAGCGACTACCCCGATCGAAGCCCCAGTGGTTCCGGAAGTGGAAGTTGCCTCGCCAGTGCGCGACGTTCAGCCAGAAGTCGAAGTGGCTGCTGTCGAGCCTGCACCGGTTGCCGAGCCTCAGCCGGTGGTTGAAGCCGTCGTTGAAGCGCCGGTTGTCGAAGAAGCTGCCCCGGTAGTGCGTGAAGTTCGCGAAGAACAGACCGCCTTCCAGTGGACTGCCGAGCCAGCTGCACCGGTTGAAGCGCCAGCACCTGCCCCCGTGGTAGAAGAAGCGCCTGCACCGGCTGCCGAAGTGGTTGCCGAACCAGCCCCAGTGGTTGAGCCTGCACCCGTGGTTGAAGCGCCCGTAGCTGTTGAAGCACCGGTGGTTGCCGAAGTCGCAGCACCCGTGGTTGAAGCCGCCCCTGCCAGCGCCCTGACCGAAAACGGTCGTGCGCCGAACGACCCACGTGAAGTGCGTCGTCGTCGCAAGGAAGCCGAAGCCGCCGCTGCTGCAGCCGCTGCCGCACTGGCTGCCGAAGCAGTCGAGGCACCAGCCCCGGTTGTTGAAGCCGTGGTTGAGCACAAGGCCCTGGAAGAAGAGCACGAGCCTAAACCCCTCGCCTGATTCCATCCGCCACTAAAAAGCCCCGCCTGAGTGATCAGGCGGGGCTTTTTTATGCGGTTTGGAAGCAGCAGGAGATCGAATGTGGGAGCGGGCTTGCTCGCGAATGCAGAGTGTCAGCCAATAAATCTGGTGGCTGATGCATCACTTTCGCGAGCAAGCCCGCTCCCACATTTAGTCCGCGCCGAAACTCAATGCTTGCGGCAGGTCCACATCCCACAGCACACCGGGATCCTCCACTCTCACTTCCCGCACCACCGCCTGGGCAAATAACGGCTTTGCACCACGATCACCGCTCAATGCCATCAGTCGCGGCCCCAGCGCCCGGCCAAAAGCCACCGGATGCCCGTATTTACCCGCCTGCACCGGCACACTGATGCCATCGTCCTGCACCGCCTCAATCACTCGCTCAATGGTCGACGACTGAAGAAACGGCATATCCCCCAACACCACCAACCAGCCATCGGCTTCACCACTGGCTGCGACGGCTGCCGCGATGCTGTCGCCCATCCCTGGCGAGTCCAGCAGCAAGACTTCACAGCCATACGCCTTGGCCAACCGAATAACGGCCAGGCGGTCCGGCGAGGTGACGAGCCAGCGCTTGACGATGCACTCGGGCAAGCTCACCAATACCTGTTCGATCACGGGGCGTGTCACACCATCGATGCCTGCGCAATCGGCCAGCAACTTGTCTTGATCAGCGCCGGCCTCAGCGCGAAAACGACTGCCCTGCCCGGCTGCCAGCACAATCGCCGTGACCATTACTCAGCCACCACAGGCATTGGTTTCTTCTGCATTGGCGCAACACCATTCTTGATCGCGACAATTTCCGCCATCAGTGACAGGGCAATTTCCGCCGGTGTATGGCTACCAATATGCAACCCGATCGGCCCATGCAGACGTGCAATCGCCTCAGCCGACAACCCCAGCGCCGCCAGGGTTTCCCGGCGTTTCTGCGTATTGACCCGCGAACCGAGGGCGCCAATGTAGAACGCCGATGAGTCGAGCGCCGTCAGCAGTGCCATATCGTCCAATCGAGGATCGTGCGTCAGGCAGACGATAGCCGTGCGTTCATCCGTCTGGATATTCAGTACCGCCTCATCCGGCATGCCGGGCACAAAGCGGCCATGTTGTTCTTCCCAGCCGTAGACGAATTCTTCGCGCGGGTCACAGATCAGCACTTCAAAATCCAGCAAGCGCGCCATTTCAGCCACGTAGCGTGACAGCTGCCCCGCACCGATCAGCAGCAACCGCCAACGCGGGCCGTAGATAGCCCGCAGGCGCTCACCATCAAAGGTCACGACATCGGTCTTGGCCGCACCGCTCAAGGTGACCGTTCCACTGCTCAGGTCCAGCTCACGCGCGACAACCTGATGGTCTTCACAGCGCGCCAGCAGCTGTGAGACCCAGCCAAAGTCATCCACGCGTTCCTCAGTCAGGCGCAACGTGCCGCCGCAGGGCAAGCCGAAACGCGCCGCCTCATCGCGGGTGACGCCGTAGGTGACCAACTGCACCGGCGGGCCATCCTCCGGCAAGCGGCCATCCTGCAAGCGCGCGATCAGGTCATCTTCGATGCAACCGCCCGACACCGAGCCGATCACCACGCCATCGCCACGCAAGGCCAGCATCGCCCCCGGCGGGCGCGGCGCGCTGCCCCAGGTCTGGACCACGCTGTACAACACTACTCGGTGCCCGGCACGGCGCCATTCGAGCACGCTGCGCAGGACATTCAGATCCACACTGTCCATCAGGTCTCCTACAGCGGATGAAGTATTTACTTACTGTAAAGCAAGCAAAACCCAAAGCGCCACGTCAGAAACGCAAACGCCCCGAACCAGTCGGGGCGTTTGCAGGCTTTGGGTGTTGTTCACACCCTGGGCAATTTACTTGATAGCAGGAGCAGGGCCTTCGGCCACGCCCAGGTCATCTTCCGGACGGGTATCGGAAATACCAGTGCCGCCGGATGCCAACTCGCTGTGCAGCTTGTCGGTGTCCAGTTCTTTAACCCACTTGGCCACAACGATGGTGGCAACCGCGTTACCCACCAGGTTGGTCAGTGCGCGGGCTTCGGACATGAAGCGGTCGATACCCAGGATCAGCGCCAGACCGGCAACCGGCAAGTGGCCTACGGCCGACAGGGTGGCAGCCAGTACGATGAAGCCCGAACCGGTCACGCCAGCAGCGCCTTTGGAGGACAGCAGCAGCACCAGCAGCAGGGTGATCTGGTGGGTGATGTCCATGTGGGTGTCAGTCGCCTGGGCGATGAACACGGCAGCCATGGTCAGGTAGATCGAAGTACCGTCGAGGTTGAAGGAGTAGCCGGTCGGAATCACCAGGCCTACTACGGATTTCTTCGCGCCCAGACGCTCCATCTTGATCAGCATGCGTGGCAGTGCCGATTCGGAGGAGGAAGTACCCAGTACGATCAACAGCTCTTCACGGATGTAGCGAACCAGCTTCAACACGCTGAAACCGTGCGCGCGGCAGATGGCGCCCAGCACCACCACCACAAACAGGATGCAGGTGATGTAGAAGCAGATCATCAGTTGACCCAACTGCACCAGGGAACCTACACCGTAGGCGCCGATGGTAAACGCCATGGCGCCCAGGGCACCGATTGGCGCGAGCTTCATGATCATGTTGATGATGTTGAACATCACATGGGCGAAGCGATCGATGAAGTCCAGCACCGGCTTGCCGTAGGCACCCAGGCGATGCAGGGCGAAACCGAAGATCACCGAGAACATCAGCACTTGCAGGATGTCGCCGTTGGCGAAGGCACCGACGATGGTGTTGGGGATCACATTGAGGATAAAGCCAACCACGCTCTGGTCTGCACCAGCAGTCACGTAGGCCGCGACTTTGGAGGCGTCCAGGGTCGCTACGTCGATGTGCATGCCGGCGCCCGGTTGCACAACGTTGACGACGATCAGGCCGATCAGCAGGGCGATGGTGGAAACAACTTCGAAGTACAGCAGCGCGTAGCCGCCGGTTTTGCCCACCGATTTCATGCTTTGCATGCCAGCGATGCCGCTGACAACGGTGCAGAAGATGATCGGGGCAATGACCATTTTGATCAGCTTGATAAAGCCGTCACCCAGTGGCTTGAGGGCCACGCCGGTCTGCGGGTAGAAGTGACCGAGCAAAATACCGATAACGATTGCGACGATCACCTGGAAATACAGGGATTTGTAGATTGGCTGACGAGTCGTCATTGCAAAGTTCCTCAATCGCACCGTGTGGCAAAGATCCGCCATTGCCCACGACACTTGAATTGCGAACCCTCCTGCACTGGAGGGATTTGTTGTTTGCGAGGTCTGTAGGAACAAGCCTGCGCTATAGTCCTTATCGCAAACGCCGTGCCACTTTGCTAAAAAGCGCTGAAGGCCTTTAGACATCAGGGCCGAGGGCAGCCAACGCGCCATCGACACTGCGGATAAGGTGGCGGAATTCCGCCTACCCACCCAATCTCGTCCTACAATTTGGCGGATATCCGCCTTGTCGCCCCACCCGGTGATGGCTAACATCCGCCACTCCATGGACGAGGCCCTCACATGCGTGAACGCACCATCGCCAGTCACTACGCCCGCGCTGCTCTGGGCGGTGCGCGCCGCGCGGGTTACGACTATTCAGGCCTGCTGCTGCAAGTGGGCATCCCCCCGGAACTGCTGAGCGAACCCCGCGCCCGCATCGCCCCGGAGCAATTTACCCGGCTGTTGCAGATGCTGTGGCTGGCGCTGGACGACGAATACCTGGGGTTTGCCGAAGGCCCGAGCAAGCGCGGCACCTTCGCCATGATGTGCCACGCGCTGATTCACTGCCGCACCCTGGAGAAGGCTCTGGAGCGCGGCTTATTATTTTATAGCCTATTCCCGCAGGGTCCGCGCTGGCAGCTGACCAGAGAAGGCGACATGGCCCGCTTGAGCCTGGACGATTCGCAATTGTGGGACCCGGACCACTTCCTTAGCGAGTGCCTGCTGGTGATCTGGCATCGCCTCGGCAGTTGGCTGATTGGCCAGCGTATCCGGCTACAGCAAGCCACGTTCAGCTACCCGATGCCGGCCCATGCGGGCGAATACGACCTGCTGTTCCCATGCCCTCAGGTATTCGGCGCGCCGAACAGCAGTCTGGTGTTTCCCGCGCGTTACCTGGCCCTGCCGTTGCTGCAGGACGAGCGCACCCTCAAGCACTTTCTCGAGCGCTCACCCGCCGACCTGTTGTCGCGCCCGGATGAAGGCGACAGTCTAAGCAGCCAACTGCGCCGCCTGCTCAGCCGCGACCGCACGCCCTGGCCGGACCTGGAAGCCGTCGCCCAGCACCTGCACATCAGCCCGCAAACCCTGCGCCGGCATTTACGTGAGGAAGGCACCAGCTTTCAGGCGCTCAAGGATGAGTTGCGGCGGGACATCGCCATTTATCACTTGGGGCGTGCGGATTTGTCGTTGCAGGAGATTGCCGAGCAATTGGGGTTTTCGGAACCGTCGGCGTTTCATCGGGCGTTCAAGAAGTGGACGGGGCTGACGCCGGGGGCTTACCGCGCGCAAGAAAGTTAGATTTGTAGTGTTTGGACTGGCGCTTTCGCGAGCAAGCCCGCTCCCACATTTGATTTGTGAATACATTCAAAATGTGGGAGCTGGCTTGCCTGCGAAGAGGCCGGCATGGCCTATAAAGATCAAGCTGCCGGAAAGTGAATCTTGAACGCCGCGCCACCCAAAGGCGAGTCACCCAGGGTCAACCGCGCGTTATAGCTTTCAATGATGTCCTTGACCACCGCCAAGCCGATACCCTGCCCAGGATGCTGACGGTCCAGCCGTTCACCCCTTTGCAGAATCCGCGCACGCTGATCGGGCGGCACGCCAGGGCCGTCATCTTCGATGCACAACTCAGTACCTTCAAGGTTCTCCGTCAGGCTGATGCGCACTTCACTCAGGCACAAGCGATAGGCGTTTTCCAGCAGGTTGCCAAGCATTTCCAACAAGGCGCCCTTCTCGATCGGCACATCACACTCGGGCGGCAACTCGAAGGTCACGGTCACGCGCTTGTCGCGGTAAACCTTGTCCAGCGTGTCGCACAGGCTTTGCAGTACCGGTTCGAGGCGCACCTGGTGACGCACCAGGCCGCTTTTGCGCAGGCTGGCGCGCTGCAACTGGTAGCCGATCTGTTGGCTCATACGTTCGATCTGCGATTGCAGCACCCAGGCCTGGCCGCGCTCTTCCGGGCGCTGGGCCATGTCTTCGCTCACGCCCTGCAACACCGCCAGCGGAGTTTTCAGGCTGTGGGCCAAATCGTCGAGGGAGTCGCGGTAGCGCGCCCGTTGCTCGCGCTCGCTGTGCAGCAAACGGTTGAGCGAGCCGGTCAGGCGCAGCAGTTCGCGCGGGTGTTCTTCGGTGAGGCTTTCGCGGGTGCCGCCTTCGATCTGGTCAAGCTCCTGACTCAAGCGCCGCAAGGCTTGCAAGCCCCAGGTCAGGCCCAGCCACAACAGCGTCAACAATACGAGCAAGGCCGCGCCGAAACCCAGGTAGAGGTTTTCCTGCAGGCCTTCGAGGGTCAGTTGGTATTCACGCACCGGTTGCAGCGCGACGATACTGAACGCCGCGCTCTTGCCGCCCAGCAGCTTGACCTCGACGTCATACACGAAGAACTCCTGGCCATTGGCTTCGCGAATCCGCGCAAATTCATTACCGCGCCCGTCGTAGCGCGGCTTGTAGTTGATGTTTTCTTCCTGGGTCGCCCGCGAGCGCCACACCAGATGGCCTTCACGGTCGTAGATGTAACCGAGCAGGCGACTGTCTGTGAGGTTGAAGCGTTCGTCCGGCAACTGCGCCGGCATCAACAGGCGGTTGTTTTCGACCCGCGCGGCGGAAATCAGCGTGGTGACGTCCGAGGCCAGGCGCTGCTCGATGGAATCCTGCAGCGCCAGGCTGAACGCGCCTTGCATGGCGGGTAACAAACCCAGCATAAACAGCACGGCCAGGGTGGTGGCCGCGAGCATCAAGCGCACACGTAGCGAGCGAATCAACGGCAGCGCTCATTGAACAGGTAGCCCAGGCCACGCACGGTGTCGATCGGCTTGAACCCGGCCGGGCCTTCCAGCTTGCGGCGCAGGCGCCCGACCAGCACTTCGATCACGTTCGGATCACGCTCGTCGTCATCGGGGTAGAGCTGTTCCATCAAGCGGTCTTTGGCGACCACCTGCTGATGGTGACGCATCAGGTATTCGAGAATCCGGTACTCGTAGGCCGTCAGCGCCAGCGGCTGCTCATCCAGCGAGGCTTGCTTGCGATTGAGGTCCAGCAGCAAAGGCCCGGCGACGATGGTCGATTGGGTAAACCCACTGGAGCGGCGCAGCAAGGCGTTCATGCGCGCCTCCAGCTCTTCGAACTGGAAAGGCTTGACCACATAATCGTCGGCACCGGCAGCCAGGCCTTCGACCTTGTCCTGCCAGTTGCCGCGCGCGGTGAGGATCAGGATCGGGAACGTCTTGGCCTGGCTGCGCAGTTGGCGGATCAGGTCCAGGCCGCCCATGCCGGGCAGGCCCAGGTCGATGATCGCCAGATCATGGTTGAATTGGCCGGTCTGGTACAGGGCCTCCTCGGCATTGGCCACGGCTTCGACCACATGGCCGCTGTCGGTCAGGCGGGTGAACAGGTGATGGCGCAGCAGCGCCTCATCTTCCACGACCAGCAATTTCATAAGGCTCTCCAAGGCGATTCAACTGTCCGACAGGGGGATATCATAGCGGCCCTGCAAGTCTTGCGGGCGCAGTTTATTACCATTGTATTGGCCCGTCAGGTGTTCGTAGCCAGCGCGGTAGGCAGGTTGCGGCGTGGTCATGCCCAAAGACTGGCCCCACGGCGCGGCGTGGCCGCCCACCTCTTCGAAGCTCACACGTTGAACCAAGTTGCTGGATTTCCTGGTTTTCTCGCTGCCGAACGCGGCAAAAGCGCCGTCCGAAGCCTGAACCCCAGCAGTGGCGCCGAGCATGCTTAAGGCCAGAATCAGCTTTTTGATCGCAGTCATGGGGCTTACCTCTACGCGTTTTGGCTGTTAAGGCCAGACTACGCAGGCGCCCCTGAACTTGCCCTGAACGGGCTCTGAACCGGGCCTGAACCGTTACGGGCTATCCACCGGCGCGCCAACTGACGCAAAATACCGCGCATGACGCCTCTACCCGCTTGCTGCACCCCACTCGATGCCCGTTGGCCACTGCCCATCCCCCTGCCGGGCACGGTGTTCTTGAGCACGCGATTCGACCCGGCCTTGCTGCTCGCCGATGACTTCCAGCGCAGCGCCGTGCCACCTCCGGCCAGCATTCAGCGCTCGGTAGCCAAGCGCCAGGCGGAGTTCCTGGCGGGTCGCCTGTGCGCCCGTGCAGCGCTGCAACAGCTTGACCAACTGGATTGCGTGCCCGCCATCGGCGATGACCGTGCGCCGGTGTGGCCTGGGCATATCAGCGGCTCAATTACCCACAGCACCGGGCACGCAGCGGCGATTGTCGGGCACAAGGCGCAATGGCGCGGGCTGGGCATGGACCTGGAAAATCTGCTGTCACTGGAGCGAGCCGAACGTTTGGCTGGGGAGATTCTCACCGCCGACGAGCTGCTGCGCATGGCATCTGTGCCACGCGAACAGGTGGCCTTGCTGGTGACGCTGACGTTTTCGGTCAAAGAAAGCCTGTTCAAGGCGCTCTACCCAATTGTGCACAAGCGTTTCTACTTTGAGCATGCCGAGGTGCTTGAGTGGTCGCAGGCCGGGCATGTGCGGTTGCGGTTGCTGACGGATCTGTCTGCTGAGTGGTGTTATGGCAAGGAATTGGAGGGGCAGTTTGCGCTGGAGGGGGAGCAGTTGTTGAGTCTGGTGGCCGTCAGCGCCTGATAGATCGCTATCGCGGGCAAGCCCGGCTCCCACCTTTGATTTGCGAATACATTCAAAATGTGGGAGCTGGCTTGCCTGCGATGGCGGTCTTAAGTCTTATCCTGGTCCCTGGGCCAACTCAGACTAAAACACGCCCCACCCAGGTTGTTGCTCTTGCTGATCAACGCCCGCCCGCCGTGCCAATAAATAATCCGCCGCACAATCGACAACCCCAGACCATGCCCGCCTGAAGCTCGCGTGCGACTGTCGTCCAGACGCAAAAAGGGCGTGAAGATCCGCTCCCAGGCGCTTTC
Source organism: Pseudomonas sp. KBS0710 (assembly GCF_005938045.2). Lineage (GTDB taxonomy): Bacteria > Pseudomonadota > Gammaproteobacteria > Pseudomonadales > Pseudomonadaceae > Aquipseudomonas. The sequence continues at coordinate 837,739 of NZ_VCCF02000001.1, read as the reverse complement.
CGGCACGCCCGGCCCGTCATCTTCGACATCAATGCGGCAACGCACCTGGCCCACTTGATAACTGATCAGCACCCGGCCCTGGGCATGGCGCATCGCATTGCCCACCAAATTTTGCAGAGCACGGTGCAGGTAACGCGGCTCGGCGTCGACCCAGGCGTCATCCCAATGCGCCGATGACAGGCAGATACCCCGGGTGACACTGACCTGCGGGCGCAGTGGCGATAATTCGCCGATCACCTGATCGAGCAAGGCATCGAGGTCGACCCGCTGGAAATTCAGCTCCGGCGCACCTTGCTCCAGGCGGGCGTAGGTGAGCATTTCGTCGACCAGGCCGTCGAGGTCCTGGATATCGCTGTCCATGCCTTCCATATATTTACGCCGCGCCTCTGGGGTCGCGGCGTCGCCGATCATCTCCAGGCCGAAACGCAGGCGCGCCACCGGAGTGCGCAATTCGTGGGAGACGGCGCGCACCAGCTCGCGCTGGATCGCCAGCAATTGCTGCAAGTGCTCGGCCATACCATTAAAGGCGGCGGCCAAACGCCCTACCGAATCGGCGCCACGTGCCGGTACACGCACTTCCAGGTTGCCTTTGGCAATGCGCGTGGCCGCCGCTTCCAGGCCTTTGAGGCGGCGCTCAAGCTGGCGCACCAATAAATAGACGATCAAACCGATCAGCGTGAGGCTGATCAACGCGATCAGGATCAGCCACTGTGGTGGGTACGGGTTCATTTGATACAGCGGGCCGATTTCCAGCACCCACGGCGTGCCGACCATGCCGGCGAATACGCGGATGGAGTCACCGCCCTTGCCCAGGGCCATCACCGTATCGCCCTCAGCGACGCGGCGGCGTTGGTCGTCATCCATATCCGCCTGATCCAGCGTCATCAGGTGCATCTCAAAACCAAAGCCCTTGGCCTCTTTTATAGCCGCCAGGCGTTGCGGCTGCTCGGCCACCGGGAAACGCACCAGTTCATCCGCCAGCAAGTAAATCGTCGCACGCGCCAGTTGCTCGCTGATCTGCTGCACTTCGCCCGTGAGCACCAGCTGCGACTGCTCGCTGACCAGGCGCAGCACGCGCGCGGCATGCGGGCCGGTCTGTTCCACCAGCACCTGGCCACGTTGCAGGCGGTTGCGCTGGGTCAAGTCCAACTGCGCGTCCGCCAACGGGCGCAATTCCAGGGGAATGCCGAGCAAGCGTTCCCACACCGCCAGGGCGCGCTGGCGCTCGATGGGGCTCATGGGTTGCAGGTTGTCGCCCATCAGCGCAAAGGTGCCGTGGGCCAGGCGCTCACGGTACTGGCCGCTGCGCACTTCATTAAGCAGGTGCAAGGCCAGCACGCCGAGCAACGCCACCAGGATCAGCGCCGCGCACATGCCGCCGTAGATGCGCAGGAAGATCGAGTTCACAGCGGCATGTCGGCGGCAGCTTCAGGCACGAACAAGTAACCTTTGCTGCGGATGGTCTTGATCAGCCGCGGGTGAATCGGGTCGTCGCCGATTTTGGGCCGGATACGCGAGATGCGCACGTCGATGGAGCGGTCCTGGCCGTCATAGCCGATCCCGCGCAAGGCGATAAAGATTTCTTCGCGGGACAGGATGCGCCCGGCATTCGCCACCAGCAGCCACAGCAGGTCGAACTCGGCGCTGGTCAGTTCGATGCTGCCCTCATGCAGCCAGGCTTCGCGCAGAGCGTTGTCCACCACCAGCGGGCCGAATTGCAGGCGCCGTTGGTTTCCCACAGCGGCGGGTATTGCCGGCTCGCTGCGCCGCAACAACGCCTGGATACGCGCCAGCAACAGGCGCGGGCGCACGGGTTTGCACACATAGTCGTCGGCGCCCATGTCCAGGCCCTGTACCTGGTCCATATCGTCGGTGCGGGCAGTGAGCATCAGAATCACGCCGTCATAGCGCTCACGGACTTTGCGGCAGATGCTCAGGCCGTCTTCGCCGGGCAGCATCAGGTCGAGGATCACCAGGTCTGGTTGTTCGGCAATGATGCGCGCCGCCGCCTGGGCACCGTCGCTCTCCACTGACACCTGCAAGCCGTTGCTCTCCAGGTAATCACGGGTCAACTCGGCCAATCGCTCGTCGTCCTCGACGATCAATATCTGCCAGGCTTCTTGCTCCATGCGCTACCTCGGTTCTCATTATTGTCATGTGCAGCAAACACACTACTGCCTCTTTTTATAGAGGCCGATTGTAGCCATGGGCCAGCCCTCAAACACAAGCCGGGAATCCATTCGGTGATCACCATTTTTATGGTAGGGTTCGCGCCCTTCGAAAATCGGCAGGTTGTTTTAAAGCCGAAACATTTAAAGACAAACGGTTCAATCCAGCAGTAATGCGGCCTACACAGCGATTCAACCTTTCTTACACATTTTACCCACAGCGTTATCCACAGGTTACTGCGTTGCCAACCCTACGAAAACGCATTATCTTGTACCTAGACGACTTGGAAGACCCTACATGTGGGGTTTTTGATAAAAGCGTCCAACCACACAAGTGGCTAAAAACTCAAGCGTTTTATTGCTTACACAGCATGGAACCAACCGATTTTCAGTAGACCAAACCGCTCACGCGGATGGCAGCTGTTTCCCATCCCCGATATGGAAAACGGTACGGGTGTTGCAGGAAGAGCCTGACACTCGCAATCAAATATAGAACGTGGAGACAACCCCCCATGCAAACCGACACAACTCGCGAGAACCCGCAGGGCTCCGTGCCGCAGGCCGCTGATTCGAACCTGGATCTGTCCGCCACCGCACCTGGCCAACTGCGTGTGATCAAGCGTAACGGCACTGTCGTTCCTTACACCGATGACAAAATCACCGTCGCCATCACCAAAGCGTTTCTTGCAGTTGAAGGCGGCACCGCTGCCGCTTCGTCGCGCATTCACGACACCGTTGCCCGCCTGACCGAACAAGTCACCGCGACCTTCAAGCGTCGCATGCCATCGGGCGGCACCATCCACATCGAAGAAATCCAGGACCAGGTCGAACTGGCCCTGATGCGTGCCGGCGAGCAGAAAGTGGCGCGCGACTACGTGATCTACCGTGACGCCCGTTCCAAGGAACGCGCCGTGCGCTCCCCGGCTGAAGAAGCGGCCGTGCAGGCTCACCCGTCGATCCGCATCACCCTGGCTGACGGCAGCTTTGCGCCGCTGGACCTGGGCCGCCTGAACACCATCATCACCGAGGCCTGCGAAGGCCTGGAAGAAGTCGACGGTGACCTGATCCAGCGCGAAACCCTGAAAAACCTGTACGACGGCGTGGCCTTGACCGACGTCAACACCGCTCTGGTGATGACCGCCCGTACCCTGGTTGAGCGTGAGCCGAACTACTCGTTCGTGACCGCGCGCCTGCTGATGGACACCCTGCGTGCCGAAGGCCTGGGCTTCCTGGGCGTGGCCGACAGCGCCACCCACCACGAGATGGCTGACCTGTACGCCAAGGCCCTGCCAGCCTACATCGCCAAGGGTATCGAATTCGAATTGCTGAACCCGATCCTGGCCACTTTCGACCTGGAAAAACTCGGCAAGGCGATCAACCACGAGCGCGACCAGCAGTTCACCTACCTGGGCCTGCAAACCCTGTACGACCGTTACTTCATCCACAAGGACGGTATCCGCTTCGAACTGCCGCAAGTGTTCTTCATGCGCGTGGCCATGGGCCTGGCGATTGAAGAGAAGCACAAAGAAGACCGTGCCATCGAGTTCTACAACCTGTTGTCGTCCTTCGACTACATGTCGTCGACCCCGACCCTGTTCAACGCCGGCACCCTGCGTCCACAGCTGTCGAGCTGCTACCTGACCACCGTGCCGGATGACCTGTCGGGCATCTACCACGCGATCCACGACAACGCCATGCTGTCCAAATTCGCTGGCGGCCTGGGCAACGACTGGACGCCAGTGCGTGCCTTGGGTTCGTACATCAAGGGCACCAACGGCAAATCCCAGGGCGTCGTACCGTTCCTGAAAGTGGTCAACGACACCGCCGTTGCGGTTAACCAGGGTGGCAAGCGCAAAGGCGCTGTGTGTGCCTACCTGGAAACCTGGCACATGGACATTGAAGAGTTCATCGAGCTGCGCAAGAACACCGGTGATGATCGTCGTCGTACCCACGACATGAACACCGCCAACTGGATCCCTGACCTGTTCATGAAGCGTGTCTTCGATGACGGCCAGTGGACCCTGTTCTCGCCATCCGAAGTGCCAGACCTGCACGACCTGACCGGCAAGGCCTTCGAAGAGCGTTACGAGTACTACGAAGCCCTGTCCCAGTACCCAGGCAAGATCAAGCTGTTCAAGACCATCCAGGCCAAAGACCTGTGGCGCAAAATGCTGTCCATGCTGTTTGAAACCGGCCACCCATGGCTGACCTTCAAAGACCCGTGCAACCTGCGCAGCCCGCAGCAGCACGTGGGCGTGGTGCACAGCTCGAACCTGTGCACCGAGATCACCTTGAACACCAACAAGGACGAGATCGCCGTTTGCAACCTGGGCTCGATCAACCTGCCGAACCACATCGTCAACGGCAAGCTGGACACCGCCAAGCTGGAACGCACCGTCAACACCGCCGTACGCATGCTCGATAACGTGATCGACATCAACTACTACTCGGTGCCACAGGCGCAGAACTCCAACTTCAAGCACCGCCCGGTTGGCCTTGGCATCATGGGCTTCCAGGACGCGCTGTACCTGCAGCACATTCCTTACGGTTCGGACGCTGCGGTCGAGTTCGCCGACAAGTCCATGGAAGCGGTCAGCTACTACGCGATCCAGGCTTCCTGCGACCTGGCCGACGAGCGCGGCGCCTACGAGACGTTCCAGGGTTCGCTGTGGTCCAAAGGCATCCTGCCGCTGGACTCGCAACAGATCCTGATCGAGCAGCGTGGCCAGAAGTACATCGACGTTGACCTGAACGAAACCCTGGACTGGGCGCCGGTACGTGCCCGTGTGCAGAAAGGCATTCGTAACTCCAACATCATGGCCATCGCACCGACCGCGACCATCGCCAACATCACTGGCGTATCGCAGTCGATCGAACCGACCTACCAGAACCTGTATGTGAAATCGAACCTGTCGGGCGAATTCACCGTGATCAACCCGTACCTGGTTCGCGACCTCAAGGCTCGCGGCCTGTGGGACTCGGTCATGATCAACGACCTGAAGTACTACGACGGTTCGGTGCAACAGATCGAGCGTATCCCGCAAGAACTCAAAGAGCTCTACGCGACAGCCTTCGAAGTGGACACCAAGTGGATCGTTGACGCCGCCAGCCGTCGTCAGAAGTGGATCGACCAGGCGCAGTCGCTGAACCTGTACATCGCTGGCGCATCGGGCAAGAAGCTCGACGTGACCTACCGCATGGCCTGGTACCGTGGCCTGAAAACCACTTACTACCTCCGTGCCCTGGCCGCGACCAGCACCGAGAAGTCGACCATCAACACCGGTAAGCTCAACGCTGTTTCCAGCGGCAACCACGGTGATGATTCGGTGCTGGCGGCTCCCGCCGGCCCAGCGCCAGTGCCGAAGGCTTGCGCGATTGACGAGCCGGATTGCGAAGCTTGCCAATAAGCTGAGTGAGTCCTGGGCTTGAACGCCCAGGATATAAAAAACCGATAAACCTGGATGCATTTGGGTTTATCGGTTTTTTTTTGCGCTACGTGAACGCGTAAGCGTTGCCTTCCCGGGGTGTTTCGCCGCGCTCACCCCACAATTCTATGAGCCCGCCAATCACCGCCATTGAATGGCCGCCATAATCCACGACACCCAGCCTGCCGCTTGCCAGCTCGGAACTCGAAGACTGCCTGTAGAGACCTTTCAGCCCAAGCCGGTCCAGCGCTTCCCAACCCATTTCGCCATTGTTCAAACTTTGCATCGCATGAGCGAAACTCTGTTTTGCAGTATTGGGGTTGTCATCATAGCCATTGCCTTCCATTTGAGCCCGCTTGGCGCTCACGGCATACATGAAATTTGCGTCGGTAAGCATGCCCGGATTATCGCCCTTGAACTGCGCGTAAGTGGCTGCATGCCTTAACTCGCCCTTCGATAAAGCAAGCTCGAAACCGTCTCGCATTTTCACGTAGTAACCATCTCCCGTCTCTTTCACCTCCTTGAAGACGTCGGTAGGTTTTTGACCAAACTTCATCATTGCGCCCTTTATCGCCGACACGGTGACACAATTGCCGTCAGGGCCCTGGCTGAAGCCACTCCAGATATTGTCCGGTTTTTTTCCTGGATTGCTTGCATCCGGCCTGTAGTTGAAATGCCTGGAGCCCTCGGTAATCGGCAGATTACTCATGGGTTCACTACCGCCGAAATCCTTCGGATTTACCCTGACACCACCACCACCACCACCACCACCGGGTGACGGTCGAGGAGCAGGTGCTGGAGACGGATCATCCGCAAATAAATCCGGAAACAGCCTCTTCAACAATGCGAGCAAATCGGTAGACGCGTCCTTCTTCAGTTCCTCAAGGATCTCCTTGAACTTCTCGTCCCCCAGCGCTTTGCGCTTTTCGTTGAGCTTGTCCCGCAAGTCCTGGGCAGTTTGGTTTTTGTGGCCCTTTTCGGCCTCATCCAGCTCTTTGAGCATCTGGGCGACGGTTGTTTTATCGGCTTCTACGTCATCCTTTTTTTGCTCTGTACGGCTTACACCCCACAGGTTTGGCCCCGCACCACCCACGTCATAACGCACACTTCCAGCCCCATGGCCAGACACCGACGAACTCCACATACCCAGCCCCCGTAAGATCCAACACCTTTAAGCCCGATAAGTGGAGAGAACGGCGTGGTCGGTTCCAATAAAGGCATGTCGGCTGGCAATCGAGCACAGGGTGGGAATTGTTTCCGGCCAAATAACACGCAAAAAAAAGCCCCTCGCGTGAGGGGCTTTCGTTCGCAGCAGTGTCAGGCCAACCGCATCAGGTCATCTGAATGATGGTCTGCATGATGGTGCTCTGGGTAGAGATGGTCTTGGCGTTCGCCTGGTAGTTGCTCTGGGCCTTGATCAGGTCCACCAGCTCGTTGGTCAGGTTGACGTTGGAGTTCTCCAGGGACTTGGACACAATCGAACCCAGGGTGCCGGATTGCGGTGCGTCGTAACCCGGCTGGCCCGAGGCGAAGGTCTCTTTCCAGGTGGTGCCACCCGCCGGCTGCAGGCCTTGTTCGTTGTTGAAGCTGGCCAGGGAGAGCTGACCAATGGCCTTGCTCTGCTGGTTGCTGAAAGTGGCGAACAGCACGCCGTTACCGTCGATGTTCAGGCCGGTGATCTGGCCGGTGGCGTAGCCATCGGTGACCGGCGGGTTACGGTAGGTGGCCGAGTTGTACTGGGTGATGTTGCCCATGTTGATGGCAATCCCGCCAGGGTTGGCATTCGCGCCGTTTTTGGTCCACACACCATTGGTCACGGTGCCCGGCACCCAGCCGTTCAGCTGCAAGGTGGTGCTGGAAGTGGTGCCGGTAACAATCCCGGTGAGTTTGCCGGCGCCGTCAAAGCTCAACGTCGATGCCACTGGCGGCGTCGAGCCTGTGCCGGTCGGCGCCGAACCATCAGGGTTACGGCCGTCGATCAGGGTGTAGGACTTCCAGGTGTTGGAGTCGGTTTTGACCAGGTACTGCACCATAGGGTGCGCGTTGCCCTGGGTGTCGTACAGCGTGGTGTTGTACTGGGTGCTGAACGAGCTGGATTCGGTTGGATCGAACGGGTGGGCCGTCTGGTCGATTACCGGCGACGACGAGTTCAGGTTACTGGTGGAATCCACTTTGGTGGAGGCCTTGGGCGGCAGGTTCGACAGGTTCAATTGCAGGTCGGTCAGCGCGCCTTTGATGATGTTGCCATCAGCGTCCGCTGCGTAGCCTTGCAGGCGCGAGGTGCCGGTGTTGTTGGTGATGTAGCCGTCTTTGTCCGAACGGAAGGTGCCGCTGCGGGTATATTCCAGCGAACCGTCGCTGCCCTTCTGCACGAAGAAGCCGCCGCCCTGGATCGCCATGTCCAGCAGGCCGCCGGTGTTGTTGACGTCACCTTGAGTGAACTGCTGGGACACCGCCGCCAGGTTCACGCCACTGCCGACACTGTTCTGGCCAGTGCCCAGTTTGGACGCCGCGTAGATGTCGGAAAACTCCGCGCGGGACGATTTGAAACCCGTGGTCGCAACGTTGGCAATGTTGTTGCCGGTTACGTCCAGTTGTTTGTTGGCCGCATAGAGGCCGCTAAGGCCGATGTTAAAAGACATGTTTCTCTCCTTCTGCCGTATTTAGCCGGCTCTATGTACCGATAGTCTGGATTTGCGACAGCTTGACGCTGCCCATGCCGCCAGCAAGGTTGAGCAGCATTTCGCCGCCGGTTTTGCTCAGCGTCACGCTGGTGACCGTTGCCGGCAGCGACGTCAACAGGGCAACAGAGTCGCCTTTGTCATTCTTGGTGCTGGCCGCGAAGGTATAAGTGCCGGCGGGGGCGACTTCACCTTTGTCGTTCTTGCCATCCCAGATAAAGCTGGAATCACCGGCGCTTTGGGCGCCCATGTCGATGGTGCGTACCACGTTGCCGTCTTTGTCGGTGATTTTCACCGAGACGTTGCCCGTCGCGGCCGTCACTGCCACCGAGCCGGTCATGCTTTTGCTGGTATCCACCATGGCTTTGTCGGTCTGGGTGATGATCGAACGCCCGACCAGCGAAGACGCCTGCAGCGCTTGCGAAGAGCTGAAGTTGCTGGAGATCGCATTCACCGAGTCGTTCAGGGTGTTGATGCCTTCCAGGCTGCTGAACTGTGCCAACTGGGCCACGAACGCGCCATTGTCCTGAGGCGACAGCGGGTTCTGGTTTTTCAGCTGGGTCACCAGCAGTTGCAGGAATGCATCCTTGCCCAACGCCTGGTTGCCCGTGGCAGCCTTGGCAGCACCATTGAGGCCGCTGTTGTCTGTTGCGGTCTTGACCTTGGAGTTGAACAGGTCCTGGACCGCCGTGTTGGGTGTAGAAGTGGTATCAACAATGGCCATTATTTGGCGCCCCTTATCACTGACCCAGGGTCAGGACCTTCTGCATCATGGTTTTGGCGGTGTTCATCATTTCCGCGTTGGTCTGGAACGAGCGGCTGGCGGAAATCATGTCGGCCATTTCCTCAACCACGTTGACGTTGGGGTAGTACACGTAACCCTTTTCGTTCGCGGCCGGGTGGTTAGGCTCGTAGCGGGCTTCCAGGTTGCTCTGGTCTTCGACCACGCCGAGCACCTGCACGCCTTGACCCGCCGCATCCTGGTTCTGGAACAGCGAATCACCGCTGCCGCCCTGGCCGGCTTGGCCGCCCTGGAACATGGTGGCGAATACCGGATGACGGGCGCGGTAGGTCTGGTCAATGCTCGAAGACACGGTCTCGGCGTTGGCGATGTTACTGGCGACGGTGTTCAAACGCGTGGTCTGCGCGCTCATGCCACTGCCGGCAATATTGAAAACACTGGCGAGGGACATGGCTTACTCTCCACGCAGGGCTGACATCAGCCCTTTGAATTTGCTGTTAAGCAGGGTAAAGCTGGCCTGAAAGTTCACTGAGTTCTCGGCGTAGGCCGATTGCTCCAGCTGGGCGTCGACGGTGTTCTGGTCGATCGAAGGCTGCATCGGCGTGCGATACAGCAGCGACTCGTCACCATTGCCAAGGCCTTGCGCTTCGATATGACGGCTGTTGGTCATGTTCAAGACGAAGGTGCCGTTCTTGGTCTTGTCCTGCTGTGCGGCGAGCACGGCGGAGAAGTCCAGGTCCCGAGCCTTGTAGTTCGGGGTGTCGGCGTTGGCGATGTTGTTGGCCAGGACTTCGGCACGTTGGGCGCGGAAGCCCAGGGCTTGTTCGTGGATACCGAGCGCTTTATCGAAGCTGATGCTCATGGTGGAAACCTTTAGGCTGACCTGCTGTTCGTAACTGGGTTATAGCAAGGCGCATGCCAATTCGCTGAAGGCCCGTGATTCAAGGGGTTGCGCAAGGTTTGCCGGCGGCAATGCCAGAAAAGCGGCAATGGGCTTCCGCGTGGCGCCAGTAAAGCGGCAATGGCGGTTGCCGCTTTACCGGACGGCGGCAACGGCAGGGAAGGATGCGCCGAGGGTGCCAGGCGTCTTTCGACCATTGGTCCGCACTGTCATTTCTGACAGTAGCCGGAACTGCTTGAATGGATGTCTTATCAGGAGACATCCTTTAATGCGCAATGCAGAGGTTCACCATGCTGGATATCCCACCCCTTCGTTTCAATCTGCAAGACGATTCAGCAACACCCCTCCCAAACCTGGACCTCGCCTTGGTGAACACCGATTGCGTAAAGTTGAGTTCCAATTTAGCCGTTGTAAAAGGCGACTTTATCAATGCCTACATGAGGAGCACCGTCCCTGGCGGCGTGCACAACCAGAGCTTCAGAATAGGAAAAAATAGCCCACTGCTTAACCTCGTAATGCCCACGGAACAGGTTGAGGCCAACGAAGGCAATACGGTGACTTTACAGCTATACATCACTCGTGACGGGGCGCAATACTCTGCGCCGCAGGCGCAGGTGACGATCAATAAACGCCCCATCGTTATCCCAACCCCAGGCACCGTATGGGATTTAACGAATGGCAATGCTCAAGGCTGGGTAGCCCAGGGAGCCTACGTTGGCGGGCGACTAAGCTTCATCCCCTCTAAGGGTATGGTGGTCAACTTGACCGACAGCATGCCCGGCAAATCCCACATCATCACCCGCGCAGTCCCGGTGATTACCGGGACAATCTATGAGTGTAACTTCGAGGTGAGCGGTGACATGCGAGACACCTCGGTCCTGTACATGACAATCAATGGCACCACAATTGGCACCCCTGTGCGGAACTTCCTTACGGGCGTCGTACAAATCGGGGGCGGGCAATTCAAGGCTGAAAAGACAGGCACCGTGCACCTCGGTATTCTCAACGAAGCGGTGCCCAGTGGGTTTCATAGTCTCACCGTGAGCAAAATCGTGATGACACCCAAGCCTTAAAACGCATAAAAAACGGGAAGCCCTTGCGGAGCTTCCCGTTATTTTTATGCCCAAGCCAACCTTACTTGGCCTGGTAAATGATGCCAGGACTGCACTGCACCATCTGGTAATGATCCGGTAGCCCGTTGAGCGCTTCGGACGCGCCAAGAAACAGATAGCCCCCGCGTTTGAGCGTACCGTGAATGCGCAACAGAATGTCCTTCTTCACTTCCGCAGAGAAGTAGATCAGCACATTGCGGCAAAACACCATGTCGAACTTGCCCAGGCTGGCATAGCTGTCGAGCAAGTTGAACGAGCGAAACTCCACCCGGCTCTTGATCGGCGCCTTCACCGCCCAGCGCCCGGCGCCTTTTGGGTCGAAGAAACGTTGCAGGCGTTCCTGGGACAAACCACGGCCCAGGGCCAGGCTGTCGTACTCGCCGGTCTTGCAGTTGGTGAGCATGGTGCCGGACAAGTCGGTGGCGACAATTTGCGCGCCGGCCTTCAACTGGCCCATGTTCGTGCGCTCGAACTCATCGATCGACATCGAGATCGAGTACGGCTCCTGCCCGGACGAACAGGCCGCCGACCAGATGCGCAGGCGCTGGCCCGGGCTGGCCTTGATGGCCTCCGGCAGCACTTTGTTCTTGAGCACTTCAAAGGGGTAGGTATCACGAAACCACAAGGTTTCGTTGGTGGTCATGGCATCCACCACCATTTCCTTGAGCCCGCTGCGCGGCTGGCCCTGGATGCGCTGGACCAACTCACCCAGGGATTTAATGCCCTGCTGTTCCATCAGTTTGTTGAGACGGCTGGATACCAGGTACTGCTTGTTTTCACCGAGCAATATGCCACAGGCTTTTTCCAGGAAGACCCGGAACTGTTCGAAATCCAAATTACCCGTAGACAATGATACCGCCTCTTAAATCATGTGACCGCCAGGGGAATGCCCCCTAGCCGTGATCTGCTGCCTTGATCCGGTCGACTACCCGGGATGCCAGGTCATCAGGGCGGAATTTGGCCAGGAAGTCATCGGCACCGACCTTCTTGACCATCGCCTGATTGAAAACACCCGACAATGAAGTATGCAGGATGATATGCAATTTTTGCATGCGTGGGTCGTTACGTATCTCGGCCGTGAGGGTGTAGCCGTCCATTTCCGGCATTTCAATGTCGGAGATCATCATCAGGAACTCTTCTTCCGGCTTCTTGCCTTCGTCCACCAGCTTGCGCAGGTAATCCAAAGCCTGGCGACCATCGTTCAGGGCCACCACTTCCACGCCGACCGTTTGCAGGCAGCGGCTGACTTGCTTGCGCGCCACCGAGGAGTCGTCCACCGTCAGCACGCGCAGCGACACCGCTTTGTGCGCGGTTTCTGCGTCTACCACGCCCACCGAAATGGTTTCCGAGGTGGGTGCGACTTCGGCAAGGATCTTCTCCACGTCGATGATTTCGACCAGTTGGTTATCCACCCGCGTCACTGCCGTGAGGTAATGATCGCGTCCGGTGCCCTTGGGCGGTGGATGGATCTCCTCCCAGTTCATATTGACGATACGCTCCACCGAGCGCACCAGGAAACCCTGGGTCTTGGTGTTGTATTCGGTGATGATCACAAAGGGGTTTTCGCGGTCTTGCAAACCTGCCGAACCGGTGGCCATGGCCAGGTCAAGAATCGGGATGGTCGCGCCTCGGATATTCGCCACGCCGCAGACCACCGGGCTGGATTTGGGCAATATGGTCAGCTTGGGGCACTGCAGCACTTCCCGCACTTTAAACACATTGATGCCGTACAGCTGCTTGCCGTCCAGGCGAAAAAGCAACAGTTCCAGGCGATTCTGCCCTACCAGCTGTGTGCGCTGGTTTACTGAGTCCATTACTCCTGCCATGCCTTGACTCCTACGCTAAAACCTTTGGCTATACCTACAAGGGCAACGACGCTCACCCAACGCTAAACGGCACGAGCTTTGCTATTTATTGGTTTATGAACCTTAAAACGACAGTTTCCCGACGCATCCCACGCTACCGCAGATTGCTCTGCGTCACGATGGCGCTGCTTGCCTTGGGCTCAGGCACCACGGCTCGCGCAGATAATGTCACCTTGCCTGATCTCCTTATCGGCGTCACTCAAGGCTTTCTTGAGTTCACTGTAGAAGATTATCTGGCGACCACTCAGACGCCGGGGCGTTATGAAATCCAGGTCAACCAGTTAGACCCGCGCCTGCGCATGCCCATGTGCGACAAGGAATTGACGGCCAGCCTCGAAAGCCCGGCCCAACCGATTGGCCGCGTGACGGTAAAAGTGCGCTGCGAGGGCGCTTCACCCTGGACCGTGTTCGTGCCGGCGCAGGTCAAACTGTTCCGCGATGTCGTGGTGGTCACGCGCCCGCTCAAGCGCACCGGCATCATTGGTTTTGAAGATGTGGCCTTGCGGGAACGCGACATCAGCCTGATCAACCAGGGCTACCTCACCTCTGTAGATCAAGCCATCGGGCAGAAACTCACCCGACCAATGGTCACCGATCAAGTCATTACACTGGTGCATCTGGAACAGGCAGAAGTGATTCGCAAGGGCGATCAGGTGGTGATTTCCGCCAGCAGCGGCGGGCTTACGGTAAAAATGCCCGGGGAAGCGTTGTCCAACGGCGGGATGAGCGAACAGATTCGAGTCAAGAACCTCAATTCCAACCGCGTGATCAAGGCGCAGGTGACCGCGCCAGGCCAGGTTGAAGTGGCGCTATAGATCACTGGTGTGAAACGCCAGCTTTTCCTACACTGTGCGTGGGATGGCGACCTGTACAGGTTTATTGTCAATCGAGCCTAAAGTTTGTCCGGGTATGGCCGAAAACATGGCAAGCGTCCAAATACCCAGAGGTTTTTTAACATGGTCATTGATTTCAGTCGTTTAAATAACTCCCAGGCTTTGCCGGGCAATACGCGCACCAGCGGGGCCAAGGACAGCGTAGAAGCCAAGTCCCAGCCAGCACCTGCGGCCAAGACAGAACAAGCCGGCGCCAGCCAGAGCGGGGAATCGGTACACCTGAGCAATGAGGCTCAACAGTTGCAGAAGGTCACTGACTCGCTGAGCGATCAACCCGTTGTCAATAAAGCCCGGGTGGCCGAATTGAAACAGGCAATCGCTGATGGCAGCTATAAAGTCGACAGCAACCGTGTCGCCAGCAAGCTGCTTAACTTCGAAGCCGAGCGCTAGGCAAAGGCCTGCGCAGGGCTTTTGGACGCTTAAAACCCAAGGCCAGCCATGCACCACGACGAACATTTGCTTGAACTGATCATTGATGATCTGGCGCCGACGCAACATTTGCTCGAGCTGCTCAAAGAAGAATCCCTGGCCCTCTATGGCCGGGATATGCGCTTGCTGGAAGAAATCCTGGCGCGCAAACAGTCGCTGATCGTGCTGCTGGAGCAGCATGGCAAGAAGCGCAGCGAAATTCTTATCAGCCTGGGCCTGCCGGCTGACCATGACGGCCTGGCACAACTGGCCAGCCACTCCTCGGTAGGCGACCAGTTGCTGGCGCAAAGTACCGCACTCAACCAATTGCTCGCCCAGTGCCAGGAAACCAACCTGCTCAACGGGCAGTTGATCCAGCTGCAGCAGGCTACGACCGCCAACCAGTTGCGTATACTCCACGGCGGAGAGCCTCCGGCCCTTTATAACGCCCAGGGTTCCACCTCGCGCCTGGTCAAGCCAAGCACCCGCAGCCAAGCCTGACACCGGTTTACTGCGCGCCCTATCCAAGGCGCGTTACATGCTGGCAAAATGCCGGTTCTTGCGTGTAGTCGTATTTTGTCTGGAGATGGAAGAACCGTGTTCAACGCCCTTAATGCGGAAGATGCTCCGCAGCCACCCAAGGTGCTCACCACGCCTCTGGAAATCGCCAGCACGTTGCGGATGCTGCAAGAAAGCCATGACCCGCTGATCATCACTTTCCATGAACGCAGCCAGCGGTTTCAAAGCTATCTGGTGGACATAGACCGAGACAGCAAAACGCTGACCCTCGACGAAATGATCCCACGCGACGGTGAACGCTACCTTGAGAATGGCGAACCGTTCCGTATCGAAGGCTTCCATGACGGCGTGCGTATCGCCTGGGAAAGCAACGGCACGCTGACCATCAGCGAAAAAGGCGGCCACCGCATCTACACCGGCAGCATGCCCGACGAAGTGGTCTACCATCAGCGTCGCAATGCCTTTCGGGCGGCGTTGAAGCTGGCCCAACTGGTCAGCATCGAGCTGGGTGGCGAAAAGCTCAAGGCACCGATCAGTGGCAAGTTGCTGGACATCTCCGCCACCGGCTGCAAGCTGCGCTTTGAAGGCGACATCTCCGATCGCCTGCAACTGGGCCAGGTCTATGACCGCTTTATCGCCGCCCTGCCCTTTGGCAGCATGACCACCTCGGTGGAGCTGCGTTACCTGCACGTCGAAGACAAGATCAACACCACCTTCGCCGGCGTGCGCTTCCACAACATGAGCGGCTTGGTACAGCGCCAGGTTGAACGGTTTGTGTACCAGCTGCAGCGTGAAGCGCGGCGCTTCGACAAAGACGACGACCTTTAAGCTTTAAAAGCCGCGCCAATAAAAACGGGCAGATCCTGATGGGATCTGCCCGTTTTTGCTTTCAGGGACGGGCCCTGCTCAAGTCATGGGGATGCTCCTCCGGCCCCAGAGGCTCCGGCGGCCCTTCGAAAGGAGGTTCATCCGCAGGTTGTTGCGGGTCAGTTTCAGGTTCCGGGTCGGGCACCACGGTCTGCATTTGTTCCTGCACCACCGCCTCATCCACCCGCGGGTCGAGGCACGCCACCAGCGGCGAACTGGACATGCTGTCGGGCATCGCCACGTGGTGCAGCGGCGCATCGTCCACCTGATGCAGGTTGGTCACCGCCTTCGGCCGGATCCGCCATACCAGGACCAACGCACACAGGCTGAAAAACGCATACAGCATGTGGCTGCCGAACAGCTTCATCACCACACCCGCCAACAGCGGCCCGACACTCGCGCCGACGCCGTAGGTCACCAGCAACATGGCTGTCAGCGACACCCGACGATCACCTTCCACGTGGTCATTGGAGAACGCCACCGCCAAGGGATACAGACAGAACTGCACCAGGGAGCACAAGAAACCGGCGACGAACAGCACTTCCAGCGGCACCTGGGTCATCACGGCCAACGGCAACGCCGCCACTGCCAGGCACAAGGCAAAGCAGCGAATCAGCAAGGCGCGATCATAGCGGTCCGACAACCAGCCCAATGGCCACTGCACCAACAGACCGGCAAAAATGCAGCTACCCATAAACAGACCGACCTGCTCGGTACTCAAGCCTTGCTGTGAGGCATACAGCGGCGCCAGGCCGTAGAAAGAGCCGACGATGAGCCCCGCACCCAGCACCGTGCTCAGCGACTGCGGCACACGTTTGATAAAGAAGCGCGGCTCCATCGGCGCAGGGTGCAGCGGCGCCGGGTGAATGCGTCGGGTCATGGCCACCGGCACCAGGCACAAGGCAAAGCACAGCGCCACCAGCATGAGCAATTCGAGGCCAAGCTGCGGGTGCATGACCAGGATCAACTGACCCAATACCAACCCCAGGTATGACGCGATCATGTAGCCGCTGAACACCACGCCGCGCTGCTTGGCGTCCGCCTGCTCATTGAGCCAGCTTTCGATAACCATGTACTGGCACATCATCCCCAGGCCCACGATCATCCGCAGCACAATCCAGGCCGGCAGCCAGTTAATGAGGCCATGGCCCAACACCGCCGCGCCGACAATCCCGGCACAGGTGGCATACGCGCGAATATGCCCGACGCGGGCAATCAGGCGATGCCCGATCTTGCCGCCCAGCACCAGGCCGAAGTAGTTGGCCGCCATCAGCGCACCCACCCACAGGCTGTCGACGTGGTCGGCTGCCAGACGCAAGGCCAGGTAAGTGCTGAGCAGGCCGGACCCGATCAACATCATCAAGGAGGCGAAATAAAGGGCTCGAAAAGATTTCCAGATCTGGCGCATCGGCGTTCCGAGCGGCTCCTTGCAGTGAGGGACAGGGCTATCGGCATGATAGTCCGGGGTTGCCGGGAGCGGACAGCCGCAGCGGGCCGTTTTCCGGAGAATATTTTGCTTAATCGTTCAGACGCTGCCTGGCCGCATGCAAGGTACATATGCAACGAACAAAAGCTACGAGAAACACACTGCGCACCTGCTGTGAACCCTGACAGGCGGCAAGGTTCGACCGACGTTGCAGGCAAGCACAAAAAAGCCCTGCCAGGGCTACCTGTGCAGGGCTTTTGAAGATGGTGTCCCAGGGCCGGTTCGAACGGCCAACCTTCCCCTTAGGAGGGTCAATTCAGGCCCAGTGGGTACAGCCACAAGCCCAATATTATTGGGCCTTTTAGTCCCATTGAGTCCGTGAACATCGAGCGGTATAGTGCTTTTTGCTGCCACCCTGCTGTCACGGTCGAACCCTTGAAAACCAAAATCACTCAGAAGCTAATTGGCAGCCTAGCCGCCGAGGCGAAAGCATACCGCGTGCATGACACCGTGCAACCCGGTTTCTTCATTCGCGTACTGCCCAGCGGTCACAAGTCCTACATGGTCACGTGGGGCCGAAACAAGAACGCCACCCTCGGGCGTGTCGGCGTGCTTACTCTTGACCAAGCCCGCACCGAGGCCGCCCAGTACTTAGCCGATGCGCACGCCCATGGCGAGCCTCTGGCCATCGCCCAGGGCCGCAAGGGGTCAGCCCTGCCCTCGCTGCGCGACTTTATCGACGACAACTATATGCCGTGGTTCAAAGCCCATCACAAAGGCCATGAGAAGACGCAGCACACCCTCAACAATAACTTCGACCCAATCATGCCCCAGCGCTTGAACGCGATCACCGGGCGAGACCTGGAGCTGATCCGCACAGGATGGATGCAGGCCGGCAACAAGCCCTCCACGGTCAACCGGAAAATGGGCTCTATCAGCGGAGTATTCAGCCGAGCGGTCGAGTGGGATTACATCGACGAGCATCCTCTGGCCAAGCTGAAACAGCTCAAAGTCGACTCAAAGGGGGTGATTCGCTACCTGGCTGCCGACGAGACCAAGCGCCTACGCGAGGCCTTGGATGCTCGACAGAATGAAATGAGGGTCGAGCGTGAGAGTGCGAACATTTGGCGGGCGGACCGCCACAGAGAACCGATGCCAAGCCTGCTGCAACTGCCCTTCACCGATCACCTGAAGCCAATGGTTTTGGTATCGTTGAATACCGGCATGAGGCGCGGAGAGCTGTTCGACTTGAAATGGTCAGCGGTGAACTTCGACACGAAGACAATCACAGTCGCCGGGGCCACCACCAAGACAAGCGATACGCGCCACATCCCGATGAACAAAGAGACTGTTGGTGTGCTAGAAGCTTGGAAGAAGCAGGTGAGCAAGTCGCCGTATGTGTTCCCAGGTCAGGGCGGCGGTCGCTTTGAGGACGTGAAAAGCGCCTGGCTCAAGTTGCTAGAGCGGGCGCAGATCGACGGGTTCCGCTGGCACGATATGCGCCACGACTTCGCTTCACGCCTAGTAATGGCCGGTGTACCGCTAAACACGGTACGGGATCTGCTGGGGCACGCCGATATCAAGATGACACTCCGGTATGCCCACTTGGCTCCGGGAACAAAAGCCGCGGCGGTTGAACTCATTTAGCTAGAGATTGAGCTCGCATATTTTTGTAATCGGCATAGCCCGGCTGAAGCGGTTTGTTGTTCGCCAGAAACCTCACATATTCCTCAACAATTGGCCACTCCTTCTCTACCAATGCAAGGTCTACCCGAGGCTGCATTCTCGGTGTGAAACCAAACTTCTCTGTCGAACCGTTCAAATCCCCGAAAACATCGAACTCCCCTTCGAAATACTTATCGCCATTGATAAACATAGCGAC
Organism: Pseudomonas sp. KBS0710; assembly: GCF_005938045.2. GTDB lineage: Bacteria > Pseudomonadota > Gammaproteobacteria > Pseudomonadales > Pseudomonadaceae > Aquipseudomonas. The sequence goes on along the minus strand of NZ_VCCF02000001.1, from coordinate 818,850 downwards.
CATCGATAACTCCTCCCCGGCGAAATCGGGCCCAAGCGTTCCGGCGCGCAGCTTGTAAAGAGTTTCATTCTCCGACCAGATCGCAGTGAACGCGACCATAAAACTGATTGTTCCCAAATCCTTTTGCGGAGCTTTAAACGGGTTAGTAATGGTCCTGTCATTCATCCCATTTTCAAGGCATGACTCCAGGATCTTCACGATTTTCTCGTTGCGTGATGCCGCCAGCAATTCAAGCGCAGCTTTAAGGTAGGGGTCGACCCTAGCCGATAAAACAACCTTCTTCGAACGATTTGCCATTTGCACGCCTCAAAATGTCTACAAAATTTTTGCTTGCAGGTAATGTTACTTACAAATAGGATGTTTACGTCTGGACCAGTATCGTACAGTCCACCCCATCGATCAAGGACAAGCTAATGAACAACCCCGAACACATCGCACCTCTTGCAGTCAGCGTGGAGGACGCAGCCCGCGTGGTTGGCTACTCAAGATCAGGAGTTTATGAACTCATAGCTTCTGGTGACCTTAAGGCTTTCAAACTCGGGCGGCGCCGTCTGATTTTGATGGCTGAACTCAAAGCTTGGATTGAACGCGCAGCAAAGGAAGGCTCCCGGTGAACGCGGTAAAAGTCGAGGGGGCAAATTTTGCTGGGATGTCCCCTAGAAGACTGGCCCTAGAACCGGCCTCAGCAGAAAGAGGTGTCGAGTCAGTGTTCGTACCACTGACCCGACTGTCACACAGCAAATCTGAGCAGACCGCAATGCAACCCCCTAAGCATATCACCATCCATTTGTTAGACCGCATGGGCGTAATTCTTGGCCACCGCAATATGTTGAACACAACACGTGTGGTTGATCTTGAAACTCTTCGTACTCATGGCGCCTGTAGAGTTCAAGTGCCACGCACCATTCGCATTAAGCCAGATAGTTACTCCTTAGAAGGGACGAACACCTACGCTCCCCAAAAAAAACATGATGACTTGGGAACCTCAGGAGGTGCCCGATGAGCATGCTCCCAGGCTTTGCACTTCCCGAGGATCTGCTCTGTGTCAGTCAAGACGCCGAAGCCGGTCTGCCTATCGACGCCATCACCTGTGCGCTCGACCGCGCCGACTCGGTGCTCATGCTGTTGGAAGATCACTTAGACGGCGATAAACCCCTGCTTTCCAACCGCGTACTGTCGTCTGTTATTTGGGACGTGCGTGGCACCTTGGGCTTGATCAAAACACTCACCATGTACGGTGATGCCTCCTCTGTGCCGATGGGCCAGAAAGGCGGTGCGCTGTGACCCACTCCAGCACGCTTGGACGCTCCGAGTTTTCCCCTGCCAACGGTAACGGCCAAAACCTGTTTCGGGTGAATGCAGGGATCCCGCTAGAGGACGCACTTGAAGCCGTCTCCCAGATTCTGCACCACGCCAATCAACTGATCCTCGACGCAGCCATCAGCGATGCAGGCGAGCGCTTTAGTTGGCCTGCGTTCTACCTCGGCGAGATGGCCAAAGCGCTGATCGACGACGTGAACGAGGCGCTGCTTGACTCGAGGACCGCACCATGACTCAGCGCACCGGCAACACCTCAAAACGTCCGAGCTTTGCCGACGTAAAAAGCGCGGCCCTGAAGAACATCGACCGTGTGCTTGCTCACTGGCTGCCAAACGGCAAACGTGTTGATGGCGGCAAGGAATACACCGCACCGAATCCCACGCGCACGGACAAACGTGCGGGCTCACTCAAGGTCAATTTGAGCAAAGGCACCTGGGCGGATTTTGCCACCGGCGATAAGGGCGGCGACCTGATCGACCTGGTGCGTTACATCGACGGCGGCACGGGCGTTGAGGCCTGTAAAAAACTGGCAGATCTGCTCAGCGTTTCCGCAGGATCTGCAACCGCCAAAAGCACACCGGCCAAGAGCGCAACGCCGGAGTGGATCGCGATTCAACCGATCCCGGCCGAGGCCATGAACAAGTGCCCTGCCAAACACCGGCAACACGGTGTTCCGTCCAAGGTGTGGATCTATCGTGATGCCCAGGGCCAGCCGGTCATGGCGCTGTATCGCTTCGACCTGGCCCCAGATGAAGACGGCAAACCGAAGAAGGTCTTTGCACCGCTGACCTGGTGCAAGCGCTCCGATGGGCAAACCACACAATGGCGCTGGCAGGGGTTGCCCGAGCCTCGGCCACTGCTGCGCCTGGATGAGCTGGCACAGCGCACCGATGCGCCTGTGGTGTTGTGTGAAGGCGAAAAGGCTGCTGATGCCGCCGCCGAACTGATGCCCGGCCACGTAGCCACCTGCTGGCCGAACGGCTCGAACTCCTGGCACAAGGCCAATCTGACGCCGCTCAAAGGGCGCGCTGTGGTGCTGTGGCCGGATAACGATGCCAGCGGCACGGCGTGCATGGACGCTATCGAGCTGAAGCTGATTGAGCTGGGCGCCGCATCAGTACAACGAATCTCGCTCGACGTGTTCAAGCTCAAGCCAAGCAGCAAAGGCGGCAAACCGACGCTCATTAAGGGTGGAAAATGGGCGGAAGGCGATGATGCAGCGGATGCATTAGCCAAAGGCTGGACCGCAGACCACGTCGCCGAGCTGGTGCGCAGCGGTGAGTTATTCGGCGGTGCCGCTGAGCCAACTGAACCCCAAGAACAGGCGGCCAAGGCACCAGCCAAACGACCTGCGAAATCGAAAAATGATCTGTTGCCGGGCGGTTTTCGGCTGACGCCTGAAGGGGTGTTTTACTCCGGCGATGATGGCGAGGCGCGCCCCGTCTGTTCGCCTCTGGAAATCATCGCACGCACTCGCGACGACAAGGGCCACAACTGGGGCTTGTTGGTCGAGTTCGACGACCCGGACGGCGCCAAAAAACGCTGGAATATTCCAGCCAGGACCATGACCGGCGACTTCGGCAAGGACGTACTCGGTCCATTGGTAGACATGGGCCTGCGCCTCGCGGGAAGCCGATCAGGGCGCAATGCTCGCAACGACCTACAAAGCTATCTCGGCGGCTTCGACAGCGCCCAGCGCGCACGTTTGGTGACACGCCTGGGCTGGCATAACAACGCTTTCCTTTTGCCCGAACAGCAAATTGGCTCGCACGCCGAACACCTGCATTTTTATGAGGCTGGTGCCCAGCTGCCAACAATCAGCGAGGCGGGCTCTCTGGAACAATGGCAGCAGCAAATCGGCGCGCTGTGCGTTGGCAACCACCGCTTAGCGTTTGTAGTCTCTGTGGCCTTTGCAGGACCACTGTTGAACCTGCTCGGGCATGAGTCGGGCGGCTTCCACCTGTACGGTGACAGTTCCGGGGGCAAGACCACTCACCTGCAAGTCGCTGCCTCGGTCTATGGAGGGCCGCGTCTGGTGCGTTCGTGGCGTTCGACAGATAACGCCCTGGAGTCCATCGCAGCAGCCCACTCAGACGGTCTTCTGGTGCTGGATGAAATCGGTATGTGTGACCCGCGCATTATTGGCGAAACGGTGTACATGCTCGGCAATGGCACCGGCAAAGCCCGGGCGAATGAACGAGGACAAGCGGGTCGACAGGTGCAGGAGTGGCGCTTGCTGTTTCTTTCGACCGGCGAGAAGACGTTGGCGCAACACATGGCGGATGCCAACAAGGAGCTGAAAGCAGGCATGGAAGTGCGCATGCTCGCCGTGCCTGCGGACGCGAGCAAGGGGCTCGGCATGTTCGATGTGCTGAACGGTTTTGAGGACGCTGCCGCCCTCTCCGATGCGCTCAAGGCGCGTGTAGCCAAATACTACGGCACACCCCTCACCGCATTCCTGCACGCACTGTGCGCACCTGGGGAAATGCTCAGATGGTCTGTGATCGTTCGCCGCACGGTGGAGCAGTTCATCACCCAAAACCTGCCCGCCTCGGCCAGTGGTCAGGCCCAGCGTGCAGCCCTTCGCTTTGGCCTCGCGGCAGCGGCCGGAGAGTTGGCCACCGCCTTCGGCGTCACTGGCTGGCCTGATGGCGCGGCCACGACCGCCGCACGGGTGTGCCTGCATGCGTGGCTGGCCGAACGTGGTGGTGCCGGTAATTTCGAAGGCGACGCGATCTTGGCGCGACTGCGCCAGATCATCGAACGTTTTGGAGAAAGCCGCTTTACCCGTTGGGAATCTGCTGCTGCAAAAATCGACGAGCACGGTCCACGCACGATTGATCGGTTGGGCTTTCGCAAGACGATGGAACACGGCATGGGCGACGCCCTGCACACCACCAACACCTACTACGTGCTGCCTGAAGCCTGGAGGGCCGAGATCTTCAAGGGCATGAACATCAGCGCCGTGAACAAGGAGTTGCTGCAACGGGGCGCGCTCGAGCCGGGAAGCAATGGAAAGGCATACAGCCTGATTCGCCTGCCTGGATTAGGCCCTCAGCGCTGCTACGTGGTGAAGACGGTTCCAGGAACGAATGAGAACGAGGCCAAGGCCGCCTGACGACACACCTGCTGACCGAGGTAGCGCCGGCTCATTCCCGGCCTCGCCAGCCGTTCAACCATCTTTATAAATCGTAATGCACAGAGACAATACAGATGAACACTATTCAAGAACTGAAAGACCGCCGCGACACTCTGACCCTCGAAATGGAGAGAATTCAGAATGACCTGGCGCCCTTCGAAGCGGCACTGGAAAGCCCAGAGGTTATCCAGCAAGGCCGTCAGCGGGCTGTGCAGGATGAAATCAACGATCACAAAAGACGCATCGACTCGCGAGACTTTGAGATCCACCGTCTGAATCAAAAGATTGATCGCCTCGAGGCACTGGCGAACCGTGAGAGCTTGGCTGCGGGCTACATCGCCGAGATGGCGACCTGGAAGGCCGACGAGATGGAACTCAACGAGAAGCGCAACAGCATAGAGACTCGGCTGCAGCAGGTACGCCAGAGCGATCAGGAAGAGATGGCAAAGGCTCGACAAGCTGAAACAGACGCGGCCACCGCATATGCGCAGGCTGTCGCCTGGGGTGATGTGGAGGGCGAGAAAGCCGCTAACGCAGAAGCTCAAAAAGCAGCAAAAAACCTCACAACTGCGGTTGAGCATCATCGCCGTCAACAACTGCTCATCACCGCCTTGGAGCAGGAGCTGGTAACGATTGATCAGCACATCACGGAGGCACAAAAAGGACATGCCAAGATTGAAAAAGAAGCAGCACACCTGGCAAACACGGTGTTAGAAGAAAAGTGGAACGAAGCCGCGAAGGCGCTGCTGGAAACCGGAGGTAAGTTGTGGGCAGCACGCAACCTGATTAATCGAGATCCGGTTGCATTGATGAAGCTGGATATCCCTGAACAGGGCGAGCGCTTTGGAAGCTGGACTTGGCAAGAACTCGCAGATCGCTCGCGCCAACACAGCCTGATTGACCTATTGGCGTCCTAGCCAAACCCTCCCCGAGGCAACCAGCGAGGACATGTTGCTTCGGGCCAACCATCGGTCTAACCATGAATAAACCACCACAGAACAGAGCACAGATGCCTGATTACCTAAAGGCCCGGAAACTCCATTTGAACGAGATCATTCTCGTGTTGGGTGATATGAACAAGCTCAATGCAAGAGCAAACAAAGGCAATAAAGTCGAGACGCTCACGATTGTTGCAATTAAGTCAGAGCTTGATTTCATTGACCTTCAGCTCAAAAGAAAGAACAGTTAATGAAGAGGCGGAAGCTTAAGCAACTTCCGCTTCGCTACATTCACCCATTACAAACAAGGCTTCAAATTTTTTGACTTTAGGTCTGTGGCGACTGTGGGCTGATGACTGCTTTCGGCCGATTCTGTTGAAAAATTCGCCCATGGTCTCCACGGCAGAAAAGTACGCGTTTGAGATTGAAATCTTTACTTTGAGCAGAGGGTTCCGGGCTCAGATTTCGTATAGCAGCGCGCAAAAAGGGCATGTTCAGCAGTCAATACATGCGCAGCCTGGAAGGATCGACTTTTTCAACACCATCGGTCAGAAGCGGTCATTCAAATGCTCAAAACACTACGCTACGCCACATTACCTGTTCAAGGTTATTACATGATTTTCGGCAGCCCTTAGTGCTATAGGCGTGCAAATTGTGAGTTCGCGTACTCGCCATGGTAAGTTCTATTTATATTTAAAAGCAGAATGTGATACCTGATAAATGCTGCAAGCTCATCGAGATTTTCTGCATTCGCCATGTATTTTTCCTCTACCCCTTTTTTGCTCCAGGTAAATGTATGCGTACAGTTATCAGGGGTGTACTCAGAAATCAATCTTCCTATAGGAACTTCGTCTTCGTTTTCACTCTCTGGATATTCCACAAGAAGAAAGCTCAACATGCCATCACCCCCTCCGACTAGCAATTGCACTTCAAGCGTAGAAATGAATGCGCTTACAATATCAAAATACACATAAATATCGTCTGCTTTAGGTATCTTATACTCATGTTCAAGCCTATTTCTTATTGCATTAATCCGACTTAGCGAGTATTTGCTGAACATACCGCACTTTTCAATGAAGCCCAGCTTTCTATCAATGCCTAACCGCTTCTTTTTGTAATACTCAAACAAATTTAACGAGAAGAGGAATACGTCTATTTGACAGTCTATTGCTCGCTTCAAATTTGAAATACAATTAATAACAGAGCGATCAGACTCTAGGTCGCCTAGCTCGGCCTCAGCATACTCTAAAAATTCTCTCGGATGAATTTCATAATCAGGCAGCCCAACAATACCGCCCCCACGACTAGATACCATTAAATTGTATACATGATCTTTTAAAAATTGCTTAACAACTTGAGCCTTTTCGGTTGGCATCTTTACTGGCTACCTGAAGGTTAAGATACGAATTTGACCCGCAAAAATATATTCCTGACCGTTTTTGCAAGCTCTAGGACCTCTGGGATATATCTATAGACCAGCTAAATATGTTTCTCCTATTGCGGTAATATTATATTTTATCTCCGCAACGCAAATGAGAACATCACTGAAACTAAACTCCACTACTCATCGCTGTAAGAATTGCCTTGGTAGATGAGAGATATCTATTAATTAGACAGGTTTTGGTGCGTTTTGTTGAGATTAAGAATACTCCAGGCGTCAAATTTATGTGCGCCCCATATGTTTGACGTATAACATCCTTGAAGTCGCTTCTCGCACTCGTAGTATTATGAGCCAATGCGTTTCGCACTCGCCTCATATCTTCAATTATTTGGCCGTGAGCTTGTGCGGTAATTATGAATTTTTCAGTTGTGGGTATTATGTTATCAACACTTTCGCGAATGTACTTAGCTTTTGTCCATTTCAGATTATAGATCGGCTTGGCTCTACCGTGCGATAAAAAAAGAGCCCGGGAATCTTGAGCTCGACTTGCTCTGACTGTAAGAGCTGCTGACGTCCCATTCAAATATTTGCCCCCAGCAGCAATTTTATAGGCTAACTCAGCTACACTGTCTTCAAATATAGTAAACAAGCGAAGCATAATCATTTCACCTATAAAATGCTGGTATTTTGCATCAAGCCTTTCGGCATCAACTTTGTGATGTTGTAGTCGGTCAATTTGGGCATGCGCCTCACGAAGAGTGATCGCTAAATTTGGCAGCGCCATTAAATAAACCCTTTAATGTAGCTGTCACGAACTCTCCTCTGCGAAATGCGCTGTGTCGTTGATGAGCACGCTGTTTTAAAGTCTAGATCTGCTTGAGTGAGGTTTTGCTCTGCGTTAAATCGCTGATCGATTTCAATTATCGCATTGGTGAGTCTTTTCGTTGCTATGCGGGGGTTCTGATTAATCACCATCAACAGTGAAAAGAAGACAGGTTGACGCTTGAAAATCGTGTCTGTTATATGTTGCGGATCGAGGGAGGCGACTTTGTCAAAAACGGAATCAAGTTTCTTTGTGACAATATCTATATCTTCAAACTCTTCCTCATATTCTTTGTATATGTTATCTAATGCAGTTTGACTAAAATCCGAAAGCCCATTAATTATGTTGTGAACCAAGTCAGATATAAATAGAACTTCATTCATACGAGAGATGTCGGTGGAAGAAAATATATCGTAATTTCTCCAGAACGGCATTCTGCTAGATGCTTGCGAAAGACAAAACTGTTTCATTTCTCCACTATGAGCGGCATTCCTTTTCTCTTGCGGGTTCAGAGATTTACTGACGGAATTAATTCGTCCAAAAATATCAATCACGTCTGAGTCGGATGCTCCCAACAAGTAACCGACAGGAATTGAAGTCAGCAAGAACTTTTGCTGCTCGTCTCTTTTTAATTGCGAGAAAAGTACTTTTAATTTATGCGCTGGATGCCTTGCGGTGAATTCATCTGCGCAGTAACTAAGAATTGCCCTTGTTCTTTGCTGACCGTCTACCACCTCTCTAATGCTTTTCGAGTTCTCTAAATCGAGAGAGTGTCGAATATAGATTGCCGGTATGGGTTTTTGCTCAATTAGCGTGTTGGTGAGATACGATTTTTGCGGCGTGCTCCAGACTGAACGCCGCTGATACCATGGGTTAAGATTTAGTTCACCTGCTTTTTCCAAGTTAATAATATCTTGAATTATTAAAGACTGGTAATCAACCCTATCCATTTGTATACTCCTTTATTTTTCGCCAACTATTCAATTAATCTGCGCGTTTCTGATTCTTCATATTGGTCTTTATTCAAATTTTTTTCAATAACAGTTTCGATATCTTCCGGCCAGCATCAGTAGCGATCAGATAAAAGCGGTTCAGACGTAACGATTTGGGAACATGGCTGTTCAGCTAAGCCTCAAAGGTCGATTCTGACAGAAAAGCCGGCAGTCATGAAAAGGTTGAAAATGCCCCGTGAGAGACCTAATGTCTTCGTTGCACTGAAAACTACCTCTCACGGTATGCGATGACGGCCATCTGATCGTTACAGTGTTGCGGCCTCGATGAAGCCGGCGTTGATTAAGTCTGCGCGCATTGTACCCAAGCAACTGTTTGGGACGGCCAGCCAAAATAGGTTTTTCGCCCTCGTCAGTGCCACATAGCCGATGCGTCCTTCTTCCGTAGCGACACCGGCCAGCAACGCGCTGATGTTGGCCTTAGTCGCGATGTAGAGCACCGCGTCGATGGATTCGCCTTTAACTTGGTGAACAGTTTCAACTCGTAGGCCAGGTGCTTCCTTATCATCGGCGTTGGCACCGCTAAGCGCGACGTCGTCCAAGCGTCTCTTGGCCATTTTATTTCCGAACGTAGCGACTGTGGTCAGACCGAACTGTTGATCAATTTTGGCAAGCAAAGAGCGCAGATTTGCGACGAGCATCGGATGCCATTCTGCTTTGGCTTGCAGCGAAGAGGACGGTAGCCCGAACTCCGCATTGCGAGTAAATGCCCACAGCAATCTCCTGAGTCTCAGCATCCAGCCATCATTAGGCGAACCCTGCAGCGCCGAACTGAGCCCAAGCGGGGCATCCTCGAGGAGACTCAAAACCGCGCTGCAAACCAGGCGGAAGGCATCCTGATAACGATGCAACTGATCGCGGGCCAATGACGCTTCTGCGAAAAGGTTCACAACACCCAGTCCTGGGGCGGCTGACTTACCCGCAAGCTTGGCGGCACGATCAGCGTTCCTGCTGAGAATGACTGAGTCTGCTGCGTGTATACCCAGTTCGCCGAGGCGAACTTTGAAAGAGCTGAACAGCTTAGGCAGTTCGGCGTCTTTATATCCTACGAAAAATACTCCACCTTGCTCGGGTTGCCTGTCTGGCTCATCGTTACGGCCGCAGAGGTGGTTGGCAATATCAATGATTGGAGGGAGGGAGCGGTAGTTACGGGTAAGCTTGTAGGCTTTGACTCCTTCGCGGTCGGCATAGGTTTTCAAAAACATGCCATCAGCCCCGGCGAAAGAGAAGATACCTTGGTTAACGTCACCAATCAGTGAAACCTGCACGCCAGCCTTGATGAGCAATTCCAAGGTCACTTTGTGCATTGTGCCCAGATCCTGGGACTCATCGACCAAGATCTGCGGATATCGATTGGCCAATGCCCGCAGAATGGCTGGTTGATTAAGCAGCGTTCGAACTACCCAGTAGCGTCCTAGGTCATGGGTATATGCGCCAGTGCGTCCTAGCTTTTCGATGAGCGCCTTGGCCTTGGCCCGATCAAGATGTTCAGATGCCCCATAGATGTCGATGAAAAAGACCGACTTCCCATTTTCTACGCCTACCTGCACATCTTTGATCGGGATTGGGCGCTCGGTTTCGCTCTTCCAGTACTGGAAGCTACTTAAGAAGGGCTCCGAGCCCAATACAAGATAGGGGGTTTGCTTGGAGCCCATGGTGCGGTAGGCATGGGGAAGCAGAACATGCTGGGTGAAGAAACCATCGAGCGTGTCAACCTCTACGCGCTTACGATTGGCGTCGTCAGGTAGAGCCGAGGCCAGCTCTGCGTAACCCTTGTTGAATGTATTGACGGCGACATTGGAAAACGACAACAGCACGACCCGGCCGCGGTGATCGGCCAGCTTTTGCCGAATGGCGATCAGCCGCCGAATAGCTGTGGCTGTTTTACCACTGCCGGCGCAAGCCGTGACCGCCATCGGTTCTAAAGGGGCTTCGATTACACCGTTCTGCTCATCGGATAGCTTCATGGCTTGTCCGCTCCCCGGCAAACGTGTCGGATCGCTTTCTCTAGGTACTCTGGGACCTTGCATCCAGGCGTTATAGCAATCTGTTCGGCAAGCGCTTGGCCGAAGCGGCCCTTCTGCACATTACTACTGGTATCTTTGCGCTCGAACATCCCGCAGAACAGCGCCTTGGCTTTGGCAGTGTTGTCCGGCGCGCCGTCCACGATTTTGCGCAGCGCCACAGAGATCTTGGGATGAAGTTCGGCCAATGCTTTCAGCATCGCGTCCCGATTTTCCGCCAGTAGAGCCAGGTCGTACTCAAGGGTCTTTACCCCGTGGAGCACCTTCACAAACTCATCTTCGGATTCCTTCATTTTCAGCGTGTTGCTCGATATCCGGATAGCATCGTCGAGCCCCGGATATGCAGCTTTTAGCTTCTTCTTTTTCGTTGGCTCGTCACCTTTGTCGGCCAACCGTTCGGCTTCATCCCCGTCTTCCACGTCTGCTTCTTCGAGGTAGGCTGCCTCCGCGAGCAGATCCTCCTGAATCTCCTCGTCAGGTCGCTCGGCCCCAGCGGGTTCAGATACCTCTTCTTCGTCGAACGGGTCAGCATCGGTTATGACCGAGACTGGGATGCGCAGTCCTTTCTCTCCAAACAGCGGCAGGAACGAGTCGAAATTCAGTCCCTCGACACTGATCAAACTGATCCCATATTCCCTTAAATCGAATCCCAAAATTTTCGCGAGCGCGTCTACCAGCATGAGTTCTGCGGCGCCCTCTACGAAAATCACGCGGCGGGCGAAAAATAGCTCAGCTCGGGTCACGTCCAAGTAGCGCTCCAGTTTCTCCCGCTTGCCTTTCGCGAACTGGACATCACGTGGAAAGAAGGTCTCAACGCCGGCTTCGTTCTCAACTAAGCACACCAGAGACTCGAGCTTCGAATTGCTGGCGAAATTCGGAGAGTGGCTGGTGACGAACAACTGCACCGGTTTTTCACCTTCCTTGGTGGGGATGCCGGCCAGGTAGCTTAATAGTACGCGCTGAAGTTGGGGGTGCAGGTGAGCCTCCGGCTCCTCCACGATCAAGCTTCGGTACGCGGCATCGGGATTTTTGGCCAGCTCGCTTAGCACCACTGCCATGAAAATCAGGTTGTTGAAGCCAAGGCCGTTTTGCTCAATCTCCATGGACTGAGCAGTCAGGGATAGTCGGGCGGAAAGGCGCTGAAAATCGGTTGCGCTGAGTCCGACGGCCAGTACCTGCGCCAACTGCTCACCCATCATGGAGCCGTGCCGGGTGGAGATCGCAGCATGAGTACTTTTAATCGCCTCGCTCTGCTGCAACTGATCATCTAGTTTTTTCAACGCAACGTTGATCGCCTCACGCCCCTCATCATCGGTCAGAAGGTGAAGTAGGCGAGCCAGCTGGCTGTTGCGGCTAGGACGCAGCCCTTGGGCAGCATCACGCAGAGGTTGTAGGTAGACGCCACGCAGGTTTTCCATCATGTCCGAGGTGAGAGGGATGTTCTGGTAATCTCCACACCACCGCTTCACCCGGAAGCGGCCAGACTTATCGGCATCGGTGTACCTGACGTGGATGTGCGCTTCCATGGCGTTGTCAGCGCTTGGCTTCAGAGCCGCGATGAAGTCGGCCTCGTCGTCGTGACTGAGATCCTTGAAGACAAAGTGGAAGCTTATGTCGCCTTCTGGTTCCCCTTCTTTAGCCCGATGACGGTCGGCGATATCGAGGCGGGGATAAGGCTCCTCATGCCCGGCCAAGAGGGTCCGCAGAGCATCCACTACGGCGCTTTTCCCCACGTTGTTGGGACCGACGAGAACATTCAGTCCAGGCTGGAATTTCAGCTTGGCGTCACGCAGCTTGCGGAAGTTTTTTATGGTGAGTTCAGCTAGGTACATTAGGGGGCTCCATCCTTGATTATCGGATGGAATCCTATCGAGCTGAGTTACGCAATAGCAGTAGAAAGGGGCAGGTGGCTAGAGTACGTGGTTGCTAGGGCTTAGCCACGCATTGGTTTAGTCCTAACCCTCCGCGTGCATTCGCACTTGACCGGCGCACTGCGAAACATTGGTCGGCTGCTTTCGATCTGAAACCGCCCTTAGCGGAGTGCAGAAGGATCGACGCAGACATTCGAACAGTTAAACTAATACGGTTAGCTATCGACCGTGACTGACCGCTATTGGCCGACTGTGTTGAAAAAGTCGGACCTTCCAGGCTGCGCATGTACTTACTGCTGAACATGCCTTTTTTGCGCGCGGCTACGCGAAATCCGAGCCCGGAACCCTCTGCTCAAAGTAAAGATTTCAATCTCAAGCGCGTACTTTTCTGCCGTGGAAACCATGGGCGACTTTTCAACAGAATCGGCCAGTAGCGGCCCTTATAAGCGAAAGCCCCTAGATCGATGATCTCTCGCCTTAATCACGACAAATCGACCCTCCAGGGCATTCATTTATGTAACACCTATTTACCGTGTAACACGTATATAGGAAAACCAGACCGAGCAGTGTAACTCAAAATAAATCGTTTAAAATCATAGAGTTATAGAGTTGTGTAACACGCGCAACACCCGTAACACGGTTTTATTAGGGCATCCCCATAGCCCCGTTAATATTGCCCCTCCAGCGAAGCTAGGCCTACCATGCTCTTGGCTGTGGTTCGATAGTGGGGACCCTAGCGCACTCTCGAAGGTACGGGGCATGAAACCCGAGGGATCGTATTAGCGGAAGGGCACCCAGCTTAGTGAACAGGTGAACCTGGTAAACTCCAGTTCACCTGTGCACACGCCCTACCCTTTCAGCCTTCTGCGAGTACCATTACCAATACGGTAACGATGCCCCTTTTTCTTCAAGATCTTTTCAATTTCAACATTGAAATTTCAGTAAGCTGGTGTGATTGCCGCTACCACGATCCCGCGGGTTTCCGACCCCGTATCCCTCGAATAGCGCCAGGGTCCCCAGCGAGTTTCGATGTGCCATTTGATGAAGCATCGCTTCAGACCACGTATTGAATTGCCTACAACAACCCATGTCTGAGCATGGCTCGATGTTGATTCGCTTAGGTCAATCCGCTGGTGGTTCAACGTCCGCATAACCGAGTAGCGATATCAGAGCCGGCGACCACAGTGAGATTTCCGATGCTGTCAACGAATCGGAACGCCCTCTCGCTGGAGGAAACGTTGCTACAGGGGACAGGGGACACACCTTCATAACCGTGTTACAGGTGTTACACACGTTACGAGAACTCTAACAATCTGTATTTAAAGGATTTTTCATGCGTCACACTCAACAACGTGGTGCCGCAAGATAGTGTTACATGAGTGGTAGGTGTTACACCTGAGCAAAGCGGGTAGCGACAATTGAGGCATCTGATGCTGCCAACCATTAGTGACGTTCTGTCGCTGCAGGAAACGTTGCTACAAGGGGCAAGGGGACGCAGCTTCAAACCTTGTTACGGGCGTTACACATGTTACAAAAGATCTTAAGCCACTGATTTAAAGGAATTTTCTCGCGTTACACGTTGGAATGGAGTTGTCGAAATATAGCGTTACATCATTGACAGCTGTTACACGATTGCGGCCTTGAGCTTCTGCCAGTCCTCTACAGGAAGCCGTGAGAGGCGACCTTTGACTCGACCGGGAGCACGTCGCTCTTGCGCGCATCGTTGGGCAAGCGCAGCAGCCCAGGCCGGTCTACCGTGGCGCCGCTGGCGTTCTCCAGGTAGACACTGGCTGCTAAACACGCCAAATTCATCACTACGATAGCCCTCAGAATCAAAGAGAGAGAAGGATAATGACTATCTGGCCCGAGGGATCTCATTTAGGATTTTTCTCAAGTCAAAACCCCGTATGCGGCCTTCTTCAAGCAACTCCGTAAATTGCTTTATGTAAAGATGCGAATCGGTTTCTGTAGGTTTTTCTGCTCCCTTGATGAATATTGGAAGCATCCTCTGAATCACCTCCTTTCCATGAGCAATCAGCCTTTCTTCGCTCCATTCCTTCATATACCTATCCGCCCGGTATTGTGCCTCTACCAGGTCCTGTAAAGACTTGGGGGCCGGCCGGGGAACTTGGTTGCGCTCAAATTGGAGATCGGATGTTTCGCTCGTACTTTCATAGTTGTGACCTTGCGAGCGCGCCCAAGCTTGCAGAAAAAGCTGAATTTCTTGCTCAATTTTATGATGGCGATGCGCATTGAAGTCATTGCTGATAACGAAGGCCGGCAAGAGGGTTGAACCACCTCCGCCTCGCTGCAACCGGTACGTAGTCTGGATCAAAATAATAAAATCAATTTCCGAGAACCGGCCTGGATCTTTGCCGTCACCGATGAGCCGGAAACTGAACCTGTCGGCGAGCTGAGAGGCGGGAATGCTTTCGACGGTGTCATTCAGTATAAGCGCTATTCCGGGAGTATCGGGGTCAAGGCTCAATAGCCTTTTGGATGAGGCGATCTGTTTTTTGGCATTCCTAAGCACTCCCTCAACCATCCTGGTTGCGTTAGAAAACATTCTGTCGAGATGCTCTTTCCCGCCCGGTGTGTTCTTGATCGCGGTTTCGAGGTCATAGTCGCCAAAGATCAGCGGAAACTCATCAGACTCCATTAGCGATTTGGCACCATCCATAATTTTGTCTTTCGGGTCGACCTTTAGCGTTTTGAGCTCAACAACCGCTTGCCTGTTGAAGAAAAGATAATCCGCGATCTTGACGCCGCTAGGCTGGGGAACATGACCATCAAGAGGCGTCACATGGCTTTGGCTTAGGAGGAAGCTGATCATCCGTTCCTCGATATCCCGCACGTTGTCCATCCGATACCTATCCATTGATACACGGGTAAGCGTGACATTCTAGACGTAGCTGAACGCACAGAGTCGCAGCAGATAGCGGGAGCTGCGAAAAATATCGGCCGGAATTCAATATTTGGGCTGGAGAAATAACGGAGGATGAGGACGCTGGCTAAAGACTTTTGATTAGCCAAATTCTAGCCGCTGCTGTCACCCTGCTGTCACGGCAACTGGAGCGACAAGAGGAAAATGGCTGGAAGCACTGAATTAGATGGTGTCCCAGGGCCGGTTCGAACGGCCAACCTTCCCCTTAGGAGGGGGATGCTCTATCCAATTGAGCTACTGGGACAAATGACAGCCATCGGGCACGTGGCACAGCGACGGACGGCGTGCATGTTAACGGCCGAGGTGGGTTTTGTCATGTCGTCCGTGGGCTTTTTGAGTGTAGGCCGATCCTTGTTCGGCCGAGGCCCGCATTGCCCCGCAACCACGGGGCCTGGGCGCCGTCGTGCAAAATGCACTACCCCAAAATGCCATCATTGCAAATTGCAACCCAAAGGCGCTTTAAAGTATACTCAAGTCATTGATTTTAATGAAATAATAGATTGGCACGAGACCTGCAATACTTCTCCTACAAACCCATTCAGCCACGGCGTTTAGCGGAGAACATGACCATGAACAGTGCCCTTCTGTTAGCCCTCAACAGCATAGCCTTGGCTGCACTGGTTATGTTTCATTTCCAGTCCACCGGCAGTAATGACCCTGCGCAGCTCAGCCAGGCCGTGCCGCATCACCTGCAACAACGCCCGCAATTGGCGGTGATGACGCCCAACGCGCAATCGCCGGTACGCCTGACCCAAGGCACCCAAACTGCACCGGCATCCGAACATTGGGTTTTCTAAGGACGCCATTCATGAGCAAATCCGCCTGGCTGTTTCTGTGTCTGACTGTCGTCACAGGCCTCTTGGCCCTGGGCGCCACTTCTGAGGAGGGTCAAACCGCTGCTATGGTTGCTGCCGGCGTGTTTACGAGCCTGCTTCTGCTGACGCTGTTCATGGGCCGCAAAATCAAATTCGACCCCGTTCTACGCTAACCCCTGCGCTGCACCTCCTCCCTCGACCTTATGTCGCTCCGCCCTAGCAAATCGGCAAATTGCCACTAGTCTTAAAGATAAGGGCAAAAGGCCACTTTGCTTTAGGATGTGCGGCCTCAATCCCTGTGCGGGCCTGGACTTACGGGAAGTTCCCTTGAGGAATGACGCGTTGAAAAGTTTTCCAACCAGTCCGCAAAAATACAAATGAGTGCTGGCATTACGCCTTTAGGCAGTTCAATATTTGTCACAGAATTGACGCCAAGGAACTGTCAAATCTGAGGCATGATGCGGCCTCTTTGCAATTCGGGTTGAACTTTGGTCGTGAGCCTTGTCTTAACACTCATCTTGCGGCCAATTCCAAAAACCGCTCCCCTGAACTAACCGGTTAAATATATGCGCCCATTGAAACAGGCAATTTATTCCAGCCGTACGGCTGACAAGTTCGTCGTACGTCTGCCAGACGGAATGCGGGAACGCATTGCCGAGGTGGCTCGCAATCATCACCGCAGCATGAACTCCGAAATCATCGCGCGCCTGGAGCAAAGCCTTATTCAGGAAGGTGCGTTGGGCGAAGAGTTGAGCATGCGCCTGGACAGCCCCGAGCTGTCACTGCACGAACGCGAACTGCTGCAGCGTTTTCGTCAGCTCTCCCACCGCCAGCAAAATGCTCTCGTCTCGCTTATCGCGCACGACGTTGAGGCGGCCGCAGAAGCCAATTGATCTGCAACTGAAAGCCGAAGCCAGCCATGTGCTGGCTTTTTTTTGCCTGGAATTTGAGGGGCACCGCAGAGGGTTTGTGTGGGAGCGGGCTTGCTCGCTCCCACAGGGGATCAGAGCAGAAAGATCGTCGCCAGGCCCAGGAAGATGAAGAAGCCACCGCTGTCGGTCATCGCCGTAATCATCACGCTGGCGCCCATGGCCGGGTCGCGCCCAAGACGGGCCAGCGTCATGGGGATCAACACCCCCATCAGCGCCGCCAGCAGCAGGTTGAGGGTCATGGCAGCCGTCATCACCACGCCCAGCGACCAACTGCCATACAGCAAGTAAGCCACCACACCAATCACGCCGCCCCACACCAAGCCATTGATCAGCCCCACGGCCAATTCTTTGCGCAACAGCCGCGAGGAATTAGCCGTACTCACCTGGTCCAGTGCCATGGCACGCACAATCATGGTGATGGTCTGGTTACCGGAGTTGCCGCCAATACCGGCCACAATCGGCATCAGGGCCGCGAGCGCTACCAGCTTTTCGATAGACCCCTCAAACAGACCGATCACGCGCGAAGCAATGAACGCCGTGATCAGGTTGACCGCCAACCACGCCCAACGGTTATGCAGGGAGCGCCAGACTGACGCAAAAATATCTTCCTCTTCACGCAGACCGGCCATGTTGAGGACTTCAGTTTCACTCTCTTCCCGAATCAGGTCGACCATTTCATCAATGGTCAAACGGCCAATCAGCTTGCCGTTCTTGTCGACCACCGGCGCCGAGATCAAGTCATAACGCTCAAACGCCTGCGCGGCCTCGTAAGCATCTTCATCCGGGTGAAAGCTCACCGTATCGCTGGCCATCAAATCCGCAACTTTCTTGTCGGGATCATTGACCAGCAAACGCTTGATCGGCAACACGCCCTTGAGAATGCCTTCATAGTCGACCACGAACAATTTGTCGGTATGACCCGGCAGCTCTTTGAGGCGACGCAGGTAACGCAAGACCACTTCCAGGCTGACGTCTTCGCGGATGGTGACCATCTCGAAGTCCATCAGTGCGCCAACCTGATCCTCGTCGTAAGACAACGCGGAGCGCACACGCTCACGCTGCTGGCTGTCGAGGGCTTCCATCAGCTCATGGACAACATCACGCGGCAGCTCAGGCGCCAGGTCAGCCAGCTCGTCGGCGTCCATCTCCTTGGCAGCGGCCAGAAGCTCGTGATCGTCCATGTCGGCGATCAAGGTTTCACGGACCGAGTCGGATACTTCCAGGAGGATGTCGCCGTCGCGGTCAGCCTTGACCAACTGCCACAGGGTCAGTCGATCATCGAGCGGCAAGGCTTCAAGAATATAAGCGACGTCGGCGGAGTGCAGGTCATCGAGCTTGCGCTGCAGCTCGACGAGGTTTTGCCGGTGAACCAGGTTTTCAACGCGGTCGTGGTGCGGACCTTCCTGGCGGTGCGTGAGGTCTTCGACCACGCGCTGGCGCTGCAGCAGCTCGATGACTTGAGCCAGGCGATCCTGCAGGCTGTCTTGTGTTTTCTTTACTTCTACTTCGGTCATAGGCGAACTCCACTCCCAGCAGCGGGGCACGCCGGAAGGATCAATCAGTCAATTCATGATTGGTAAAACGGGGTACTGAGCAACTACTGGGTAAGTCCATGGAGGTATTCCACAAGCCCCGGCGGGGCTGACGGGCGCAATGATACACGCTGCGCGCGCTTTAAACGTTAAAAAACTGGAAAGAACAAGCGCTTGCGAGCCAAAGCTGAGCATTGGCTGCATCTATGAACTGCGACGACGCAGACGGAAGGGAAAACACATGGGCGCGCGAGAAAAGATGAAATCCTACACAAACCCCAGACGGCAAAAAGCCCGCACTAGGCGGGCTTTTTGTTTGTATGGTGCACTCGACAGGATTCGAACCTGTGACCGCTCGGTTCGTAGCCGAGTACTCTATCCAGCTGAGCTACGAGTGCAGATTGTGTTTTTAGACCAGATCACAACTGGTTGAAGCCAAGTCACCTGCATTGCTGCAACTGACTCTTAAATGGTGCACTCGACAGGATTCGAACCTGTGACCGCTCGGTTCGTAGCCGAGTACTCTATCCAGCTGAGCTACGAGTGCATTTGTTGCCGCGCATTATAGGCCGTTCAATCTCTATGTAAAGCTATTTTTTCGTTTAATTTCAACAACTTAGCGAAAAAACCAGATTGCAACGTACTAAGCAAATAATGGCGGAGAACGGGGGATTCGAACCCCCGACACCCTTTTGAGGTGTACTCCCTTAGCAGGGGAGCGCCTTCGGCCACTCGGCCAGCTCTCCGCAACACGGGGCGTATATTAACCACGTTCATCCCCGTTTGCAAACATAAAAAACGATAAAAATTAAAGGCTTGGTTCTTCGTCCTTCTCTTTCTTGATCCGCAGGTAGATTTCCTCGCGGTGGACCGCTACCTCTTTCGGAGCGTTAACCCCGATACGCACTTGATTGCCTTTGACGCCGAGCACAGTCACGGTGATTTCGCCATCACCGATAATCAGGCTTTCTGCGCAACGACGAGTCAGAATCAGCATACCTTTCACCTCACGCATTTCAGTTCAGGAACAACAGTCTGCAAAAAAAAGGCGTTCGGCCTACAACCTGACGGCCGTAGCCCTAACGGCCTAAGTATTGTCGAGCCCACGCAAAAGACCATGCGCCCCACAAAAAAATGAAAGGCGCGGTAAACCGCGCCTTCCTGGCATTGCCTTACTCGCCTTGTCGCGCCGGCGCGTCCAGCTCAAAAGCGGTGTGCAGCGCGCGTACCGCCAGTTCCAGGTACTTCTCTTCGATTACCACCGAGACTTTGATTTCCGAGGTGGAGATCATCTGGATGTTGATGCTTTCCTTGGCCAGCGCCTCGAACATACGGCTGGCAACGCCGGCATGGGAGCGCATGCCCACACCCACGATCGACACCTTGGCAATCTTGGTATCGCCGACCACTTCACGGGCGCCAATCTCGCTCGCGGTGTTCTGCAGGATACGCTCGGCTGCATCGTACTCGTTGCGGTGCACGGTGAAGGTGAAATCGGTGGTGTTATCGTGCGAAACGTTCTGCACGATCATGTCGACTTCAATGTTCGCGCCGCTGATCGGGCCGAGGATCTTGAAGGCCACACCCGGGGTGTCTGGCACGCCACGGATCGTCAGCTTGGCTTCATCGCGGTTGAAAGCGATGCCGGAAATGATCGGCTGTTCCATGGATTCCTCTTCATCAATAGTAATGAGGGTGCCCGGACCCTCTTTGAAGCTGTGCAATACGCGCAGCGGAACGTTGTACTTGCCGGCGAACTCCACCGCGCGGATCTGCAACACCTTGGAACCAAGGCTGGCCATTTCCAGCATCTCTTCAAAGGTGATCTTGTCCAGGCGCTGGGCCACGGACACCACACGCGGGTCGGTGGTGTACACGCCGTCCACGTCAGTATAGATCTGGCATTCATCGGCCTTGAGAGCCGCTGCCAGCGCCACGCCGGTGGTGTCCGAACCGCCACGCCCGAGGGTGGTGATGTTGCCCTGCTCGTCCACACCCTGGAAGCCTGCTACAACTACCACGCGGCCGGCTTTCAGATCTGTGCGGATTTTCTGATCATCGATCTGCAGGATGCGTGCCTTGGTATGCGCGCTGTCGGTGAGGATGCGCACCTGGCTGCCCGTGTAGGACACTGCCGGCACGCCACGCTTGTTCAGAGCCATGGCCAGCAAGGCAATGGTCACCTGCTCGCCGGTGGACACGATCACATCCAGTTCACGCGGCAGCGGCTGTTGATCACCACTGATTGCCTTGGCCAGATCAATCAGGCGATTGGTCTCGCCGCTCATGGCCGACAGCACCACTACCAGATCATCGCCGGCGTCGCGGAATTTCTTAACCTTGTCAGCGACCTGCTCGATTCTTTCGACAGAACCGACCGAGGTGCCTCCGAATTTCTGTACGATCAAAGCCATTTCTAAGCCGCCTCAGCCCGTAAAGGGGCGCCCAATAAACAAATCTTCCAGCACCCAAACGAGCCCATGACTAGACCATGGGCTCACTAACAGTGCCTTAAATGCCGGCCTCGACAAACGGCACGGTCAGGGCCAGGGCCGCGTCCAGGGAGCCTGCGTCTACACCACCGCCTTGCGCCATGTCCGGACGACCACCGCCCTTCCCGCCCACTGCCGCAGCGGCTTGCTTCATCAAATCACCGGCCTTGAGTTGGCCAGTCAGGTCTTTGGTTACACCGGCAACCAGAACGACCTTTTCCTCATGGACACCGCCGAGCAGGATCACTGCGCGGCCGAGCTTGTTCTTCAACTGATCGACCAAGGCCAACAGCGCCTTGCCGTCCTGGCCGTCCAGGCGCACAGCCAGCACTTTCACGCCCTTGACGTCCAGCGCGGAGGCCGACAGATCGTCGCCCGCTGCGCTCGCCGCCTTGGCTTGCAACTGCTCCAGCTGTTTTTCCAGTGCGCGGTTGCGCTCCAGCACGGCCGACAGCTTGTCGATCAGGTTGTCACGGCTGCCCTTGACCAGGCTGGCCGCTTCCTTGAGTTGTTCTTCAGCCGCATTGAGGTAGGCCAGGGCCGCAGCACCGGTGACCGCTTCAATACGCCGTACACCAGAGGCCACGCCGCCTTCGCTGATGATTTTCAGCAGGCCGATATCGCCTGTACGGTTAGCGTGGATACCGCCACACAGCTCCACCGAGAAGCTGCCGCCCATGCTCAGTACGCGCACTTCGTCGCCGTACTTCTCGCCAAACAGCGCCATGGCGCCTTTCTTCTTGGCGGTCTCAATGTCGGTTTCTTCGGTTTCAACCGCAGTGTTCTTGCGAATCTCGGCGTTGACGATGTCTTCCAGTGCCTTGATCTGCTCAGGCTTGATCGCTTCAAAGTGGCTGAAGTCGAAACGCAGGCGCTGGCTATCCACCAACGAACCCTTCTGCTGCACATGCTCACCCAACACTTGGCGCAACGCAGCATGCAGCAAGTGAGTGGCAGAATGGTTCAAAGCAGTTGCATGCCGCACGTCAGCATCGACTTGAGTGTCGACCGGCGCGCCGACCGTCAGGTTGCCCAGCACCAGCACACCGTGGTGCAGGAACGCGCCGCCGGTCTTGGTGGTGTCACGCACTTCAAAACGCCCGGACGTCGAGCTCAGGAAACCACAATCACCCACCTGGCCACCGGATTCGGCGTAGAACGGCGTCTGGTCCAGGACCACCACCGCTTCGTCGCCTTCGCTCAATACGTCGACCGACTTGCCGTCTTTGTAGATGGCCACGATCTTGGCCGCGCCAACGGTCGCCGCGTAGCCGGTGAACTCGGTGGGCACGTCAACCTTGACCAGGGTGTTGTAGTCCAGGCCAAAGGAGCTGGCGGAACGGGCACGCACGCGCTGGGCTTCCATCTCACGCTCAAAACCCGCCTCATCGATGGTCAGCTCGCGCTCACGGGCGATGTCGGCGGTCAGGTCCATCGGGAAACCGTAGGTGTCATACAACTTGAACACTACATCGCCCGGCACCACGGTGCCTTTGAGTTCAGCCAGGTCCTGCTCGAGGATCTTCAGGCCGTGCTCCAGGGTCTTGGAGAACTGCTCTTCTTCAGCCTTGAGCACGCGCTCGATGTTGGCCTGCTGCTGCTTGAGTTCCGGGAAGGCATCGCCCATCTCGGCCACCAGCGCGGCAACGATCTTGTAGAAGAAGCTGCCGGTGGCGCCCAGCTTGTTACCGTGGCGGCAGGCACGACGGATGATGCGGCGCAGTACATAGCCGCGGCCTTCGTTGGACGGCAGCACACCGTCAGCGATCAGGAAGCCGCACGAACGGATGTGGTCCGACACCACCTTGAGCGAAGACTGGTTGTCATTGGCGCAACCAATGGCGGCGGCCGACGCGCTCAGCAGGTTGGTGAACAGGTCGATTTCGTAGTTGGAATGCACGTGCTGCATCACCGCACTGATCCGCTCCAGGCCCATGCCAGTGTCCACCGACGGCGCCGGCAGCGGATGCAACACGCCATCGGCGGTGCGGTTGAACTGCATGAAGACGTTGTTCCAGATCTCGATGTAACGGTCGCCGTCTTCTTCCGGCGAGCCCGGTGGGCCGCCCCAGATGTCGGCGCCGTGATCATAGAAAATCTCGGTGCACGGGCCACACGGGCCGGTATCGCCCATGGTCCAGAAGTTGTCGGAAGCGTAAGGCGCACCCTTGTTGTCGCCGATGCGAATCATGCGCTCGACGGGCACACCAATTTGCTGGGTCCAGATGTCGTAGGCTTCGTCGTCGGTCGCGTAGACCGTCACCCAGAGTTTTTCCTTGGGCAGCTTCAGCACGCCGGTCAGGAAGGTCCAGGCGAAGGTGATCGCATCTTTCTTGAAATAGTCGCCGAAGCTGAAGTTACCCAGCATCTCGAAGAAGGTGTGGTGGCGGGCGGTGTAGCCGACGTTTTCCAGGTCGCTGTTCTTGCCGCCGGCGCGTACGCACTTCTGGCTGCTGGTGGCGCGGGTGTAGGCGCGCTTTTCCTGGCCCAGGAAGCAGTCCTTGAACTGGTTCATCCCCGCGTTGGTGAACAGCAGGGTTGGGTCATTGCCTGGGATCAAGGAGCTGGAGGCTACACGGGTGTGGCCTTGCTCTTCGAAGAAGCGAAGGAAGGCTTCACGGATTTCTGCGCTTTTCATTAGGTTCTTCCACGGAGTCTGCGGCCAAAGGCCAGTGCGCAACATCATCAGACGGAGCGACGGCAAAGGGCCGCATTATATCGGCCCTTTGCCGGTGGTACAGCGTGTTTATGTGATAGAAACAGTCAATTAGACGGTCTGCACGATCATTTTCGGGAAAACTCGACAAATGTCTGCACCACGCGCTCCATCTGCGCCCGGCTGACATCCAGGTGAGTGACCATGCGCAGTCGTGGCGCGGCGCTCAACTTGATCCCGCGTTCGGCGGCAAAGGCCTTCAGCGCCTGGGCCTGATCACCGATCTGCACATACACCATGTTGGTTTGCACCGGCTCCACCTCAAAGCCGGCGTCGCGCAGTGCATCCCCCAGCCATTGGGCGTTGGCGTGGTCGTCCGCCAGGCGCTGCACTTGATGATCCAGGGCGTACAGGCCCGCCGCCGCCAGCGAGCCGGCCTGGCGCATGCCACCGCCGACCATCTTGCGCAGGCGCCGCGCCTTGGCGATCAGCGCCGTAGAGCCACACAGCACCGAGCCGATCGGCGCACCCAACCCTTTGGACAGGCACACCGACACCGAGTCGAAATGCTGGGCAATCTCCCGCGCATCCACACCGAGCTTCACCGCAGCGTTGTAGAGTCGCGCGCCATCCAAGTGCAACGCCAGGCCATGTTCACGGGTAAACGCGCGGGCTTTGGCCAGGTACGCCAGCGGCAGCACCTTGCCCTGCATGGTGTTTTCCAACGCTAACAAGCGGGTGCGGGCGAAGTGGAAGTCATCCGGCTTGATCGCCGCCAGTACGTGCTCCAGGTCCAGCGAACCGTCGGCTTGCACCTCCAGCGGCTGCGGCTGGATCGAGCCGAGCACCGCCGCGCCACCGCCTTCGTATTTGTAGGTGTGGGCCTGCTGGCCGACGATGTATTCCTCGCCGCGCTCACAGTGCGCCATCAGCGCCAGCAGGTTGCTCATGGTGCCGGTGGGCACGAACAGCGCGGCAGCGAAGCCCAGGCGCTTGGCCAACTCGGCTTCCAGCTGGTTGACGCTCGGGTCTTCGCCGTAGACGTCATCACCGCTGACGGCAGTGGCCATCGCGTCGAGCATGCCGGGGGTGGGTTGGGTCACGGTGTCGCTGCGCAGGTCTATGACGGTCATCCGGGGGCCTCTGAACTTTGTTGTCGTAGTGACGATTACTGCGGGCAAAGCCACGCAATATCAAGCCCCACGTGCATTCAATCGAATACCAACCAAACAAACCGATATAGCTTATCGATACGACGCTCGTGCAGTTTTTGAAAAACCATGTTAAAAACTCACCGCCGCCAGGGTTCTGGCGGCAACGTTCTCAGGGCGGGGTGTAATTCCCCACCGGCGGTAATTGCACGCAATGTGCATAGCCCGCGAGCGCTTGGCGCCTCGAACTGCTCACGCAGGACGGCGACAAGGTCAGCAGACCCGGTGTGATCCCGGGGCCGACGGTCATAGTCCGGATGAAGAGAGAACGGGATTGGCACCCAAGGGCCGCGCGCTGAACTCATGCCTGCATGACGCCGCTGTTCGTACCCTTGAAATCCCATTCGATTCATAACGCCCTGTTTTTTTCTTAAACAGGAGTCAGAACATGCAACCCACCGCAATCGACAGCAAAAGCAAAAACCACCACGGCGAGCGCGTCGCGTTTATCCAGGCCTGCTGGCACAAGGATATTGTCGACCAATCGCGCAAAGGCTTCCTCGCCGAAATGATCGCCCTGGGCTACCAGGAATCGGACATCGATTTCTTCGAAGTCGGCGGCGCCTTTGAAATGCCCCTGCACGCCAAGCTGCTGGCCAAGACCGGCCGTTACGCTGGTATCGTTGCCGCTGCACTGGTGGTGGACGGTGGCATCTACCGCCACGAATTCGTCGCCCAATCGGTGGTCAGCGGCCTGATGCAGGTGCAGCTGGAAACTGAAGTGCCGGTGTTCTCGGTATCCCTGACCCCGCATCACTTCCACGCCGGCAGCGAGCACCACACCTTCTTCTATGAGCACTTCGTGCATAAAGGCCAGGAAGCCGCGCGCACTTGCGCCGACACGCTGCACAAGGTGCGTGCGATCCGTCGCAGCGAGCCGCGTGCTGTAGCGGTCTAAGCAACACTGCAAAACCAATGTGGGAGCGGGCTTGCTCGCGAAAGCGCAGTGTCAGTCAATACATAAATGACTGACAGACGCCTTCGCGAGCAAGCCCGCTCCCACATTTGGATCCCTGCAAGCCTTAAGATTTAAGCCAGGCCAGCATCCGTGGTCGGCACGATCAATATCCCCGCCCGCAAACCATTCTTGACCTTCGGGTTCGGGAAGATGATGCGTGCGCCCTCCTCCTCGATGACCCAGCGGGTCTTGGCCACGTCTTCAGCCAACAGGTAACCCTTGGCCAACGGCGAAAAGTTTTCCACATCCGCCGGCAAGTGCAGCAGGAAGGCATCACTGTGCTTGATCACTTCGCGGGAGACGGCAAACAATTGCAGGCCATCAAGGCTTTCGGTTTCGGGTTCATTGCCCTCGATGATCTGCTTTAGGCGCGCTTCCAGGCGTGACACGTCCACGCCCTGGTTATGCCCGAATGGCCGCGCCTTGCCCAATTCCAGGGTGAAGGCCTCAGCGTCCAGTTGCTCGTAGGTGAACGCGGTGAAGGTGATCGAAGTTTTGTTCTGCAACAGCACCGCCTGCATACCGGCAGCATTCAGGCGCGCCAGCTCATGGCGCGAATGCTGGCGCCCGTCCTTGAACGGGTACAGCGCGAACTGCTCGATCTTCGAACCGCGAATGGCCGTGTGCAGGTCGTAATGCAGGCGCGAACGGCCTGGCTGGCTGAAGAAGCTGCGAGCCAACTGCTCAAGCTCGGCGGCACGCATGGCCTCCGGGCCGATGTTTTGTTCGTGACGGCCGTTGAACAGCCGGTTGACGTCCAGCTCCAGGTAACGCTCGCCGCGGCGCATGGCCTCGGGGTTACCGAACAGAAACAGAATACGCGTGCGGGGCTTGATCTCCCCACGGGCGATGCCATGCAACAGGCGGTCGAGCAATTCGATCGGCGCAGTTTCGTTGCCATGGATGCCGGACGACAGCAGCAGGTCGCTGCCGTTGTCCAATGCCAGCGGCGGGCGCACTTCAAGCGCGCCTTCGCTGAGCCAGCGCATCTGCACGCCGTCGACAGTCAGTTGAATTTTTTGCGCCGGTTCGCGACCGGCGAGGGTCAGTTCAAGCAGTTTGCCGAGGGCGAGCATAAGCAGCTTCCTTAGTGGTTGCAGCCAGGGCCGTGAACGTGATCGTCGTCATCACCTTCAACGTCGGCCGGTTCCATTTCCAATTGCAGGCTCATCAGGTTGGTGGCCAGCGGGCGCATCAGCAGGTTGGCGTATTCAGCGTCACCTTCTTCCACGTCCACGCCGATCAGCAGTTGGCCACGGCCGTCGTGCTGGATCCAGATCTCCTTGCCCTGCCAGACCACGGCAACGCGGGTGCAGGAGGTTTCCAGCTGGGTGCCGTCGGTGTCTTCAAGGATCAGTTTCAGGGTGTCGGTGGTCATAAATAGTTCTCAGCCATAGGGTGTAAAAAGAGGTGGCGTTAATTGATCTGGAAAGGATAAACCGAGCCCAGTTTAAGGATTTGCGTCAGTTCATCCAGTGCCGTCCGGCACTCAAGCAGCAATTGCGGGTCAGCCAGGTCGCTTTCACGCAGGCTGTCGCGGTAGTGCTTGTCGACCCATTGGGTCAGGGTTTCGTACAACGGCGCGGTCATGATAACGCCTGGGTTCACCGCCGCCAGTTCCGTTTCATTCAAGGCCACGCGCAAGCGCAGGCACGCCGGGCCACCGCCGTTCTGCATGCTTTGCTTGAGGTCGAACACTTTCACTTCGCGGATCAGCCCACCAGAGGCGGTCAGGCCTTGCAGGTACTGCCAGACACGCTCGTTGGCGCGGCATTCTTCCGGCACGATCAGCAGCATCGAGCCGTCGGCGCGGGTCAGCAACTGGCTGTTGAACAGGTAGGAACGCACCGCGTCCTCGACGCTGACCTGGGCGCGTGGCACACACACCGACTGGAAGTTGCCCCCCAGCTTGCCCAACTTGCCCTGTAGTTCGGCGAGCATCTGCTCGGTATTGAGGAACGCGTCCTCGTGGTAGAACAGCACTTCGCCGTTACCCACTGCGATCACGTCATTGTGGAACACGCCGGCATCGATCACCGCCGGGTTCTGCTGGCCGTACACCACGCCGTCGTCTTTCAAGCCGTGCAGGCGTGCAACCGCCTGGGAGGCTTCGAGGGTCTGGCGCGCCGGGTACTTTTGCGGCGCCGGGTAACGGGTGTCGAACGCACTGCGGCCGAACACGAAGAACTCAACCCCGGCCTCGCCGTAGTCACGGCAAAAACGCGTGTGGTTGGCCGCGCCTTCATCACCGAACTGCGCCACCGCCGGCAACGCGGCGTGATGGGCGAAGTGTTTGCCGTCCGCGAACATCGCCCCCAGCACGCGGCTGGTGGTCGGGTGCTCGATACTGCGGTGGTATTTGCAGTTGAGGTTGGCAGCAGTGAAATGCACGCGGCCATCCGCCGTGTCGGCGCTCGGGCTGACCGTGGCAGCGTTGGCCACCCACATGCTCGACGCCGAGCAGCTGGCCACCAGCAACGGCATCGCCTGCTTGGCGGCTTGCTGAATCACTTGGGCGTCAGTGCCGCTGAAACCCAGGTTGCGCAAGGCGGCCACGTCCGGGCGCTCTTGCGGCGCCAGCACGCCTTGCACAAAGCCCATGTCCATCAGGGCCTTCATTTTCTGCAGGCCCTGCAACGCCGCTTCCTTGGGGTTCGAAGACTGCTGGCTGTTGCTCTGGGACGCGACGTTGCCGTAGGACAAACCGCCGTAGTTATGGGTCGGCCCCACTAGACCGTCAAAATTGACTTCATAGGATTTCATCGGCGAGGCTCCACGAACATCTGTTTTTATAGGCATCAAATTACTTGAACACACCACAAATCAACTGTGGGAGCGGGCTTGTGTGGGAGCGGGCTTGCTCGCGAAAGCGGTGGTTCAGTCGCCAGATGTATTGACTGACACACCGTATTCGCGAGCAAGCCCGCTCCCACATGGGCCCCATCCACATTTAGATTAGCGTTACCCCTGGCGTCAG
The DNA here is from genome assembly GCF_005938045.2 of Pseudomonas sp. KBS0710. GTDB lineage: Bacteria > Pseudomonadota > Gammaproteobacteria > Pseudomonadales > Pseudomonadaceae > Aquipseudomonas. The sequence goes on along the minus strand of NZ_VCCF02000001.1, from coordinate 789,827 downwards.
CGTTGCCGGGACCACCAAACTCGGGGTTTCCAGCGACGCCACCGGGTACGCGCAATAGTCCGCCGCGTAATACGCACTGGCGCGGTGGTTGCCCGAGGCGCCCACACCACCGAACGGCGCAGTGCTGGCGGCGCCAGTCAGCTGTTTGTTCCAGTTGACGATACCGGCACGGCTTTCCAGCCAGAACTGCTGGTAGCGCGCTTCGGAGTCCGACAACAACCCCGCAGCCAGGCCATATTGAGTGTTATTGGCCTCGGCAATCGCCCCGGCAAAATCAGCGTAGCGGATCACTTGCAGCAGTGGGCCGAACAGCTCTTCATCTTCGCGCTCGGTCACGCCAGTCACATCGATGATGCCAGCGGTCAGCAAAGCTGCTTGAGCCTGAGGCTGGGTCATTTCCAGCAGCGCCACGGCGCCATTGGCCAACATCAATTCCTGGGCGTCCATCAAGGCTTTGGCAGCGCCCAGGGAAATCACCGAGCCCATGAACGGCGCCGGCTGTTGATCGAATGCACCGACTGCAATCGTCGAGCTCACCGCCACCAGGCGCGCCAGCAACGCATCGCCCCAGGCGCCTTCGGGCACCAGCAAACGACGGGCACAGGTGCAACGCTGGCCGGCGGAAATAAATGCCGACTGAATAATGGTGTAGACCGCCGCGTCCACGTCGGCCACTTCGTCGACGACCAATGGGTTGTTGCCGCCCATTTCCAGGGCGAGGATCTTGTCCGGGCGCCCGGAGAACTGCTGGTGCAGATGATTGCCGGTGCGGCTGGAGCCAGTGAAGAACAAGCCGTCAATGCCTGGGTTGGCCGCCAGCGCTATGCCGGTTTCCCGCGCACCTTGCAGCAGGTTCAGCACGCCCGCCGGCAAACCGGCTTCGATCCAGCATTGCACGGTCAGCTCGGCGACTTTGGGGGTCAGTTCACTCGGTTTGAACAATACCGTGTTACCCGCCAGCAAGGCCGGGACGATATGCCCGTTGGGCAAATGGCCCGGGAAGTTGTAAGGGCCAAACACCGCCACCACACCGTGGGGTTTGTGACGCAATACGGCCGTGGCGTCGCCCAATGGGCCGCTCTTCTCGCCGGTACGTTCGCGGTAGCTTTGCACCGAGATGGCAATCTTGTTGGCCATGCTGGTGACTTCGGTGGCCGATTCCCACAGCGGCTTGCCGGTTTCCTCACCGATGCAGCGGGCGATTTCATCGGCGCGCGTTTTCAGCACGGCGGCAAAGGTTTCCAGCACACTGATGCGCTCTTCCAGCGGGCGGCGAGCCCAGCCGGGAAACGCCTGGCGCGCTGCCTGCACGGCCGACTCGACCTGCTCGGCGGTGGCGCCATTGCCGGCCCACAACACCTGCTGGGTCACCGGGTTGCGCGATTCAAACAGTTCACCCTGGCCAGCCAGCCAGCTACCTGCGATATACAGCGAATTCATTATTTAGACTCCCGAGCAGCAGACAACGCAACAGCGCGCACTTGATCACCCACCACCAGTTGCAGGCGCTTGGCGGTTTGCGGATCGACCACCAAGGTGCCTGCCGCCAGCCGGGCCGGAGCAGCTGTAATGCGGCACTCTTCGCGCTTGCGGTTATGGATCAGGAACGGCGTAGCGTCGTCCCCCGGCGTGCCGATGGCCAACACCAGCGACTGGCTGTCACGCACCGCACGGATTTTGCTGGTTTCACATTCCACCGCCGGGCCGGCGTCGAAGATATCGACGTAGCCCTGGTAGCTGAAGCCTTCACTCTTGAGCATGCTCAGCGCCGGCTCGGTGTCGGGGTGAACCTTGCCGATCACATTGCGCGCGTCTTCAGACAAGAAGCAGCTGTACAGAGGAAACTTGGGCATCAGCTCAGCGATAAACGCCTTATTGCCCACGCCGGTGAGGTAGTCGGCCTGGCTGAACTCCATCTTGAAAAAGTGCCGGCCCAGGCTTTCCCAGAAAGGCGAGCGCCCGGCCTCGTTGGACACGCCACGCATCTCGGCAATGATCTTGTTACCAAACAGCTGCGGGAACTCGGCGATAAACAGCATTCGCGCCTTGGCCAGCATGCGGCCGTTAAGGCCGTTGCGGTAATCGGCGTGCAGGAACAACGAGCACAATTCGGAATTGCCGGTGAGGTCGTTGGCCAAAAACAGCGTCGGAATCTCGCGGTAGATGTTCAGTTCCTGGGAAGCGCTGACTGTGAGGCCCACCCGGAAGTTGTACCAAGGCTCACGCAGGCCGACGGCACCGGCGATGGCAGAAATGCCCACCACGCGGCCTTCGTCGTTTTCCAGCACGAACAGGTAGTCGGCATCGCCACGCCCGGCTTCGCCACGGAAGGTTTTTTCCGCCCAGCCAACCCGGTGGGTCAGGCGTTCTTCGTTGGCCGGCAAGGTGGTGAGGCCGGTGCCGGTGCTGCGCGCCAGATCAATCAGGGCCGGTAAATCGCTGCTGCGTACGGGACGAACGATCATGCTATCTCCTCAGACGGGCCGCTTTGCAGCCACCCGCGAAACTCTCTTTTTAAACCGCTACCAGGCGCACACTCGCGCCTTCACCGACGCCCAGGGCTTCGGCCGCTTCCAGGTCCAGGGTCACGGGCTTGCCGGGCGCGTAGTCCAGTTCCAGCATCACCGCGCGGTAATCCTGCAACTGCGCGTTGCTCACCAGGTACTGGCGCCCGACACCCTTGACCATCTCGCCGATTTTTACCGGCACCACACGGCTCTGGGCGATCGAGCGAATGCCCGAAACCCGCGCGTGCAACGTTGGGCCACCGTCGAAGATGTCGATGTAATGGTCGGTCTCGAAGCCTTCGCGCATGAGGATGTCGAAGGTGATCTGCGCACGCGGGTGCACCTGGCCCATGGCTTCCTGGGCTTCGTCCGGCAACAGCGGCACGTAGATCGGGTAGTGCGGCATCAACTCGGCGAGGAAGGTGCGGCTTTTGAGCCCGCACAGGCGCTCGGCGGCGGCGTAGTTGAGGTCGAAGAAGTTGCGACCGATGGCGTCCCAGAACGGCGAGTCACCGTTCTCATCGCTGTAGCCGACAATTTCGGTCACCACCGAGTCGGCAAAGCGCTCGGGGTGGCTGGCGACGAACAGCAGGCGGCCACGGGAATTGAGTTCCGACCACGGCGAACCGACCAGCGCAGGCTGCACATAAAAACTGGTGAGCAGGCTGTTGCCGGTGAGGTCGTGGCACTGGGAAAGCACGTGGATCTTGTTGTGGATCTTCAGCTCGCGGGAAGCATGCACGAAGGTCTCGTTACGAAAGCTGTAGAACGGCTCCGAGTAACCGGCCGAGGCGACAATGGCCGAGCAGCCGGCAAGCTTGCCGGTCTCGGTGTCTTCGAGCACGAAGAAATAGCTTTCTTCACCGTTGAAACTCACCTCGGCCGCGAAGGACGCTTCGCTGGCGGCGATCTTGTCGCTCAGGCGTTCCACATCGTCCGGCAAGGAGGTGACACCAATCGGGCTGTCCGCAGCCAGACGCTGTACCTCGCCCAGATCAGCCATTTGCGCGGGGCGCATCACCAGCATGGTGTCACTCCTTAACTCGAAAAACTCACAGAGGGAAAAATGCCGGGCACGGTCTTGAAAACAGTGAGGTCAAGTGTGGGAGCGGGCTTGCTCGCGAAAGCGGTATGTCATTCAGCATTTAAGGTGACTGAACCACCGCCTTCGCGAGCAAGCCCGCTCCCACATTGAATCTTCACAGCTCCAATTAAGGGGCCCGGCACAAAAAATTGGGTTCGATGCTCAATTACCTGAGCACCGAACGGCCCATCAAGCTTGCGTCAGCGTCTTCACAGCACGTTCGAAGCGGTCCAGGCCTTCGTTGATATCCGCGTCTTCCACCACCAGACTCGGCGCGAAACGCACCACGTCGGGGCCGGCTTGCAGGATCATCAGGTTTTCTTTTTCGGCCGCGTTGAACACGTCCTTGGCTCGGCCTTTGAACGCGTCGCTCAGCACGCAACCGATCAGCAGGCCCATGCCGCGCACTTCGGTGAAGATGCCGTATTGCTTGCCGATCTGCTCCAGGCGCGCCTTGAACAGGTCGTGCTTGGCGTTTACGCCGGCCAGCACTTCTGGGGTGTTGATCACGTCGATCACCGCTTCCGCCACCGCACACGCCAGCGGGTTGCCGCCGTAAGTGGTGCCGTGGGTGCCGACCACCAGGTGCTTGGCCAGGTCTTCACGGGTCAGCATGGCTGCGATCGGGAAACCACCGCCCAGGCTCTTGGCGCTGGTGAGGATGTCTGGCGTCACGCCGTAATGCTGGTAGGCGAACAGGTGGCCGCTGCGGCCCATGCCGGTTTGCACTTCGTCGAACACCAGCAGCGCGTTATTGGCGTCGCACAGTTCGCGGGCACCTTGCAGGTAAGCCAGCTCGGCCGGCAATACGCCGCCTTCGCCCTGGATCGGCTCCAGCACCACAGCGCAGGTCTTGTCCGACACGGCCGCTTTGAGCGCGTCCAGGTCGTTATAAGGCACGTGGGTGATGCCGGTGATTTTAGGCCCGAAACCATCGGAGTACTTGGACTGGCCACCGACGTTGACGGTGAACAGGGTGCGGCCGTGGAAGCTGTTCAGCGCAGCAATAATCTCGTACTTCTCGGTGCCGAAACGGTCGAACGCCACGCGACGGGCCAGCTTGAAGGCGGCCTCGTTGGCTTCGGCGCCGGAGTTGCAGAAGAACACGCGCTCGGCAAAGGTAGCGTCGATCAGCTTATGGGCCAGGCGCAGGGCCGGCTCATTGGTGAACACGTTGGAGACGTGCCACAGCTTGTTGGCCTGTTCGGTCAGTGCTCCGACCAGCGCCGGGTGGGCGTGGCCCAATACATTGACCGCGATGCCGCCGGCAAAGTCGATCAGCTCGCGACCGGCCTGGTCCCAGACGCGCGAACCTGCGCCACGCACGGGGATAAAGGCGGCAGGTGCGTAGTTGGGCACCATCACCTGGTCGAAATCGGCACGTTGCACCGGGGCTTGCTCAACGGACATCGGAGTCTCCTGAAGAGGAACGCCTGCCTGGAACTGGCGGGCGATGCAGGGATTGTAAGGACAGTTTTCAGTGCGGCCTTGTCGCCAAGCGACAACTTCTTATAGCGCCAACCCGCGTTTTTGGCGGGTTTACGCCAATGCGACAAATAGCGTCGCAATGGCGCAGTTTAAACGCTGCATCGTTTCAGAGGCAGGGGCGTTGCCGGTTGATTTTCGCCAATTGCATTAACTATCTGCCTCCCTCACGTCCATCAGGCTTGCTGTGATGTCGGTGCCGCAACTCACTGAAGAATCAGCCACATGCCCAATCCGACTCAAACAACACTCACCCTACACCTTGAAAACGCTGCTCGCCGCGTGCCCATTAGCGCCCACAGCCGCCTTCCACCCTGGCTGGGCGAGGCCTCGAGTGCCCGGCGCGACGCCTTGAAAACCACCCGACTGCACTTCGCCGACTGGCTGGCCGACGCCAATCGCCAGCAACACATGCCGCTCAAACAGGCCATGGACCACCATTGGACCACGCAAAACCAGCTCGACAGTGCCCTGGCTGCACTTGAATCGCCTCAGGCTTTCGCCGCGCCCCTGCTGCAACAGGCTCTCAAGGCGCGGTTTGGTATTGAGCGCGATGTCAGCACGACGTTTTTGCGCCTCTACGCCCCCCTGACGATACCGCTGTTCCCCATAGAAACCGGTGGGGTCAAGGCATGGACAGTGTCGCTGGTGGACGCGGCGCTGCACAATTTCGACGCAACCGAAGGCCAACCAGCCGCCTACACCGACGACTCCACCTTCATCACCCAACCGGCGGCCACCGGTCAGTTCGACACCCTGCCCGCCGTGACCGATAAAATCAGCATCGTGCAATTTGTCGGACTGTGCCGTGAGCTGGACATCGGCGCGCAGTACCAACGCTACCTCAAAGGCTTTTTCGGCTTCCAAAATGCCACGCTCCAGGCATCGCTGCGCAGCAAGGTGATCGCCAATCTCAAAGCCGAGGCGCTTACCTGCGTGCAGATGGCGCGCCTGAAAAAAGACGCGAGCGAATCGACGCTGCGCACACTCCGGGCGCACCTCTCCGGCCATCGCGGCCTGACGTTGCAAGGCAAGACCCTGCTCAACCACGATTTGAGCCTGATGGGCGCGCCGCTGACAGGCGTGGTGCTGTTCGCCGCCGACCTTGAGTCGCACCAGACTGCCGTGCCCGTGGTGGCGTACATTCCCGGCGACCCACAGGCACCTCTCAAGTACTACGCCAACGGCACTGCGTTCATGCGCGACCTCGCCGACAAGCTACGCGGCCCCGACTATCAGGCGTTTTTCAGCCGTTTCGTCAATCAGGAACACCGCGGCTACTTTTTCGCCGACCTTAACAACCGCCTGTCCCACATTGTCTGGCACCCGCCGCAGCCAGGCGACCCGCGTCCCACCTGGCATAAAGAGCCCGTGGCGAAGCCCAACCTGCAGTTTTACGCGACAAAAATCCCTGGCGAGCTGTTCGAACACCTGTATCAGAGCAAACTCAACAAGCTACTCAATGATGCGCGAGCCCTCGCCGTCCCCACCGCCGACGCCGACAGCAAGGCTCGCTGGCAGCGTTGGGACATCGTGCAGAAGGTCGGCAAAGCCATTCTCGAAATCGCCGCCTTTATCGTGACCCCTTTCGTGCCGCCGCTGGGCGCGCTGATGCTGGGCTACAGCGCTTATCAACTGCTCGACGAAGTGTTTGAAGGCATCATTGACTGGGCCGAAGGCCTCAAACGCGAGGCCCTTGAGCACTTGATGTCAATCACAGAACAAATGGTGCAATTGGGCCTGTTCGCGGTCGGCGCCCCCATTGCTCAAGGCTTGTTGCGACAGGCGCTGCCGAAAAAACTATGGGATTTTTTTGACTCCCTCACCCCCGTTACCGACGGCGACAAAACTCGCCTGTGGCCCGCCGACCTGGCGCCCTATGCCCATGACATTCAACTGCCGCCTGAGTCACGCCCCAGTGACGAGGGGCTGCATGCGCACACCGACAAACAGATCCTCGCGCTTAATGGGCAACACTTTTCCATTCAGCAGGAAGCAGGCAGCACCTACCTTGGCCACCCCGGCCGCACACACGCCTACCGCCCGCGGATCAGCGGTAATGGCAAGGGCGCCTGGCTGATGCCCACCGATCGCCCGCTGACATGGGATCGCAACACCTTGCTGCGTCGGCTCGGTGCACCGGCCGACGAACTCACTGAGGCCCGCCTGGAATGGGCCCATCGCATCAGCGGCAGCGACGATGGGGCTTTGCGCAAGCTGTACATGGATCGTCAACCTGCGCCGGGGCTGCTGGCCGACACCCTCAAGCGCGTCGCCATCGACCAGCATCTCCAGGATTTCATCGACCAGATGAACAGCGATGATCCACAGCAATATCAAAAAGCCGATACCCAAACCCAACTGTGGCTGCTGAGCCAGACCAGCCTGTGGCCAGAAACCAAGACCTTGCGCTTTCTCAACGCCAAAGGTGAAACCGTCTGGGAGCACCGGGGCCGGGAAGACGCGGCAGTGGCCCAGATACATGAGGCCCAGATGAAAAATGGCGACTTGCTGAAAACCCTGCTGGAAACCCTGAACGAATCAGAGCGCAAAACCCTGCTTGAAGAACCCTTCGGTACGCCTGCCGCGCAACTGCACGTGCGCGCGGCAACATTGCGTAAACGGTTGGCACGCCAAGCCCGGAACCGTCAAGCCGGCATGTTTGACTCACGCTATCGAGGGCTGGAGACAACCCGCGACCCGCGCGTGCAAAAAATCATCGACAGCGCACCCGGCCTGCCCATCAGTGTTGCGCAAGAGGTGCTATTCGGCGCCACGGGCCAGGAGCTGCTGGAGATGGATCAAGGCATCCTGCCTCAGCGCCTGAGAGACCTCGCACGCTGGGCCGCCCATGAGGTCAGAATCAGCCGCGCATATGAAGGCCTGTATATGGAAGCCCTGGAAAGTGGCGATACGCAGCGCCTCGCCCTGCATTCCCTGGAAAACCTGCCGGGCTGGTCTCCCCTGGTACGCCTGGAAGTACGCAATTTTCGCCGCACCGGCACCTTACGAGACGCCGTCGGGCCTTCCGAGGGATCAATCCAACGCACTCTCGTGCGTACGATCGAGGGCCAATACATCCCTGAAGACGGCAAGGGCACCCTGTTCGGTGAAACCGACCTGTATACCGCCGTTATCCAAGCCTTGCCCGATACGCAGCGCGATGAACTGGGCATGCAAATCGGGCAAGGCCCACTGCTGCAAAATGCCCTGCGTCAATACGCCCTGGGCCGTGAGCCACTGGGTGAGCTGCTGGCGACCGACCCGGTGCGCAAGCCCACTTACGACCCCAGGCTGATGCGCCTGCCCGGCGGCATGGAGGGCTACGGCGCCGTAGCGCCAAACCATAACCTTGAGGCTCAATTACTGCGCGAGCTATACCCCAGCCTCAACCAGGAGCAAACGACCTATCTACTGTCCGCGCTACACACCTTTGCGGGCTCGCCCTTACTGACGCTTCAATACCTCAAGAGCGAGTTCTCACAGCTGGAAACCGTCCTGGCAAGCTGGCGCTCCAACCTCTCCGAAGTCTTCCTCAACCCCCAAGTACCGCTGTTTTCCTCGACGGTGGCCGAAGAGCGGCTTCATCGCTGGATCTGGACCCACCAACTGGTCCGTGCCTGGCGTCATGAAACCCCGCAGGACACAGAATTTGCCACCGGCCGCCAATTACACCTCACCGCACCCACACACGGCGAACTCCCGGTACTGAGTGCCAACTTCGACCACATCTCCAACCTGGGATTGAGGGGCTACCCCACCACTCGCGGTGCGCCTGCCTTCGTGGCTCGCTTCCCTAATCTGCGCACACTGGCGATCAACGATATAGCACTCAACACCCTCCCCCCTGAGGTAATGGCGCTGCCCCATCTCAACAGCCTGACGCTGCGTAATTGCAACATCAACCTGACCATGCAAAGCCGTGCCCAGCTTGCCCTGATGACCCGGCTTAAAAACCTGGACCTCTCCAACAACCGTCAACTGTCACTGTCCCCCAACCTTGGGCAAATGCCCGAGTTGCAGACACTGAACCTGAGCCACACGTATATTTCGCTGTTCCCCGAACACCTGCTGACTCGCCTTCAACTGACGAGCGCCAACCTCAGCAATAACTACTTGAGCAGGTTGCCTGAAGACCTGTTTAACCTGCCTGCCGAAAAAGCCAGAGCCTTTAACTTGTCGGGCAACCCGCTCTCACGCGTCACGCTGGAAAAGATCAAAACCTATTGCCAAAGGACCGGCGAACACTTCGGCGCAGACGCCAACCCGGCCGAGCGCCGCCTGGTTCAAGAGCTTTACCCCACCTACAGCGCCAATCAGGCGAATAACTTGATCTTCAGGTTGCCCGGTAGCCTGAATAACTCAATGGCAATACTCGAACGCCTCAAAGCTGATAAGGCCGACTACGAGCGCCTGCAAGCAGACTTGGGAGAATGGGTGCTGGATGTACCCGAACGGTATCCGTTCATCAACACCCCTATAGACGAAGGGGTCCGCGCACAGCAACAAATCCTTCGACGCCAGGCCAAGGCTGTACTGGAAGCCGGCTGGCGCGGGGAAACACGACTGGACTCAAGCCAGGAGCCACCGACAAGCACCCATGAAATAAAGCTGAAACTGCCGCTGCTCGGCGATTTACCGGCACTGAATATCAATTTCAAACATGTGTCGAAGATGGAACTGGCGGGAGAGCAAACAACCTCGATCCCGCAGGGTTTTCTTGAGCGCTTCCCCAACCTGGAAACCCTGCATATCCGCAGTTATGCCCTGCCAGACATCCCTGCGGGGGTGTTCAAGCTGACGCAGCTCAAGACACTGATCATCTCCCGTAGCCGTGTACAGCTGACGGCCACCAGCGCAGCCGCCCTTAGCGACCTGCACAATCTTGAATACCTGGACCTGAGTGGCAATCCATTGGGGCTGACGCCGGACGTCAGCAAGATGACCGGGTTAACCAGCCTGATCATCGAAGGCGCGGGCCTTACAGAGGTGCCCAACGGAACATTCAATCTGCCATTGCTCAGTCAACTGGATTTGCGCGACAACCAGATCACCGAGTTACCCACCGACATACTGGAAGTGGAGCCAGGCAGAGCCGACGGCTTCGTTCTCAGCGGCAACACCTTCTCGCCGGAGACCATCACGCTGCTGGTGCCCTATTACCATCGCCACGCTGTGGACTTTGAAATCCCTGAAGTCAGGCAGCGCGCGCAGTTGAACCCAACCAACTCAACCGACACGTCGGAGGACGAGTCGGAACAGTAACAGGGCGCTCAACCGCGCTCAGACGGCACCGACGACAATTCAAACGGGCTGCTGCTGCGCCGCTGGTTACGGTCTTCACGCGGGGTGGCGCCAAAGAAGTTGCGGTAGGCGCTGGAGAAGTGCGGCCCCGAGGAGAAGCCGCACGACAGGCCGATCTGGATGATCGACTTGCTGGTTTGCATAAGCATCTGGCGGGCCTTGTTCAGGCGCAATTCCAGGTAGTACTGGCTGGGGACGCGATTGAGGTACTGCTTGAAGATCCGCTCGAGTTGTCGTCGCGACACGCACACATGCTGGGCAATTTCGTCGGTGGTCAGCGGCTCTTCGATATTGGCTTCCATCAGCAACACCGCCTGGGTCAGCTTCGGATGGCTGGAACCCAGGCGGTTTTGCAGCGGAATACGCTGACGCTCGCCGCCTTCGCGGATGCGCTCCACCACCAGTTCCTCGGAGACCGCACCGGCCAGTTCGGCGCCGTGGTCACGGGCCAACACGGCCAGCAACAGGTCGAGCACCGACATGCCGCCGCAGGCGGTCAGGCGGTCGCGGTCCCAGTCGAACAAATGGCTGGTGGCGATCACCTTGGGGAAACGCTCGGCGAAGTCATCCTGCCAGCGCCAATGCACGGCGGCGCGGTAGCCGTCGAGCAAACCCAACTGGGCCAGTGGGTACACGCCCGCCGACAAGCCACCAATCACACACCCGGCCCGAACAAGCTGCTTGAGCGCGGTGCTGAGCTGAGAGGCGATCACGGTCGGCGGTTCGTCCGCCAGCAGGAACAGTTTCTGGAAGCCTTCAAGCTTGCCGGCCCAAGGCTCGCCCGGTAATTGCCAGGCCCCTTCGGTGCGCGGTTCGGCCTGCAAGAACGACAGTTCGTACACCACGTCCGGATGCACCCGCTGAGCAACGCGCAAGGCCTCCTCAGCCAGCGCAAGCGTGAGTGCTTTTGTGCTGGGCCAAATCAGGAAACCAATTTTATGGGCGGTCATGGAGTGCTATCCGAAGCGAGTAACAGTAATGAAGACAAGGGCCAATGCTAGCCGGTAAACCAACACAAATCTCAAAACAAATGGAGATCCAATGTGGGAGCTGGCTTGCCTGCGATAGCGGTGGGTCAGTTGGCACATCTTTAACTGATACACCGCTATCGCAGGCAAGCCAGCTCCCACAGGGAACGAGGCGACCTCAAGGCTGCGAAATATGCACTATTTGAGTGCACAAAAGCAGTCTTGATTATTTCAGGCTACCCGAAAGGAACTGCTGCAACCGCTCGGACTGCGGGTTCACCAGCACTTCGCGCGGGTTGCCACGTTCTTCAACGATGCCTTTGTGCAAAAACACCAACTGGTTGGAGACTTCACGGGCAAAGCCCATTTCGTGGGTCACCACCACCATGGTGCGGCCTTCCTGGGCCAGGTCCTGCATCACCTTGAGTACTTCGCCGACCAGTTCCGGGTCGAGGGCCGAGGTGGGTTCATCGAACAGCATCACCTCCGGCTCCATCGCCAGGGCGCGGGCGATGGCCACGCGCTGCTGTTCGCCGCCGGACATGTGGCCGGGGAACGCATCCTTACGATGGCCCACGCCGACTTTGGCCAGGTAGTGCTCGGCCTTTTCACGCGCGTCTTTTTTCGACATGCCCAACACATGCACCGGCGCTTCCATCACGTTTTCCAGCGCGGTCATGTGCGACCACAGGTTGAAATGCTGGAACACCATCGACAGCCGCGAACGCATGCGCTGCAGTTGTTTCGGGTCGGCGGCCTTCATGGCGCCGTCCTTGTTGGCCACCAGTTTCAGCTCTTCGTTATTGAGCAAAATCTTGCCGGCGTGGGGTTGCTCCAGCAGGTTGATGCAGCGCAAAAAGGTACTTTTGCCCGAACCACTGGAACCGATGATGCTGATCACATCACCGGCCGCGGCGGCCAGGGACACGCCTTTGAGCACTTCATGACTGCCATAGCGTTTATGCAGGTCTTGGACTTCAAGTTTGTACATGCGGTCGGTTCTCACAAAAACAGGTGGTCAGTCGTTGAGCAAGCGCCCGTGACGCAGCGCTTCGCGCCCCGCCACCTTGGCCAGCCAGAAACCCGCTTGGGCATAACGTAGCCGTTCAACGGCAAACAACACCCCGGATGTACCCGCGCAGACAATGCTGACGCGGTCAGTCAGAGGGTCAATCACTTCAAAAATCTCATCGCCCGCCTGCACCGAATCACCGGCTTTACGCAGGTAACTGATGACGCCGGCATGGGGCGCGAACAACAATTCGGTGCCTTCAAACGGCAAGCCTTCGCACGCTTCGTATTGCGGCGCCGGCCATTGGCCTGTGATCAAGCCCTGCTCGGCGAGGAACGCCAGGATGCCCTCGGCGTGGAAAATCGCTTCATCACGGCCGGTGTCGGCCTGGCCGCCCAATTCCAGGGTAGTCGCCAGGCACGCCAGTGGAATCTGCGCGTCCGGGAACGCCTGCGACAGACGCAACCACGGCAGCGAGCACGCCTCATCAAACGAACTGCCGCCGGAGTCTTCCGCCAGCAGGCCGACTTTCACATTCAAGTGCGCCGACAACGAGCGCCACTGCGGCCAGTGCTGGGGCAGCGCATACATGTGCAATGCAGCTTCGGCGTCGCAATGCAGGTCAAGGACGATATCGGCGCTGCAGGCGTGGCTGAGCAAAATGCGCTGCATGCCTTGCAGCTGACTGCTCGGCGCGGGCAATGCGGCGAGTGCGTCGGCCATCGCCTGGCGGATCATGCGCACATTGGCGTGAGCATCATCACCCAGCTTGCCCTTGAGCAACTCGGCAACCGGCGCGCTCAACTCGACGAAATCACGGTTGAAATTCTTACCGCTGCCCACCTCGAAACGCCCCTGGTGGCTGCCTTGCAGCAGTTGGCCCAGGCCCATCGGGTTGGCCACCGGCACCAGCTCGATCACCCCGTTGAGGGCGCCTTGCTGTTCAAGCTCGGTAAGGCGCTTTTTCAGCTCCCACGCCGCGCGCATCCCCGGCAATTCGTCGGCGTGCAGGCTGGCCTGGATATAGGCCTTGCGCTCGCCAGTGCCGAAACGAAATACGCTCAGTTGGCGCTCGCAGCCCAGGTGACCCCAGGGCAACAGGTGATCGATACGTTCCATATCAATGCTTCCGTGGAGCCAGGTAGCTCAGCCAGCGGCGCTCGGCCAACTTGAACAGGCGCACCAGGATAAAAGTCAGGCACAAGTAGAACACGCCGGCGGTGATATAGGCTTCGAACGGCAAGTAGTACTGGGCGTTCACGGTGCGTGCAGCACCGGTGATGTCGATCAAGGTGACGATGGACGCCAGGCTGGTGGTCTGCAACATCATGATCACTTCGTTGCTGTACTGCGGCAGCGCACGGCGCAGGGCCGACGGCAGCAGGATGCGGCGGTACAGCTTGTAGCGCGACATGCCCATGGCCTTGGCCGCTTCGATCTCACCGTTCGGCGTGGCCTTGAGGCTGCCGGCGATGATTTCGGCGGTGTAGGCGCTGGTGTTGATCGCAAAGGCCAGGCACGCGCAGAACGTGGCGCTCGACAGCAGCGGCCACAGGAAGCTTTCACGCACCGCTTCGAATTGCGCCAGGCCGTAGTAGATCAAAAACAGCTGCACCAGCATCGGCGTGCCGCGAATCACGTAGGTGTAGAGCCAGGCCGCGCCGTTGATGACCGGCTGCTTGGACACGCGCATCAAGCCCAGAGGCAAGGCAGCGAGCAAGCCGAAGAACAGCGAAATGGCCAGCAGTTTCAGGGTGGTTACCAGGCCGCCAACGTACAGCGGCATAGCCTCCCAGATGACGTTGTAGTCGAAGATCATAGATCAGCCGCCCTTACGCCTACCGAGTAGCGCTTCTCAAGGTAACGCAGGGCCAGCAACGACACGCTGGTGATCACCAGGTACATCGCCGCCACTGCGAGGAAGAAGGTAAAAGGCTCGCGGGTGGCGTCTGCCGCCTGCTTGGCCTTGAACATCATGTCTTGCAGGCCCACCACCGAAATCAGCGCGGTGGCCTTGGTGAGTACCAGCCAGTTGTTGGTAAAACCAGGGATCGCCAGCCGGATCATCTGCGGCACCATCACCCGGAAAAACACCTGGAAACTGCTCATGCCATACGCAAGGCCGGCCTCGGCCTGGCCCTTGGGGATGGCCATGAAGGCGCCACGGAAGGTTTCCGAGAGGTAGGCGCCAAAGATGAAACCCAGGGTGCCGATACCGGCGGCCAAGGGGTTCAAGTCGATATAGTCGTCATAGCCGAGCATCGGCGCGACGCGGTTAAGCAGGTCCTGGCCGCCGTAGAAAATCAGCAGAATCAGCACCAGGTCGGGGATCCCGCGGATCACCGTGGAGTACAAGTCACCCAGCCAAGCCAGCCAGCGCACCGGCGACAGGCGTAACGCGACCCCGATCAGACCCAGAACAATGGCCAAGGCCATGGACGACAAGGCGAGCTGAAGCGTCAACCATGCGCCATCGAGGATGACAGCCCCGTAGCCGTTCAACATGATTCAGGTCCTCGAAAAGGGGGATGAAAAAATGGCGCAAACCTCAGGAATTCTGTTGCTTGCGCCATTTAGGACAGACAGCTGCGACGAGTTACTTAGGGTCAGCGCCGTAAATATCGAAGTCGAAGTATTTGTCCTGGATTTTCTTGTATTCGCCGTTGGCACGGATCGCCGCGATGGCCGCGTTGATCTTGTCCAGGTCGGCCTTGTCGCCTTTGCGTACCGCGATGCCGATACCGTCACCGAAGTACTTGGCGTCGGTGAACTGTGGGCCCACGAACGCGTAGCCTTTACCGGCCGGGGTTTTCAGGAAGCCGTCTTGCAACAGGGTGGCGTCGGCCACGGTGCCATCGAGGCGACCGGCTTCCACGTCCAGGTAGATTTCGTTCTGCGAGCTGTAAGGCACAACCGTGACGCCTTTAGGCGCCAGGACTTCCTTGGCGAAACGATCGTGGATCGAACCGCGTTGCACGCCGATTTTCTTGCCCTTCAATTCATCCAGGCTGTCGCTGACCTTGGTGCCTTCCTTCATCACCAGCTGCGCTGGGCTCAGGTAATAGCGGTTGGTGAAGTCCACAGACTTCTTGCGGTCTTCGGTGATGGACATGGACGACAGGATCGCGTCGATCTTGCGCACCTTGAGCGCAGGGATCAGGCCGTCGAATTCCTGCTCGACCCATACGCACTTGACCTTCATCTCAGCGCACAGGGCATTGCCGATGTCGTAGTCAAAACCGACGATGCTGCCATCCGGCGCCTTCGAGGCAAACGGAGGGTAAGCCGCTTCGATACCAATTTTCAGAGGCTTTTCATCAGCGAAGGCCTGCATGGACAGCACGGACAGCGCCAGGGCGCCCAACAGCACAAGTTTCTTCATCTTGGGACTCCATCGGTATAGGGCAAAAAGCAGAATGAGCCGTGGCCCACGATGCGACTTAAGTGAAACCGAATAGCGGTGCTGCGTCCTACCCCGAATTGATACAGGAGACGACGAGCGAGTGATCGGCATTCTAACGACAGGCCGGAAGCCGATATTTCCTCAATGCGACAACAATTTACAGAAGCACTGAGAAAGCGGTTCCAGCACATTGACAGCCTCTGAATTTTATGCAGAGACAAAAGATATTAAACCTGTTGATGCTGCAAATTGCGGGCCTATTATTCGCAAACCCTTCTAGCACGGCAAGTCTGGCGTTTAATCTTATTTCTGAGGGCGTCTAAAACGCGGGTTTTCGGGGCACAGCCGTAGCACATTGCCTCAGGAATGGGCGTGGGGTTACACATTTGGCGGCAGCGGTAACATTCAGAAATGCCCTACATGAAAAATCGATATTTATTGGCTTGGTGGTTTGCAGGGCCGCCTGACAGCTCACCTGCCGCCATTTGAAATGCGATCCAACTGTGGGAGCGGGCTTGCTCGCGAATGCGGTGGTTCAGCCACACATCTGCCAACTGACCCACCGCTTTCGCGAGCAAGCCCGCTCCCACAGGGGATCTGCACTGTTCTCAAGAGCCTACAAAAAAGCCCCACCCGGTTTTCACCGAGTGGGGCTCTTTACGCGGCCTTACGCGACGTTCATGGTCTTGTGCGTCTCAATCAAATGCGCCACCACACCTGGGTCGGCCAAGGTGGAGATATCCCCCAATCCGTCATACTCGGCCGTGGCAATCTTGCGCAGAATCCGGCGCATGATTTTACCCGAACGCGTCTTCGGCAAGCCCGGCGCCCACTGGATCACATCCGGCGAGGCAATCGGCCCAATCTCTTTACGCACCCAGTTTTTCAGCTCCAGGCGCAGCGCTTCGTTCGGCTCCTCGCCATTCTTGAGCGTGACATACACATAGATGCCCTGCCCCTTGATGTCATGGGGCACACCGACCACCGCCGCTTCAGCGACTTTCGGGTGCGCAACCATCGCGCTTTCAATCTCGGCAGTGCCCATACGGTGGCCGGACACGTTCAACACGTCATCCACCCGCCCAGTGATCCACCAGTAGCCGTCTTCATCACGGCGCGCACCGTCACCGGTGAAGTACATGCCACGGAAAGTCTTGAAGTAAGTGTCGACGAAACGGTCATGGTCGCCATACAGCGTACGCGCCTGGCCTGGCCACGAATCGAGGATCACCAGGTTGCCTTCGGCAGCGCCCTCGATGATGTTACCGAGGTTGTCCACCAACGCTGGCACCACACCAAAGAACGGGCGTGCCGCCGAACCCGGCTTGAGGGCGTGGGCACCCGGCAGCGGGCTCATCAAGGTGGCGCCGGTTTCGGTCTGCCACCAGGTGTCGACGATCGGGCAACGGGATTGGCCGACATTCTTGTAGTACCAATCCCAGGCTTCCGGGTTGATCGGCTCACCCACCGACCCGAGCAAGCGCAGGCTGCTGCCATCCACACCTTCGCAGGCAGCGGTGCCGGACGCCATCATCGCGCGGATCGCAGTCGGTGCGGTGTAGAGGATATTGACCTTGTGCTTGTCGACGATCTTGCCCACCCGCGTGATATCCGGGTAGTTCGGCACGCCTTCAAACAGCAACGTGGTCGCGCCATTGGCCAGCGGGCCGTAGACGATATAGGTGTGGCCGGTGACCCAGCCGACGTCGGCGGTGCACCAGTAGATTTCGCCCGGGCGGTAGTCGAACACGCGCTCGTGGGTAAGGGCGGCGTACAGCAAGTAGCCGCCAGTGGTGTGCTGCACGCCTTTAGGCTTGCCGGTGGAGCCCGAGGTGTAAAGGATGAACAGTGCTTCTTCGGCGCCCATCTCTTTCGGCGCACACACGGTGCCCGCCACTTTCATCAGGTCTTCGTACCAGATGTCGCGATGCTGGTTCCACTTGATGTTGCCATTGGTGCGCTTGCACACAATGACTTTCTGGATGCTGCTGGTTTCCGGGTTGGTCAGCGCGTCGTCGACGTTGGCCTTCAGCGGAATTTTCTTACCGGCGCGGATGCCTTCGTCGGCGGTGATCACCACCTTCGACTTACAGTCGATAATGCGACCGGCCAGGGCTTCCGGTGAAAAACCGCCAAACACCACGGAGTGAATCGCACCGATGCGGGTACAGGCCAACATGGCGACCACGGCTTCGGGGATCATCGGCATATAGATAGTCACCACGTCGCCGCGATGCACATCCTGGCCACGCAGGGCGTTGGCGAACTTGCAGACTTGTTCATGCAGCTCGCGGTAAGTGATGGTGCGGCTTTCGGAAGGGTCATCGCCCTCCCAGATGATCGCCGCCTGATCACCACGCTCGGCGAGATGGCGGTCCAGGCAGTTGTAGGAAACGTTGAGGGTACCGTCGGCGAACCATTTGATGTCGACATGGTGGTCGTCGAAAGAGGTCTGCTTGACCGCAGTGAAAGGCTTGACCCAGTCAAGGCGCTTGGCTTGCTCGCGCCAGAAGCCATCGGGGTTGACCACCGACTGCTGGTACATGGCCTTGTAGGTCGCCTCGTCGGTCAGCGTGTTGGCTGCTACTTCGGGGCGAACGGGGTACAGGGAAGCCGCACTCATCTTTCTTACCTCGGTGACAATAGTTGTTGTTGTATGGCCCCTGTTGTAGCCGGGGCGCCCCCATAGAACCATTCGACGATGGTAGTAACAAGCCCCTACAAAATGCCCTGCTATGCCCTTTCAGGGCTCTGGCCCACGGCCTGCGCGGCTTTGGCACCTGATGAAAAAACCTTTACCACGGGATTGTTACAAAAACCGCCAATAGTGTTTATCAAAAGCACGGGTATATGAATATAACCCGCAGGCCTAAAATCAACTCCGCCAACAAGGCACAGTGATTAACACCGTAACAGCCCCCACGAAGGCAGCGTTAATCCGAACTTCCCAACTCTTAAGTTACACACGCGGCCTCATAAGGGCCCCGTGACCCCTTTCGCCCTGAAGAAGGTAAATACACAAATGAAAGCTTTAATAGTTATGGCCCTCAGCAGCTTGTGCGCTACCGCCGCCCTGGCCGACGAAGCCCCGACTGAGCTGGCTGGTCAGAACGCACCGATAGTTGAGGATTACACTTACAGCACACACTTGGATGTGGCCAAAGTATTGTCCATGAGCAACATCCCGGATGTCTGCAACGTTGTACCGGTACAAATGGAATATGAAGACTCGCAGGGCCAGCGTCATATCCTTAATTATCAAGTGATGGGCAATGGTTGTTCCAACGGGTAATAACTTTTTCAGTAAGATTTAAACCCGGATCTTGGTCGCCGCAAGAAATCGTTCTTGCGGCCAAGAACCGCCCTCTGGCCCACCGCCGACCCAATGTGGGAGCTGGCTTGCCTGCGATGGCGATCTCAGCCAAACACACCCCACTCAGCCCTCCACCACTCCCCCTCTCCCAGCCCCATAAAAACTATCCCACCGCCCGTCAAAAAATTCCTACCCCAGCAAAGCCTTGCAAACACACGCTCCGGCCGAAAACCACAGCATTCTGGCCGTCAATCGTGACCATCCGCCGCAACACAAAGCCGATTTTTTCCCTATAATGCGCGGGTAAATCGGGCCTGCAATATCCCTTTACACTGGGATGAAGAGCCAGACCTGAGGCCTCCGCGCGAGCCTGCATCTGTTGCTGCGCACCTCAAGCCTCAAGCAGAACCCGTAACCCTATTCCGTTTAATTGCCTGCGCGAGCTGTTGCAACAAACGATTCCTTAAGATCCACCGCGGCCTCTGGGCCGTGTGAACACCCAACCATCCGGTTTCACACGGGCACCTTTGAGCCCTCACGCAGGAGACGACACGTCATGCTGAGCTGGGACGAATTCGACAAAGAAGAAGAAGGCGAAGTAGCCGCCAAAGGCGCCAACGCCGGCCACGCCACCGAAGCCAACATGGACCGCCTCGACGGTGCAGGCGCTGCCGCTGCCATCGAAGCCCGCGCCGTCACCGCCAATGACTCCGCCGCCATCGTGCGCGCCAAGGCCGCCCTCGACAAACTCGACGTCGCCGAAGGCCTCGCCGAACTCGAAGGCTCCGCCGCCCGCGTCGCCGTTGACGAAAAGCGCATGATCAACTGCCGCGCCGACCTCAACCAACTCGTACCTTTCAAGTACGACTGGGCCTGGCAGAAGTACCTCGACGGCTGCGCCAACCACTGGATGCCGCAAGAGGTCAACATGACCGCCGACATCGCCCTGTGGAAAAACCCCGAAGGCCTCACCGACGACGAACGCCGCATCGTCATGCGCAACCTCGGCTTCTTCTCCACCGCCGATTCGCTGGTCGCGAACAACCTGGTCCTGGCCGTGTACCGCCTGATCACCAACCCGGAGTGCCGCCAGTACATCCTGCGCCAGGCCTTCGAAGAAGCGATCCACACCCACGCCTACCAGTACTGCATCGAATCGCTGGCCATGGATGAGGGCGAGATCTTCAACATGTACCACGAGATTCCATCGGTCGCCAAAAAAGCCGCCTGGGGCCTCAAATACACCCGTTCGATCTCCGATCCGAAGTTCGAAACCGGCACCGTCGAAACCGACAAAGAACTGCTGCGCAACCTGGTCGCCTACTACTGCGTCCTGGAAGGCATCTTCTTCTACTGCGGCTTCACCCAGATCCTGTCCATGGGCCGCCGCAACAAAATGACCGGCGTGGCGGAACAGTTCCAGTACATCCTGCGCGATGAGTCGATGCACCTGAACTTCGGTATCGATGTGATCAACCAGATCAAAATCGAAAACCCGCACTTGTGGGATGCCGAGATGAAGGAAGAAGCGACCCAGATGATTTTGCAGGGGACGCAGCTGGAGATTGAATACGCGCGGGATACCATGCCGCGTGGGGTGTTGGGCATGAATGCGGCGATGATGGAGGATTACCTCAAGTTCATCGCGAATCGCCGTTTGTCGCAGATTGGTCTTAAAGAAGAGTATCCAGGGACGACTAACCCGTTCCCGTGGATGAGCGAGATCATGGACTTGAAGAAAGAGAAGAATTTCTTTGAGACTCGTGTAATCGAGTATCAGACGGGTGGGGCGCTTAGCTGGGATTGATGATAGCTTAACGCCATGCTATAAAAGCGTTCCTTACTTGGATGTCAGGGACGCTCTATAAAGAGCCCTGCCATGCGGGGCTTTTTTTATGGAGAATACAATGACTAAAATAATAACTTTATACAACCATAAAGGTGGCGTCTCTAAAACCACAACCACTTTTAACCTCGCTCACTATCTTGCTTCCAAAGGAAAAAGAGTACTAGCTATAGATGCGGATCCACAATGCAATCTCACCGAGTTGATGCTTGCCCCCCTCCTTGCCCTTTTAGATGAAAAAGAAAATCAAACTGGCGAAGAGCAAAAACTTAGAGGAACTAGCCTTCTCGAAATACTCACACCTAGATTAGAGGGTGAGATTGCACAAATTGACTTAAAAAGTGTACAAACAATTAGCATTACGGAAAATCTCGAGCTTTTACGAGGTGACGTAGCGTTAAGTAGCATTGAAGACTCGCTTGCAGAGTCTCACGTTCAACGATTCTCGAACAAAACTCATGAAAAACGAACTTATGTAGCACTTGGCGATCTATTAGACAGATACGGCGCGCAAGAAAAAATTGACTATATCCTTATTGATGTAGGACCAAGCTCTGGAGCACTAACAAGATCATGCTTCTTAACCTGCGACGGCTTCTTTGTACCTACATCTCCTGACCGGTTCAATGTTCAAGCAATTGGGACTTTGACTGCCATTATTGAAAGATGGATTGAGGAACATCAACAAATATATCAAAACTTTAAAGGTCTTGATCTACCTGTAAAGAAAGGAATGCCTCAATTTTTGGGTATCATTCTACAAAACTTTAAAATATTCGGTGGCCAGCCAAAACCAAGTTATAGAATGTGGATGGACCGTATCCCTAAAAAAGCGGAAACCACTCTATTCCCGATGTTAAGAAAATTCAATACTGCGGCCATCGACCTTACTTCGGGGTTAGAGGGTGAACAAATCGTAGCGACGCGAATCCGAGATTTTCAAAGCCTAGCCCCACTCATGCAGGAGCATGGAAAGCCCATTTTCAGCATAACTCAGGATGACACAAGAGTGATGGATCAAGCAGGACGTCCATGGTCCGGCCCAGTGTGGGAAAGCGCTCAAGAACGTATGAAAAATTACGAAGAACGAATCCAGGAAATCGTACAACATCTTGAGCTTTTGGGCTAATGGCTAACTCTCTTACTAATCACTTTGTTGCTTTTATTGACCTCCTAGGATTTAGTAACATGGTCAATCACGACTGCGAGAATCCGGAGACAGCTCAAAAGTATATAGACAAGCTAAAATCCATACACCAAAAAACCAAAGAATTAAAAAATGAAATAGACGGACTACAACTAACTCAATTCTCCGACTCTATAGTTCTAGCCCTCCCTTATAAAAAAGAGTCCTTCATAGAATTCTCCAAACTAGTCTCTAACTATCAGTATGAGCTTCTAGGGAGCGGAATAATTTGCAGGGGTGGCATTTCTTACGGAATGCACCACTACGAAGATGATTTCCTATTTAGTAGCGGACTCATTCACGCTTATAACATAGAAAAAGATATTTCTATAAATCCTCGAATAGTTATATCAAAAGACCTTGTTGACCTACTTTATCCGGACACAAAAGACACGCCCCAAAAAACCATCATAAAAGAAAGTGATGGAGCTTACTTTATAAACTTCCTTGCGGACAGAAACCCCACTGAGTGTTGGGAATTCATTAATCAAATAGTCCCTGAAAACCTAGCGTCATCACCATCAATACGCGGGAAGCAAATTTGGCTTATAAACTATTACAACCATAGCTTTCCAGAAAACATCATTCGCAGAGTTGAAAAATTCACATAACGTTTAAAGCACTGGGGGGAAGATGATTGAAGCCCCCCAATCTGACCTTTTCTTTCGACTTGACCTAAACCTGAGGGGCGCATAATCTTCGAGTTCCGGCGCCTAAGAAACGCCTCAAGTAGCGGCCTACCGCTCCCGAAAGATGTGGTTTTTTTGCGCCTACGGTTTTTTCGTGGGCGTAGGAAAGACTCTGCTATGTCGGGAGTGGGCGAATACAAGACCCGAGAGGGGAATATGTCCGGCCTTCTACTTGAGGTTTCTTAACTCCCGGCGCCTTAGCCCTAAGAAAGCTATCAAGTAGAGGTAATGGAAATGCCTGCATCTGTCTGCGCCACCTCGAAAACGCTCCTCCTCCCGGAGGTGTGCCATGCATGACCCTTTTTCTCCCACCGTATTTACACGCTTAAACCTCCCTCTGCATGCTCTCCTTCTGGAAAACCAACCCTGGTTCTGCGCTCGCGATCTTGGGCGTTTGATCGGATGGTTCCTAGATGAGCGCACGACTCGCAAGCTCGATGAAGACCAACGAAAAACTGTAAAATTGCTGTTCCACGGTCAGCCCGAAGAAATGCTGATGATCAGCGAATCCGGTGCTTACGCGCTGCTGGTCTATCACTACACACCTGCGAATCGTCTGCTACGTAGTTGGCTCACTCATGAAGTGGTTCCGACGTTGCGGGACGAACGTCAGCCAAGGACGGTAGAACGCCCATTGTTGAGCATGCTGGATTGGCCGGAGATGTCGTTGAACCTCTTGCATTGGCAAGATGAAGGCTGGATACGCCTTCGGGATATGCCGTATCTACTGGTTAACCGGACCTATCGGAGGGGATCAGCAAAAACTCATTGGTGGCGAAAGCTAACTCAACCTTTCCGAATGAAGCAGCGAATGTCCTGACGTAAACGAACGGCAAGTCTCACCGACTCGTAGGAAATTTCGTAGACGCAATAATGGCTACTCAGTATCGTCCGAGGGTTTTCAACCCTCGGCGGCTGTATGGATACGAAAAAAAGTAATACCGGATGGACCGATCAGGAGCTTGAAGCGTCCGTGGATGGCTACCTGAAAATGTTGAAACTCGAAGGTCTCGGCCAGTCGCTTAACAAGAAAGCTGAACACGAGCTCCTGCGCGAGGGAGCTCTAAGCGCTCGTTCGTTGGCGTCGGTCGACTACCGCATGCGTAATATTTCTGCGGTATTTGAAACACTGAATCAAACGCCAATTGCGGGTTACACAGCTGCAAACAATGTCGGTTCGAGGATCGTCTCTCGTATTCGCCGAATGCTGGAACAGCGTGGCATTGTTGAATCTCAAGACAACGCCCCCACGTTTGATGAAGTGCTATTGGAACGGCGGGCGGCAAAGCTTCAAAGTAAACCCATCAAGACTAAGCCCGAAGGCATCGCCACGCCGCAACAGGTCAGCACCACCAGCACATCCTACGTTCGCGATCCCGAAGTACGCGCTTGGGTGCGTCAGCAGGCGGCGGGTATTTGTGAAGGTTGCGGCCTACATGCACCGTTCAAACTGAACAATGGCCAGCCATTTCTTGAAGTACATCACGTCAAGCACCTCGCCCAGAAGGGTTCGGATCGCACGACCAATGCTGTAGCCTTGTGCCCCAATTGCCATCAGCGTTGTCACCGGTCGAATGACCGGGAGGCTTTCACTGAGGAGCTCTACTCCAAAGTCGGAAGATTGGCACGGGAGTAAACTCCAGTGGTCACACCTGATGAACGCTCAAAAAATACTAGATAGGACCGAGGCCAACCCGTGAACCCAGACATGCTCGAAGCCGGCCCCATCGACGCCAAAGTACTCTCCGTCTTTGACTTCGACGGCACCCTCACCCACCACGACAGTTTCGTGCCCTTCCTCAAATTCGCCTTCGGCCCCGGCGAGTTTTATGGCCGGATGGTCAAACTCGCCGTGCCTGGGCTGCGCTTTTTGCTGCAGCAGATCAGCCGGGATGAGTTGAAGGCGCAGTTGATCCGCACCTTTATGACGGGCGTGGAGAAAGCGTGGGTGCAGCAGCAGGCTGAGGCGTATTGCCAGCGTTATTGGACCAAGTTGATGCGCCCCAAGGGCTTGCAGTCGGTGGAAGATGAGGTGAAGTCCGGGGCGGTGGTGACGCTGTGTTCGGCGTCGCCGGCGTTGGTGTTGCAGCCTTTTGCGAATCGGTTGGGCATCAAGTTGATCGGCACTGAGCTTGAGGTGGTCGACGGGGTGTTAACCGGCAAGCTCACGGGGAATAATTGCCGCTGTGAGAACAAGGTGCTGCGCCTTGAGGCGGTTTATGGAGATTTGGGCGAGTATCGGCTAAGGGCCTGGGGCGATACGCGTGGCGATCGGGAGTTGTTGGCGGCGGCGCAGGATGCGCATTTTCGGCATTTTCATTCGAAGAAGAAGCAGGGCAAGTTGCAGCGGTGATGCGGGGCCGAGGAGATCGGCAGATAGGCCAAATTGCTTGCTTCGCAGCCTCGCTAAAGAGAGGGATAAAGTTCCCCCTCTGATTTTCAGCGCGTACTAGCGGCGATTCGGTATGGGAACGCTCAAGATCGTTAGTGCTTGGTGCAACTGAAGCTGCGGTCGGGAAACTTGGCGGCAGCTTTTTTCTCAGCATCCGCTTGAGAGCTTGCCGTCACGTCGTATAAAGGCCCTTTCCCAGCCGATGTGCAGGAGTACGTAGCATCCCCAGCATGCGCTGCCCACATAAACAGCGTCAGACAAATTGCAACGCAACTGCTGAGTTTACGAACTGGCATTTTCATAATGGCGCTTCCTTGACAGAAACAATGGACCTTCATGATTGGTCCGTAAGAAGCCCCTTGCAACTGTCAGATCTGACAGTCTTTTAGATCCGTTAGAAATCTACTCAACTTCGAATCGGCAACCGGGATTACAAGGAAGATTTCAGGTCTACACCCAGCGCTGTTGCGAAGGCTTTCACCATCGGGCTTCTTGGCGCGTTATGGCGCAGGATCAGGTTAAACGCGGTGCTCAGGTGAACCTGTTCCGGGCACATTGCGCGCAAGCGCCCGTCCCTTACCAATGGCGCGGCGTAGTGTTCCGGCAAAAAGCCTAAGAAGCGGCCGGTGAGGATCAGGATGGCCACGGCTTCCACCTGTGAGGCCGAGGCAGACTGACTGTCGTAGGTGACGAAGTTGGCCTTGTCGCGATGGATCGCGTACCGGTGGTTGACCACTTCGTATTGGCGCAGCACCTCTGGGGTGATGTCGCTCGCGTTGAACAGTGGGTGTCCTACGGCGCAGTAGGCGTGGGCTTTTTCTTCGTAGAGGGGGAAGTAGTCGAATTCTTCACGGCGCTGGTACACCGGGACGATGCCGACAATCAGCCGGCCCTCTACTACGCCGCGTTCAACTTCGTCCAATTGCGAGGCATGCAGGCGCAATCTAATTTTTGGCGATTCGCTGTGTAGTTTCCCTAACGCGGTAATTAGCGGGGAATTAACGTCGGACACGGTGTTATCAATAACGCCGACACTAAGGTCACCAATCAGCTCGTTTTGCGCCGAACTAAGCTTGTCGCGAAAACTGTCCACCGAGGTAAATAACTCGATGGACGCTTGATACACCAACTTGCCTTCTTCGGTCAGGCCGAACCCTTCGCGGCCCCGTGTGCACAGGCGCATGCCGATGCGAATTTCAAGGTCGGAGATCTGTTTGCTGATGGCGGCGAGGCCCACGTTCAGCTCGTTTTGCGCGGCGCTGAAGCCGCCGGCTTCGACCACGGCCATGAACACGCGCAGCAGTTTGAAGTCCAGCCCGCTCAATTGCAGGGGCGGTCGTGTGCCGGGTTTTGGCGGCATGTTTCCAGAAGTGGAAAGTGGGGTTTCCATAATACGCGTTGACCTCAAGTGCCATATTCAACAGGCTTCAACCCAATCCTTGAACATAGCCAGGCGGCGATAATGAACATAAACATCCGCCCTTGGCAACCTTGAATACGGCGCGTCAGACGCTGGTTCAGTCTAGTTGAAATCTTATTTTTACTGCCTCCGACTCTTCTAAAAACAAGCGTGAGGAATACCGATGTCCCAGCCCACCGACCGCCTTTGGGGTGCTCGTTTCAAGACCGGCCCGTCTGCTGCTTTGGCCGCGTTGTCGCGTTGCCCTGAGCGCTATTTCCGCCTGACGCCCTACGACCTGGCCGGCTCCCGTGCCCATGCCCGTGAGTTGCAGCGCGCCGGGTTGCTGGATGAATCGGAAACCTTGCGCACCCTCGAAGCCCTGGACCGTATCGGTGACGATTTCGCCGCCGGGCGCCTGCATCCAACCCTGGATGACGAGGACGTACACACCTTTATCGAACGCGTATTGACCGAGCGCCTGGGCGCCTTGGGCGGCAAGTTGCGCGCCGGGCGTTCGCGTAACGACCAGACCGCCAATGACCTGCGCCTGTTCCTGCGTGACCATGCGCGCACCATCACCACCGAGGTGTTGGGTTTGCAGCAGGCGCTGGTGGAGCAGGCCGAGCAACACATCGACAGCATTTGCCCGGGCTTTACCCATTTGCAGCAGGCGCAACCGATTGTGTTCGCCCACCATTTGCTCGCCCATGCGCAGTCGATGCTGCGTGATGTGCAACGTTTGGTGGATTGGGACGCGCGCACGGCGTTGTCGCCGTTGGGTGCCGCAGCCATGGCCGGTTCCGCAATTGCGCGCCAGCCGGAGCATTCGGCCAAGGAGATGGGCTACACCGGGCCGTGCGAAAACTCCATTGATGCGGTGGCCAGCCGGGACCATGTGGCGGAATTCCTGTTTGTGGCGGGCATGCTCGGGGTGAATATTTCGCGGCTGTCGGAGGAGTTTTGCCTGTGGTCGTCGCGCCAATTTCGCTGGGTGGTATTGGACGATGCCTACGCCACCGGCAGCTCGATCATGCCGCAGAAAAAGAACCCGGACATTGCCGAACTGGCACGGGGCAAGGCTGGGCGCTTGATTGGCAACCTGACCGGGTTGATGTCGACGCTTAAATCCTTGCCGCTGTCGTACAACCGCGATCTGAGTGAAGACAAGCACAGTGTGTTGGACAGCGTCGACACCTTGCTGCTAGTGCTGCCGGCGATGGCCGGGATGGTTGCGACCATGAAGGTGCAGGTAGAGGAGCTGCGGCGTCAGGCACCGATGGGCTTTACCTTGGCGACCGAGGTGGCGGATTGGTTGGCCACTCGCGGTGTGCCGTTTAAAGAGGCGCATGAGATTACCGGCGCGTTGGTGCAGGCCTGTGAGCAGCAGGAGATTGAGTTGTGGGAAGCCTCGCCGGCGATGTTGGCAGAGGTGGATGCTCGGTTGCTGCCTGAGGTGCGTGAGTGCCTGACCCTGGAGGCCGCAATTGCGGCGCGCAGTGGCTGGGGTGGGACGGCACCGGAGCGGGTTCGGGAGCAGATTGGGCGGTTGAAGGTGGCGTTGGCGGCTCAGCAAAAATGGGCCGAGAGTTATCAGGGGTTTCGGATTTAAACCTGGGCTTTTGTGGTGAGTTTGCTGGCGCTTTCGCAGGCAAGCCAGCTCCCACATTTGGACCGTGTTTTAACAGTTGGATCGAGTACAGCAGTGGAGTAACACCATGAACCAAACCCCGGCGGAGCGCTTGGAAGCCGAGCGCAAGTTGTCCGAGAACCAGTTCGATATCACGCAGTACGAGCACGTGCCTCGGCGTTATTACGGGCGGATGTTTTTTGCCACCTTGATCGTGATCGCCCTGGCCGCGTTGTTGCGTGCATTTGCCAATGGCCAGATCGAATGGTCCTACATCGGCCAGTTCCTTACGTCTGAAGCCATCCTCTGGGGCCTGGTCAACACCATCGTCATGTCGATCCTGGCGATGGCGTTGGGCGTGGTGATCGGGGTGGTCACGGCGATCATGCGCATGTCGGCCAACCCGATCCTGCGGTATGTGGCCATCACTTACACCTGGCTGTTCCGGGGCACACCGCTGATTCTGCAATTGCTGCTGTGGTTCAACCTGGCGCTGATTTTCCCGGTAATCGCGATTCCCGGCCTGTTCAGCATCGACACCGTTGACCTGATGACCCCGTTTGTAGCCGCCCTGCTCGGCCTCAGCATCAACCAGGGCGCCTACACCGCCGAAGTGGTGCGCGCCGGGTTGCTCTCGGTGGATACCGGCCAGTATGAAGCCGCCAAGTCCATCGGCATGCCGAGCTTGCAAGCTCTGCGTAGGGTGATTCTGCCGCAGGCCATGCGGGTGATCATTCCGCCGGTAGGCAACGAGTTCATCAGCATGGTGAAAATGACCAGCCTGGCCAGTGTGATCCAGTACTCGGAGCTGCTGCACAACGCGCAAAACATCTACTACGCCAACGCCCGCGTCATGGAGCTGCTGATTGTGGCCGGTATCTGGTACCTGGCGGTGGTGACTGTTCTTTCATTTGGCCAAAGCCGCCTCGAGCGTCGTTTTGCCCGCGGCGCCGGCAAGCGCTCGTAAGTTTGGGTTGAGGAGATTTGCCCCATGAGAAGCATCGTCAAGGCCGTCAACCTGAACAAGTATTACGACCAGTATCACGCGTTGCGTGACATCAATATCGAGGTCGAGCAAGGCGAAGTGATGTGCATCATCGGCCCGTCCGGTTCGGGCAAAAGCACGCTGCTGCGTTGCGTCAACCAGCTGGAAAAAATCGACAAGGGCGGCCTGTGGGTCGACGGCGAGTTGGTGGGTTACCGGGTGGTCGGCAATAAGCTGCATGAAATGAATGAATCGCAGATTGCCCGCCAGCGCCTGGCCACCGGCATGGTGTTTCAGCGCTTCAATTTGTTCCCGCATATGACCGTGTTGCAGAACATCATCGAAGGCCCGGTACAGGTGCTCAAGCGCTCGCCCAAGGAAGCCATCGAAGATGCGTTGGAACTGCTGGCCCGCGTCGGCCTGGCGGACAAGCGCAATGCTTACCCGGTGGAATTGTCCGGCGGCCAGCAACAGCGTGTGGCCATTGCCCGCGCCTTGGCGATGCGCCCCAAGCTGATGTTATTCGACGAACCCACGTCGGCACTTGACCCGGAGTTGGTAGGCGAAGTGCTGTCGGTGATGCGCGATTTGGCCACCACCGGCATGACCATGATCGTGGTCACCCATGAGCTGGGCTTCGCTCGCGAAGTGTCCAACCGCATGGTGTTTATGGATGCCGGCCAGATTGTGGAAGCCGGCAGCCCCGAAGAAATTCTAATAAGCCCACAAAACCCGCGTACCCAAAGCTTTATTTCTGCCGTTCGCACTTAACTAAAAAACTAACGAGAACGCCCCCATGAAAAAATTGTTTATCCCAACGTTGCTCGCAGGCCTGATGGCCTCTTCGTGTGTATTCGCGGCATTGCCGGCGGCAATCAAGGACAAGGGTGAGATCAGCGCCGCTATCGTGCCGAACTACCCGCCGATGGATTTCAAGGACACCGCCACCAACAAGCTCACGGGCCTGGATTTCGACCTGGGCAATGCACTGGCCGAGCGCCTGGGCGTGAAGATCAAGTGGCAGGAAACCGGCTTTGAGCAGATGCTCAGCGGCCTGACCACCAAGCGCGTCGACATTGTGCTGTCGGGCATGACCGACACCGCCGAACGCCAAAAGGCCGTGACCTTCATCGACTACTTCACCAGCGGCCCGCAGCTGTACACCTTGGCCAAGCGTGAAGACCTCAAGGAATTGACAGACCTGTGCGGTAAAAAAGTCGGCACCAGCCGCCGTACTACCTGGCCGTCGGAAATTGCCGCGTGGAGCAAGGAAAACTGCGAAGCCGCCGGTAAGCCGGCCATTGTGGTGATCGGCACCGAAGGCTCGGCAGATGCACGCGCGCAGTTGCAGCAGAACCGTCTGGATGCGGCGATGCAGGGCAGCGAGACCATTCCTTATCTGATGTCGCTGGATAAGGGCAAGTACAAGCCGGTGGGTTTGGCGATTTCCAAGCAGTTCACCGGGCTGGGGATTGAGAAGAGCAACACTGAGTTGGTCACGGCGATCAGTGAAGCGCTGCAGGGCATGGTGGATGATGGCACCTACGGCAAGATCTTGAAGAAGTGGGATCTGGAGCAGGGTGCGGTGGAAAAAATCTCCATCAATGCCGGCCAATAAACACACGATCTAGAATGTGGGAGCTGGCTTGCCTGCTCCCACATTGGATCTGTGTTCAGATTTGAATTGTGTTGTATTGAAAAATAACAAGGACGCTCGCCCCCACCGTGGCCACCTACTCCCTGGTAATTCGCCGCCTGATGATCTGCTCGGTGACCATCGTGGTCAGCCGCGCCATGACCAGCCCGTTGCTGACCTTGCTCTTGAGTACCCGACTGGGCCTCAACCAGCAGGACATCGGCCTGCTGATGGGCATCGCCGTATTCATCGCCACGTTGCTGGGCCTGTATGGCGGCTACATCATCGACCGCCTGGAGAAGCGCAAGCTGCTGATCCTGGCCATGCTCTCCAGCTCCATCGGTTTTCTGTTGCTGACGTTTGCCAGCAACCTCTATCTCACCACCCTGACCCTGGTGATTACCGAAGCCGCCTCGGCGCTGTTCCTGATTGGCTCCAAAGCCATCATCAGCGAGAACTTGCCCGTGGGTGATCGCGCCAAGGTGTTTTCCCTGCGTTACACCCTGACCAACGTCGGCTACGCCACCGGGCCGATGGTCGGCGTAGTGATTGCCGGGCACATGCAATTGGCACCGTTTTTGATCGCCAGCGCCATTGCGTTTGGCAGCCTGTTCCTGATGATCGGCATCCCACCGACTCAACGCGATGACAGCCACAAACCCTTGAGCTTCCTCAGCACGCTGCGCACCTTGCGCAGCGACCGTACGCTGATCCTGTTCACCAGTGGCAGCCTGTTGAGCACCATCGTCCACGGGCGCTACACCCTTTATCTGTCGCAATTTCTGCTGGTGGCCTACAAGCCCGCCGAGGCGCTGAAGATTTTGTCGGCAGTGCTGGCCTGCAACGCCATCACCGTGATTGCGATGCAGTACCAGATTGGCCGGTTTCTCAAGCGCGAACAACTGCGCTACTGGATCGTGCTGGGCACGTTGCTGTTCATTGCCGGGCTGATCGGTTTCAGCCAGGCTCACAGTCTGCTCACCTGGTGCCTGGCGATGTTCGTGTTTACCCTGGGCGAGATGATCATTTACCCGTCGGAATTCCTGTTTATCGACACCATCGCCCCAGACGCATTGCGCGGCAGTTACTACGGCGCACAAAACCTCGCGGCGTTCGGCGGAGCGATGAGCCCGGTTATTTGCGGCTATTTGCTGATCAACGCTGCGCCGACCAGCATGTTCTATGCGTTGGGCGCATTAACGGCTATCGGTGGAAGCCTGTGTTTCTTAAGCGGACGCCGTGTAGCTGGCACGCCGCTTATCTAATGTGGGAGCTGGCTTGCCTGCGATAGCGGAGTGTCAGGTTGGGATGTGCAAACTGGCACGGCGCTATCGCAGGCAAGCCCGCTCCCACATTTTGCTCTCCGTAAAGTCTGGTATTTGCGTAATATCCAGTCATTCATCTCACGGACCCGAGCCCCATGAAATTCGACACGGCCTACAGCCTGAGTCTCGACGACAAGCTGTCGATCTACGACGTTCGAGACCTGAATTTCGACGAAACCGCCGACTTCGACTCCGACAAGGACAGCTTCCTGTGCCCCAACGATGAATGCCGCGCGGCGTTCGAAACGGGCAATACGCTGAGCACATTCAACGCGAAAAACGTCAACTACCAGCGCACGCCACACTTCAAGAACAAGACCAGCACCCGGCATATCGACGGCTGCCGCTATGCCAGCACGCACAAGGGCGCAACAGGTGAAAGCGACGACGAGCGCGAGGACAATTTCCCATCGGAATTTGTACTGACGCGGCGTCAGTACCAACGCAAGACACCGCCCGTCGTTATTGAGGGAAGCGTCCCACAAGATTCGGCGAAGGCGCCTGCAACCAGTACCCGCTCATCCCACTTCAGCAGCGACACAACCCCGGACAAAACCAGCGTCTTCGCACACCCGGTCGAGTGCTATGTGTCGAATATCGACGACAAGGACAAGCTCAAGTCCATGCCGTTGAAGGTGGGTGAGCACACCGCGACCTACTGGACATTCTTCAAGAAGATCGAATACCTGCAAGACAACAAAGGCCTGATCTACTGGGGCAAGATCAAAGCGATCAAGGATTACACCAGCAGCTTTCGCATCGACTTCGAAAAAAAGGTGTGGCTCGACAAAAAGCCTTATTCGGTGAACGTCTACCTGAGTAAAAAACTCATCGAAAACTACCGCAAGCGCACGGCGTTCCTGGAGCAGATCAAGGCGGCAGCCAGTAGCGAACGAGCCTTGTATTGCTTTTTTTACGGGGTGACGCCAGAGCTAAAACAGGTGCCGAGCAAGAAGAACCCCGAGCAGACATTCGGAGTGTTCAGCGCCAATATCGAGAACCTGGACCACTTGATCATTCGTGAGGCGCCAGGAATGCAGGAGCATTAGGAAAGGGCGCGTGATCGCTGAGCTTGCCGGTATTGTTCGCGTGCAGCTCGGGCGGTGGCCGCGTCTATCGCGCCAAATGTCGTCAGCCAGTGAATCAGCATTTCTTCCTCCGGCCAACCATAGCCCTTTATCCCGGGAATGGTTCTGGGCGTGCGATTGATGGCTTCGTCATAACGTCGCGCACTCCACGGCTGCTTTACAAAGTCGAAACCTTCAGCGTCCCATTTGAATACGCGCAGGATTTCATTGATTTGGCCCTGGCTGCTGCGGTCGCTGCGCGGGTAAAAGCAATAAGTGCTCCCCAAGCCACTCAGCAGCGGATCACAAACCTGCGGCGAGAGTATGTCCAGCACGCCACACTTCAACGCTATATTCATCACACCATCGGCCCAGCGATGGGTAAATGTTTTCACAAAACCCGCGTCATCGGCCTTTTTCATATCGAAAAACAGCATGCTGTAGCGCGTCTTCAAATGCGTCGCCACCAGCACATGCTTACGTTTAACTGTTGCCGCATGGACCAGCCACTGGTTAGGGTCGGCGTGCAGCGCATCCCCCTCTGCGCTCGGTATCGGTGGTTTTTCAACTGGGGTAATTTTCTTACCCTTGTGAATACGGCTGAAAAAGTCGCTGCCGGCTTGTGAGCAATTAAATGTAAGCACACTGTGTTCCTGCGCAAAGTGATCAACGCCAAGTGTGCCCTATTTACTCGCGCGGCAATCGCTCCTCAACCCACTCAAGTTCATAAGGCTGCCTGACGGCATAGCTGATGGCATCAAGCGTTTCTTCGCTGAGTATTGCCAACTCGGCGTCGGTCAACAGGTCGTGGTGCACCATTGATGCCAGGCACGAATAGGCTGATGAGCGACTGTAATAGTCGAACATATCGGCCATATCCTTGTTGCGGGCATGAATCACGCCGTACAGCATTAGGTACCGGGCGTGAGCGGACAATGCACCGTGCTCGCTGATGGTCCTGGCATCCGCGAGGACGCCGAGGCAAAAGCGATCAAGGGCCAATGCCCTCAAGCCTTTGAATTTCTTCCAATCACTTTCGGAAATAGACATGGCGTCGTTCTCTCGTCAGCTCGATCAGTCTGTGGATTTTCCTATTCACCTGCGAGCGTTGCAACCTCCACAGCCCTTCTGGAGACAGCAAGTGAGAACCCGATAAAAAATCCAGTTGATGAGCGGTACAAACAACTGTACAAAAACACAGTATAGTTTGCCTTCCCCCGTCGAACCTGGAGAAACCCCATGTCCTCTCTGGCAATGAGCTCTTACGTAGAACAGCAGATTGTCCTGCACCAATTCACCGCCAAACACAGCGCACAGGCCCGCGTGATGCTGGGTTGGAGCCGCGAAGACCTGGCCCGCCAGGCCGGGTTGGCGGTGGAGGTGGTTCAGCGCTTTGAAAGCCTGGGCGAGGTCGAGGATGAAGCTCGGCTAGCCCTCGCGTTCCGGCTGGAGGCTGAAGGCCTGGTGTTTTTCCCAGGGTTTGCGCCAGGCTGGGGGATGAGCGCGCGCAAGTTTGAGGCCGCCCCCGCCGAGCCCGCCGCACCCAGCCTCATCGCGCGATTGATGGGCTCAGCAGCGGCATCAAATGACTCACCAGCGCCTCAGCCGAATGGTGCGTAGAGTCCAACCGAAGCACCGGGCAGGTCAGCGGTTTCAACCAGCTTTCATGCCGTCTCAAGCTGCGTAAGCTGTGGTTACCGCCATCGTAACGGGCGGCCCAGGCCAGGAATGCGACGCTGTTTTCGTGGCGGCTACCGCCTTCCAGGATCTGTTCGCCGTAGCGTTGCACTTCGCGCAGTTGCAGGCGGTGCAGGCGCAACTGCGGGTCCAGGCGCAGGAACACCACATGGGTGAACTGCGGGATCATGGCGTCGCCCCAGCCGCACAGTGAACCGGACAGTACCCAGCCCTCAAGGCCGGCACTCTGTTCCTGCAGCAGGCGGATGCGTTCATCCTTGGGCCGGGCGACCGTGAAAGGCTCTGACGTTTGTTGCCAGTAGAAATAGTCAGAGTCGAAATAAGCAACGCCCAGGCGTTTGGCCAGAGCCCGGCCTAGAGTCGAGGTACCGGCGCCCGCAGCGCCGAGGATGTGAATTTTGTAGGCCATGCCTGCCCTCCATGGCAGTGAGTGTAATACGCGCAGTAGCACGCAGCGCGTCATTTAAAGCCCGGGTTTTACACCGGCTTGGGCTGCTTGCTCGTACCCGTAAGCGACTGCCAGCAAAGCGGGCTCGGCCCAGCGGGTGCCGAAGAAATAGGCACCGGTCGGCAAGCCATCTTCATTCTTCCCAGAAGGCACGGTTATTCCTGGGTAACCTGCGGCGGCAACCGCGAAGTAGATGTTGGTCTCGAAGTCGGACACCATGGCATGCAGGTTTTCGTCCTTGATCGGGTCATCCACAGAGCTGCGAAAATCCTGGATAAGCTCGTCCCACAATGTCTTGCGTTGCTCCGGGGTCAGGGTGGAGGCGCTGATTTTCTTGAGTTCCGGTTGATGGTCCTCCACGGTGCCATCACGGTCTTGGTTGAATGCTATCAACTCGGCCAATGATGTGACCGGCAGGCCCGGACGTTTGGCCAGGTAGGCATTCAGCTCTTCCTTCACGTCCGAGAGCAACAGTTCGTCATAACGTGAAGCATCTGCCAGCCGCAGGTTGATCGGTATCAACGTAGCGCCTTGCTCACGAAGGACTTGCAGTGTCTTGCTAAATTGCGGGCTGTTGTCCACCGGCAAACTTTCACCGTTGAAGGTAAATGTTGCGGGATAACCGATACGCTTGCCTTTCAACGCACCGGGCACCAGCAGTGTGGTGTAGTCGATGCCTTGGGGGGCGCCCAGGCTTTCGGGATCGCCAGGGTCACTGCCGGACATGGCATTGAGCATCAACGCAACGTCATACACCGAGCGAGCCATGGGGCCGGGTGTGTCTTGTCGGCGGCTGGCGGGAATAATCCCGTTGCGATCCAACAAGCCCACGCTGGGTTTGAGCCCCACCACACCATTGAGCGCCGCCGGTACGATGATCGAACCATTGGTTTCTGCACCGACCGCCAGAGGTGCCAGCCCGGCCGCTACCGCTGCGGCAGACCCCGAACTGGAGCCGCCGACGTCGGCACCCGCACGGTGAGGGTTAAGTGTTTGCCCGCCTCGGCTACTCCAACCATCGGGGCCATCGCGAAACCCAGCCATTTCGGTCATGTTGGTTTTACCCAATATCACCACCCCTTGCTTGATGAGGTAATCGACCAGAGGAGCATTCTTGCCGGCAGCCGCCCCCCACAAGACCGAATGCGCCTGCACTGGTTTGCATGCCGGTGGTTTCGATGGTGTCCTTGAGCAATATGGGTATGCCGTGCAACGGGCCTCGCACCTTGCCATTGGCGCGTTCACGGTCCAGTTCGCGCGCAGCCTCTAGTGCATCAGGGTTGAGTTCGATGACGGAGCACAGATGAGGGTCCAGCGTGCGGATACGCTCTTGCAGGAAGTTCACCAGATCAAGCGACGTAAGCCCGTTCGGCCGAGCCATTTGTTCGCCCAGTTCGCGAACGCTTGCGTATGCAGTCTCTGGCGCAACGGGCTTTGCAGCTATTGGCGTCGCGGTTACGGACGAGGTCTGCGCTGGCAGGGCTTGCGCAGCCTGACGAATCATCGAATAGATGCTGTAGGCAACCGTCATAAAGGTCTCTCCTGAGTTCAGAATTCATACGGGATGTAGTCCGCCATTCTAAAAAAACCAGGTGTTCAAGACCTTCAGGCAGTCTCCCTTCACATCGTAAGAGGGTTCAGCACTTCCTGTAGTTGTTACGCGTCCTTTAACGCGCCGGCGCGGATCTGGCGATAGGCACGCAACAACAGCGGCAATGCATCACGCGACCATCGAGCACCGTAAAACCATAGCTTCGCCCCATCGCCCAATGGTTCGCTGAGTGAGGGATACCCGCTGACGCAGGCACGATGAAACGCGCCACTCTCACTGCCGGAGACCAGTGCATCCAGGCGATGCGCGGTCACGAGGTCGTCGATCTCATTACTTTGCAGGGAAAATTGCAGGCTGCTGTCTTCACGCCGCGCGTCCACCGGCACCAGTTGCGCACCGGCCTGACGCAGGAGATCGAAGGCCGCACACAAGGCTTCGCTGTGTTCGACGGCTTCGCGATGATCGCCTTGCACATAGCGATCAGCAAAGCCGATACGCCAACCCGATAGCAACTGGGTAGCCGTAAAGCTGGTGTTATTCAGCACCAGGGGGACTTCAACCATGACCGGCCCAGTGGGGTCGATACCACTTAAAGCCGCGAGTGATAACGCGGGATCCCGCGCGGGTCTTGCCGGTAGGGCCGGCGCGTTGTAGCCGGGAATCGGCGCCGCGCCCACCACGTGCGCCGCGCCAAAGACGATACCTGCGCGGCTCAGGTTCTCGGGTTTAGCATGAACGGACTCGTCCGCCTGCCCTGCGCTGCCCGCCTCCTCGGTCACAGGCAAGGACAGGCCCGGGCAACACGGCATCCCCAACCGCCAATGTTCGCTACAGTTTTTTTCCATCAGAACCCGACTCCCGACAATTGATTACGCGGGATCATCGCACTCTCATCTGGCGTTTGTCGCAGCCCTGAAACACCCTGAAAATCCTTTTTCCAGGCGGCAACGTTTCAACCCGTTGCGTGTTCTTTTACACCCTGAGTTTCCACCTCCAACCACCATGCGTGCCCGCGCTCCGGCTGGTGCAGGCTGAACGCCTGTCCCATCGCCGGCGTGGTGATCGACACGTTGCGCTCCCAGGCCAGGGCCATGATGCGGTCGAACGGTTCGTGCCAGGCGTGGAAGGCCAGGTCGAAGGTGCCGTTGTGGATCGGCAGCAACCAGCGGCCTTTGAGGTCGATGTGCGCTTGCAGGGTTTGCTCGGGCTGCATATGCACATGAGGCCAGTCGACGTTGTAAGCACCTGTTTCCATCAGCGTCAGGTCAAACGGGCCGTACTGTTCGCCGATCCGTTTGAAGCCATCGAAATAACCGGTGTCGCCGCTGAAAAAGATCCGCCGCGCGCCGTCGATCATCACCCAGGAACACCACAAGGTCTGGTTGCCATCAAACAGGCCACGCCCGGAGAAATGCTGGGCCGGTGTGGCGATAAAACGGATGCCATCGACCTCGGTACCTGCCCACCAATCCAGTTGCCGGACTTTGCTGGCGTCCACGCCCCACTTCACCAGCGTGTCGCCCACGCCCAGCGGCGCCAGAAAGTAGCGGGTCTTGTCGGCCAGTTGGGTCACCGCGTTGCGGTCAAGGTGGTCGTAGTGATTGTGGGAAAGGATCACCGCTTCGAGCGGCGGCAGGTCTTCAAGGCTGATCGGCGGCTGATGAAAGCGCTTTGGCCCAGCCCAACTGAAAGGCGAAGCGCGCTCGGCAAACACCGGGTCAGTGACCCAGAACTTGCCACGCATTTTCAGCAGCACGGTGGAATGCCCCAGGCGAAACACACTGTGATCGGGGGCTGCCAACAGTAGCTCACGCGTCAGCGGTTGCACCGGGATCTTGCCCACCGGGCGCGTACTGAGTGGCTTGTTGAACAGCATGTTCCAAAAAATGCGCAAGGTTTTGCCAAAGCCACCGTGCTGCACCGGGGCGTCGTTGCTGAAATGCCCTGGCGCCTGCTCCGCAGTCTTGGGCGCAGCAGGCGCGGGGTCGAGACGGGTTGATATCGTGGCCATTGCAGAGTGACTCCAGGGTCGGCTCATAAAAAACACCGCGCAGACCAACTACACTGCACAGTGTAGTTTCTAGATTGCAACAAAACCCTGAGCAAGTAAACTACCGAGTGTAATTTCCTTTTAGAGCCGACCATGACTGCACCTCTGCGCCTCACCGACCGTAAACGCGAAGCCATTGTGGCAGCCGCTATCGCCGAGTTTCGCGCGAATGGGTTCGAGGTCACCAGCATGGACAAAATCGCCGCCACCGCCGGCGTTTCCAAGCGCACGGTGTACAACCACTTCCCCAGCAAAGAAGAGTTGTTTGCCGAAATCCTCCACCAGTTGTGGGCCAGCAGTGTGGCCCAACTGGACGTCAGCTACGCCAGCGACCGCCCGCTGCGCGAGCAACTGCGCGGGTTGCTGGAGGCCAAGATGCTGATGATGTCGGACGCCAACTTCCTTGACCTGGCCCGTGTCGCGATTGCCGCCACCATCCATTCGCCGGAACGCGCGCAAGACATGGTCAACCGCCTGAGCAAGCGCGAAGAAGGCTTCACCCAGTGGGTACGCGCCGCGCAGGAAGACGGCCGGCTGTCTTGCACCGACCCCGCCTTCGCCGCCCACCAGATACAAAGCTTGCTCAAGGCGTTCGCGTTCTGGCCGCAGATCACCCTCGGCCAACCGGTGCTGGACGCCGCCTGCCAGGCCGGCGTAATTGAATCGGCCATCGACCTGTTCCTGGCCGGTTACGAAGTGCGTGCTCCTGGGCCGCGGTAAACCTGTTGCATGCGCGACATTCCAGGTCGCTTTTGGCGTATTCGCACGCGGCGCTGCGCAAATGGCCTGGAAGGACACTGATTATTCCCACGCGAATAACTGACAATATTCACACTTAATATCCGATCAACGGTTCTACCCGCTGACGCGCGCTGTCGTACCCGCAAAAAAGAGCTGACCCGGAACACTATGGAAAACAGACGAGGCAAAGGGCTTTCATTTGCCAGACGTATCTACAAGCCAAGGATCATCGGCCTGGGTATCGGTTGTATCAGTGTGGCCGGCGCCCTTTACCCCTTGGCGATGCCGGGCTGGGTGTGGGCGTTCCTGCTGTTCAATGGGTTTGCCTGGGCGCATGTGGCGTATCAGCTCTCGGCCCGTTCGCAATTTCCCTATCAGGCGGAACAGCGCAACCTGCTCTATGACTCGCTGTTCGGTGGTTTTTGGGCCGCCGCCACCCAGTTCACACCTCTAACGGCCGTGACTGTGCTGTCGATGATGACCATGAACAATGTCGCGGCGGGCGGCAAACGTCTGTTTCTGCGCGGGCTGTTGGCACAAACGGCGGGTATTGCGGTGGCGTGGGGCGTATTCGGGGTCAAGTTCAACCCCAACGTCAGCCTCACCCAGGTCTACACCTGTCTGCCGATGCTGACGCTCTACCCGATGGCCATCGGCATGGTCTGCTACCAACTGGCAATCAAGCTCTCGGAACACAAACGCGCCCTCAGTGCCCTGAGCCGCATCGACAGCCTCACCGGCCTGCTCAACCATGGCTCATGGAAAGACCTGTTGAACCTCAAGTTCCACAAGTGCCGGCAGCAAGGCAGCCACGCCACCATCGCGCTGATCGACATCGACCACTTCAAGCAGATCAATGACACTTACGGTCATATTGTCGGTGATGCGGTGTTGCGCCAACTCAGTCAGGAATTGCGTCTGCACCTGCGGGAAAAAGACTTGGCCGGCCGCTACGGCGGCGATGAGTTCTGCGTGATTCTGCCGTTAATGCCGCTGGAAGAAGCCGCGCAAGTCATGGAACGCATGCGCGAAAAATTCAGCAACTATCGCAATACGCAGATTCCCGAGTTGCGCGTGAGCCTGAGCATTGGCCTCGCAGACTTCCAGCCGCTGTTCAGCGATGCCGCGATGTGGCTCAACGCGGCGGACCGCGCCCTGTACGCAGCCAAGGAAACCGGGCGTAACCGGGTGAATGTCAGCGACTACGTGGTCGCCCATTCCGCTTGAGTTGTCCGATAACACCTCGTCTGAATCTTCCGCCCGCGCCTCGCAGCGATAGCATAATGCCGCCACTGGTCGCCTGCCCAATAATGGTCCTGCCCTAACGGCGAACTTCTTGGCAGGCTGATCACTCTGAACCCCTTGTTCCGCCCCCCTCTGTCAGCACCAGGAAGCTGACAATGAGCAAGTCAACCGTAAGGCCCAGGGCCATACGGGGTCAGGCGCCTATTCATGGATACCTCTGACGCGTGCTTCCCCGAGCCCTCGAACATGCTATTTAACGCCCATAAAAAAACCATCAGTACCCTGCAACATACCAATGCCCAGCAGGCCAGCCTTCTCGACGCGATTGAGCGCTCCATGGCCGTTATTGAGTTTGACCTGCAAGGCACCGTGCTGCGTGCCAATGACAACTTCCTCAAGACCATGGGCTACCGCGCCGAGCAGATCCTGGGGCAGTCACACCGGATGTTCTGCACGCCCGCGTTTGCCCGCAGCGCCGACTACAACCAATTGTGGACGCACCTGCGCAATGGCCAATTCCAGTCCGGCACCTTTGAGCGGCTGGCCGGCAATGGCCAGTCGGTGTGGCTGGAAGCCAGCTACAACCCGGTGCGCGATGAGGCCGGCCAAGTGATCAAAGTGGTGAAGTACGCCATGGATGTCACCCCACGCCTGCAAGCCGAAAGCGAGGCCAACGCCAAGCTGGGTGCCATTGACCGCGCCATGGCAGTCATCGAGTTCAACCTCGACGGCACCATCATCACGGCCAACGACAATTTCCTGCAGCGCATGGGCTACAGCCTGGCGCAGATCCAGGGCAAACATCATCGTCTGTTCTGCACGCCGGAGTTGGCCAACAGCTCGGCGTACACCGAGTTTTGGAAACGCTTGAACCAGGGCGAACTGTTCAACGGCCAATTCGAGCGCGTCGATAAACACGGCCAGACCCTGTGGCTCGAAGCCAACTACAACCCGGTGTACGACGCCAGCGGGCGCCTGTGCAAAGTGGTCAAGTTCGCCTCCGACGTCACCGCCAGGGTGCAACAGCACGCGGCCGACGCCGCCAGCGCAGCCCAGGCCTACCATATTTCCCTGAACACCCGGGATGTGGCCGAAAAAGGCGCCGATGTGATTCAGCAAACTGCCAGCGGCATGCGCGAAATTGCCGCCGACATCGACACCTCCTCGCAACTGATCGCCAAGCTGGGTGAGCGTTCGCAGCAGATCACCGCCATCGTCAATACCATTCGCGGCATCGCCGACCAGACCAACCTGCTGGCCCTCAACGCCGCCATCGAGGCGGCACGTGCGGGTGAGCAAGGCCGTGGTTTTGCCGTGGTGGCTGACGAAGTGCGGCAACTGGCAGCCCGTACCAGCGGCTCGACGGCGGAGATCTCCAGCATGATCGCGATGATCCAGGACGAAACCCGCCAAGCCATCGAGAGCATGGACAGCACCCGCGACCGCGCGGCGCTGGGGGTCGACCTGGCCAACCGCGCAGGCACGGTGATCCTGCAGATTCGCGAAGGCACCACCGAGGCCGTGCAAGCGGTAAGCGCATTTGCCAACGAGCGCGGCAACAACTGACCGGTTCTTCATGTGCCCGGCGGGGGGCTCGGTCTATAGTGCTAGCTTGTCTTAACGCCTAGGATTCGAGCCCGCCATGACCCCCGACAAGCCAGACGCCGTACCTATCGATCACCTGCGCTTCCACCGCGGCCACGCCCATCTGGCGCCGACCTTCGGCAACGACACCTTCGCCCTCAAGGCCGAAGCCTTCGCGCGCTTCTTTGGCACGCCGACCTTTCTCGGCGCGCAAACCGCGATCGTGGTGTTGTGGGTGGTGCTGAACATCACCGGCGTCACGCATTTTGACGTGTACCCGTTCATCTTGCTCAATCTGGCGTTCAGCCTGCAGTCGGCTTACGCTGCGCCGCTGATCCTGTTGGCC
The DNA here is from genome assembly GCF_005938045.2 of Pseudomonas sp. KBS0710. Taxonomy (GTDB): domain Bacteria; phylum Pseudomonadota; class Gammaproteobacteria; order Pseudomonadales; family Pseudomonadaceae; genus Aquipseudomonas. The sequence goes on along the minus strand of NZ_VCCF02000001.1, from coordinate 746,932 downwards.
CAGACACGCCAGGCCGCCCGCGACAAAGCCCAGTCCGACGCCGATGCGCAACACCGCGAAGCCCTGGCCATCGCCAATACCGAACGCCAGGCCCAGGCCGCGCAAACCACCAAACAGTTGCTGGAGTTGCTGGAGCAGAACACCCGGCTGACGGAAATGACCAAACAACTGACCGAGCGTATCGAGAGGTTGACGTGCGAGATGCATGAGCAGTTTGTGCGAAAAAGCTAACGTTGCGACCAGCGCACATGCCGCGCCAATTCATCAAACAACGTCACCACCGAGCGCAGAGCCCGGCAATCCGGGCGCGTCAGCAACCATAGCGCCGTATCACGCCCCGCCAGTGCCGGGCCAAGCGGTTGCAAACCTTCTTGCAACAGAAAGTCCGGCAGCGCCGCCACGCCCAGCCCTGCACGTACCAGCTCGGCGACCGACAGCATGCTGTTACAACGATAACTGGGACGTACGCCCGGCAGATGCTCGCGACGCCAGGCCACGGTGGCGTGATCGGGCAAAAAGTCATCCGGCGCGATCCAGACCAGCTCGGCCAGCTCACGCCCTTGGTTTTCGCGGGCATAACTTGCACTGGCATACACCTGATAGGCCACGGAGCCCAATCGCCGGCCCACCAGATGCTCCGGCGGGGTCTTGGTCAGGCGCAGGGCAATGTCCGCGTCGCGGCGGCTGAGGTTGGCAAAGTCATTGGAGGTGCTCAATTCCAGGGTCAACGCCGGGTAGGCTGGCATAAACTGCGCCAGAGCCGGCAGCAGCAAGCCTTGCAGCACCGAGTCGGTACAGGTCAGGCGCACCGTGCCGCTGATCACTTCACCGCCCTGCTCCACGCCGATACGCGCGGCTTCCAACGCCTGCTCGGCCTGTTCGGCCTGCTGCGCCAAGTGGCTGGCCAAACTGGTGGGCAGATAGCCGGCGCGGCTTTTTTCGAACAGGGTCTGGCCCAGGGCCGCCTCCAGCCGGCGCACCGCCCGGAACACCGTGGACACGTCCACCCGCAACAGCGCCGCCGCCCGCGCCAGGGTGCCGCCACGCACCAGCGCGAGAATCAGCGAGAGGTCCGGGTAATCGAGCTGATAGTGCGTGGCTGCATTGAGCATGTGGGCAAACGCCAATTTTGATTGCGTGAGCGCCAATCTATAGTGCGCCCCAGGACACCACAAGCCATGGGATATACGCGATGAAAGCCACCACCCTGCACCTCGCCCTGATCGGGGATTACAACCCTGACGTAACGGCCCACCAGGCCATCCCCGTAGCGCTGCAACAGGCTGCTGACGCTTTGGGCCTGAGCGTGCAATGGCATTGGTTGGATACGGACTCGATCACCCCGGCCACCGAGCTGCATGCCTTCGACGGCTTCTGGTGCGTGCCCGCCAGCCCCTACCGTGATGCCGACGGCGCACTGCGGGCGATTCGTTTTGCCCGCGAGCAAAAACGCCCCTTCCTGGGCACCTGCGGTGGTTTTCAACACGCGGTCATCGAATATGCCCGCAACGTGCTGGGCTGGGCGGATGCGGAGCACGGCGAACTGGCACCCGAGGCCAGGCGCGCGGTTATCACGCCGCTTGCGTGTTCACTGGTCGAGGCCACTGGCAGCATCCGCCTGGCGCCCTACACGCGCATCGCCGAGGCTTACGCCAGCCTGGACACCCACGAAGGTTACCGTTGCAGCTACGGCATCAACCCCGCGTTCGCCCAGGCATTGCTCGCAGGCGACCTGATCCCCAGCGGCCACGATTCGACGGGCGATCTACGCGCCATCGAACTGCTGGACCATCCGTTTTTCGTCGCCACTTTGTTTCAGCCCGAACGCGCAGCACTTAAAGGGATAACGCCACCACTGGCGGTTGCCCTGCTCAACGCCTGCCAGGCGCAATCGATATGATCGCCAACACACCCGCCCCGCCCTATTACGCCGTAATTTTCAGCTCGTTGCGTACCGAAGGCGATCAAGGCTATGGCCAGGCCGCCAACCGTATGTTGGAACTGGCGCGCGAACAACCGGGGTTTCTGGGTGTTGAGTCAGCGCGGGAAGACGGCTTGGGCATCACCGTTTCCTACTGGGCAAGCGAAGCGGCGATTTTGGCCTGGAAGCAACAAGCCGAACATAGCCAAGTGCGCGAGCAAGGCCGCGCCCATTGGTATTCGGCGTTTCACACCCGCGTGTGCAAGGTGGAGCGGGCTTACACCTTCCAGAATTGAAATACTTACCCGCTCCAACAAGTAGATCTCCACTCGCCTGGACCTAACTCACCAAACTGCGCAACGCACTGATCTGCGGGATCTCCACCCGGCGCATATACACGCGCAACGGTTCGGTGATGTTGATACGGTCATCGATATTCTGGTCCAGCAGCAACTGCAGGCGCTCGCGCGACAGGGTCATGGTGTGGTCGGCGGCCGGCAGCCAGACAAATTCGGCGGTGGGGATGATGCCGTCATCGGCCACGTCCATGCCGAAGGCGTCTTCGCTGAAACGCACGATGTAGTGGCCGGTTTTGCGGTTCAGGCCGACAAAGCCATGGAGTTGGTCGGCGGCCTGGCAGATAAGCTCGGAAGTGATGCGCATGGTAAACCTCACTGAAAAGTCCCACGGGGACTGGAAAGATGGTTTACACGCGTGGCAGAAATTACTGCCCTCTAACGGGGCAGCTTCGGCCAAGAATACTGCAACACAGCACAAAAAAACCCACAAAAATGCCTCGTGAGTAGCTTAATGTCGGTTTGGTGATAGCGCCTTTCGCAATCAATTGTTAAAAAGGACGCCTTCTCAAAGTTACCTCCACGAAAGGACTTCGCATATGCCTGTCACGTTTACCAAGAGCGCCCTGCTGCTCGCTCTGATGCTCGGCCTTGGTCAGGCACAGGCTGCCGACCCGATCAGCCCGGCTGAATTGGCGACAAACGAAGGCATTCCATACCCGGCTGTCATTGCTCACCGTGGCGCGTCCTACGATGCCCCCGAATCCACTGCCGCCTCCTACAAGCTCGCCCGTGACCTGGGTGCCGACTACCTGGAAATGGACCTGCAGCGCAGTAAAGACGGCGTGCTGTTCGCCCTGCACGACAACAACCTGCAACGCACCACCGACGTGGCCACCAAGTTCCCCGAGCGCAAAGACGCCCCGGCCAATGAGTTCACCTGGGCCGAATTGCGCACCCTGGACGCCGGCAGCTGGTTCAACGCCGCTTACCCGGACCGCGCCCGCCCGGCGTTTGTTGGCCTGAAAATCCAGAGCCTGGACGAGATCATCAAGATCGCCGAAGGCAACCCGCAGCACAAACCCGGCCTGTACATCGAGACCAAGGAGCCCAAGCAGTTCCCGGGCATCGAAGCCGATCTGAAAAACAAGCTGCTGGATAAAGGCTGGTTGAGCTCGGCCGGTTCCAAGCTGGGCAAGAGCAACACCGGCGTAGGCCAGGGCAGAGGCCGCGTGGTGCTGCAGACGTTTGAAAAAGACAGCTTGAAAGAGCTGCAAAAAGAAATGCCCAACACCCCGAAAATTCTGCTGTTGTGGGTTGGCCCAGGCAGCATCGAGCCTAAATCGGCACAAACCTTTGCTGAGTCCGGCGAAACCACCAAGGCCGCCTACTACGCCAAGCAAGAGCCAAAAGACGCCGCCGAGTTCGAAAAATGGGTGGACGAAGCCAAGAGCCTCGGCGCCATCGGCACCGGCCCTTCGGCCGAGCTGACCAACCATGGCGACCAGAGCTACACCGACCTGGTGAAGCCTGAGATGAACAAGCTGACCCACGACAAAGGCCTGCTGGTGCACGTCTACACCGTCGATGAGCCCGTGGACTTCGAAAAAGTCATGAAGGCCGGCGTTGACGGCATCTTCACCAACCGCGCCGCCGAACTGCTGAAGTTCTACAAGCGCTGGCCTTCGTCGAGCGTGCAGGACCTGCTCAAGGACAACGGCTACTGAGTGAAACCCGAATGGTCAGGCCGCCTGTGGTTGGGGCATGACTACGGCCTGATCTTCGGCGAGCTGGGGCGTACCGCGCCCCATGCGCACTATGCTCATCAGTTGATGCTGTGCCCCGGCAAGCCGGTCACGGTCAGCCTCGATGGTCGTGTCACCAAGGCCCATCGCTTGTTTATCCCCTCGCGACAACCCCACGCCATTCTCGCCAGCGACGGTGAGGTGCTGGTGCTGTATGCCGAACCTGCCACCTTTGCAACCCAGACCCTGGAGCATCTGTTGCTCGATGCGCAGCCGTGCCTTGAGACACTGCAATTGCAACTGGGCCAGTTACCCCGGCGCGCCCTCGTCGACCCGCGCCTGGAACGTGCACTCTCGGCCCTGGATCAACAGCTTGCCGGCAAGGTTTCGGCCCAGGCATTGGCCCACGCCGCGCACCTTTCATTAAGCCAATTGGAACGCCTGTTCACCCATCAGTTGGGCGCACCCGTGCGCCGCCTGGTGCTGTGGCGGCGCTTGCGTGTGGCGCTGCAAGTGGCCCTCGGCGGCAGCACGTTGACCGAGGCCGCCCATGCCGCCGGGTTTGCCGACTCGGCGCATTTTTCGCGCACCATGAAGCAGTTGTTTGGCGTGACGGCCGGCGCGTCATTGCGTCAGCTGGACGTGCGGCTGCTAACGTAGCGCGTCCGGCAACGGCGGTTCTTTGCTCAAGCGCGCCGGCATGAACGGGTCGCGTAACTGCGCCACATAGGCCACCGGGAAGTCCGGCCGGCTGCCAATACCCAGATCGCCAGGCTTCATGTGAGCGTGCTCGCGATAAAACGCCGTGCCCAACAGCCAGTCCCACAGGTTGAAGAACAAACCGAAATTCACATCCCCCGCCCGCCCGTACTTCATGTGATGGAAGCGATGCACCGGCGCCCAGGCGAATACCCAACGCAATGGCCCTAAACGCATATCGACGTTGGAATGCTGCAACAACAACTGGATCGCAATCGCCAGGGCCAGCAACTGCGCAACCTCCACTGGAATACCCAAGAGCACCAGCGGCAGCAAACCCGCCGTCGCCTCCAGCATCTGATGCAAAGGGTGTTTCATCAGCCCATTGAACCCATACAGCCGCTGCACGCTGTGGTGCACCGCATGCAGGCGCCAGAGCGGTGCAATACGGTGGCTGGCGTAATGCATCAGGGTAATGCCGGCATCGGCCAACACGATCGACACCAGCAGTTGTGCCCACACCGGCCAGTCGCGCGGCCAAATACCTTCGAACGCCAGCAGGGCCGTGAGCCCTGGCAAAATCAACAGGCCCAGGGCGTTGAGGCTCTCGTTGACCAACGCGTGGAGCGTGTCTCGGCGCCGGTCGCCGAGGCTGCGATTCCATTGCGGCTCATAGGGCAGCCATTGCTCCATCACAAATGACACGGCGACGGCTGTCGCAAATACCACCACCAGCCAACCGGGTTGCCAAAGCCCCCAGGCTAAAAAGCCCATCAGGAATCCAGGTGCGTAAAGCCAAGCCACTAAACGTTTCATCCGAATCTCCCTTCCAGTGAGCCCCCAGCATGAAACCCTCCACACCCAGCGAATTGAACAAACGGCGCAACCGTTTGAAATAATTAAGGGTGAGTTAAGTTGCGCTGGATAACCTGAGGCCACTTAAACAGCTCACCGAAGAAGGACACACACCATGAAAACCCTGACCGCCCTGTTCGCCGCCACCGCCCTGACCCTGACTGCCGGGTTGGCCCAGGCGGATGTTCGCCCGGACCACATTGAAGGTTTGCTCAAGTCCCGCGCCGTGATGCCGTTTGATACGCTCAATGCAAAGGCTGTAGCCACACACCCAGGTGCCAGCATCACTGACACCGAGCTGGATCACAAAAATGGTGTGCTGGTCTACGAAGTTGACCTGACCGACACCGCCGGCAAACGATTTGAAGTGAAGCTCGACGCCAAGACCGGCGCCGTACTGGAAGACAAGCTGGACACCTGATTTTTTGATCCCCAAAAAACCGCGCCACCTCAGGGTGGCGCGGTTTTTTTATACCTGTTCATCCGCCAAACCCAGAAAAAATCTCCAGATAGTTAATGAAATTACACCTACAAAGCGCAAGGTCGTTAGAATCCCCATTATTGACCTGAGCCGAACGCTCACCACCTTTCGTATCGAGATCGCTGCATGGGGCAAAAAGCCGCCGACATCGCCACCATTGGCCGCATCAGCGCGGTACCCGCGATGCTCAAAGTCATCAGTGACATGACCGGCCTGCGCTTTGCCGCCGTGGCCCGGGTGACCGACGACACCTGGACCGCCTGCGCCGTGCTCGACCAACTGGAGTTCGGCCTGGGCGTTGGCGGCGAACTCGACCTGACCACCACCATTTGCCATGAAATTCGTGGCTCCCACGTGTCGGTGGTGATCGACAAAGCCAGCGAAGACCCGCTTTACCAAGACCACCACACCCCGCGCCTATACCACTTTGAGAGTTACATCTCTGTGCCGGTATTTCGCACCGACGGGCGTTTTTTCGGCACCATTTGCGCGCTGGACCCCAACCCGGCCCCTCTGCGCAGCAGCACCATCCAGTCGACCATGGAGTCGTTCGCCCGCGTACTGTCGTTGCAGATTGAAGCCGAAGAAGCCTTACAGCAGACCGAAGCGCAATTGCAGGAAGAACGCAGCACCGCCGAGTTGCGCGAGCAATTTATCGCCGTGCTGGGGCATGACCTGCGCAACCCGCTGTTCGCGATCAATTTCGGCGCCGAGCGCTTGCTGCGCAAACATCCGGACCCCGCGACCGACACGCTCATACGCCATATCCTCAGCAGTGGCCGGCGCGCTGCGCAATTGGTCGAGGATGTGCTGGACTTCGCCCGTGGCCGCATGGGCAGTGGCATCCCGTTGCACCTCAAAGACTGCCAGGACCTGCAGGCCGCTTTGCAGCACGTGGTGTCCGAAGTGCAAAGTGTTCACCCGCAGCGGCTGATCCAGGCCGATATCGGCGACCTGCGTGGCGTGTACGGTGACCGCGATCGACTGGCGCAATTACTCTCCAACCTGGTGGCTAACGCCATTCATCACGGCCGCCATGACGGTGCGGTACAGGTCACGGCGCAGATCGAGCATGACCACTTCACCTTGGCCGTCAAAAACCTCGGCCAGATCGACGCACTCGCCCTGCCCCGGCTGTTTGAGCCCTACGCGCGACCGCTTAAAGACACCCCACAAGCCGGTCTCGGCCTGGGGTTATATATCGTCAAACAGATTGCCGATGCCCACGGCGGGCAGCTTGAGGTGTCCTCTTGCGAGCAAACCGGCACCCAGTTCACCTTCAGCTTGAAAATACGCTGAGCAAGTTTTCAATCTGTCACAAAATCGTCATCCCGCCTTGCAATGATTCGCCCACGCGAACCTGTGAAACGTCCTACAGGCGCTTTCTCTGCGAGCCGCCATGAACCACAGCATCGACCACAGCCACCAGGATCCCGATCTGTTTGGCTTGCTTTACGGTTTTCGTTTTCGGCCCGGTGAAAAGGGCGAGCAGATTGATTCAGCGACCGCGCTGGCCGCGTTAAAAGCGCCGCAAGACCCGCAAGAGTTCCTGTGGCTGCACCTGAACCTGGCCCACGCCGCCTGCGAGCGCTGGATGCAGGCCAACCTGGCATTGCCGGAGGAGTTTTTCGAAGCCCTGCACGAAGGCTCGCGCTCCACGCGTATCGAACACGTCGACTCAGCCTTGCTGGCAGTGGTCAACGACGTGGTGTTCAACTTCAGCAGCATGGTGTCATCGGATATCTCCACGCTGTGGGTCTGCGCCCGCAGCCATCTGCTGGTGAGCGCACGCCTGCAACCGTTGCACTCGGTGGATAAATTGCGCTCGTCGGTAAAGGCCGGTGAACGCTTTCGCTCGCCGCTGGAGTTGCTGGTGCATTTGCTGCGTGACCAAGGTGAAGTGCTGACGCAGATCGTGCGTAAAACCAGCATCAGCGTCGACCATATCGAAGACCAGTTGTTGTCCTCACGCCTGTCCACCAACCGCGCCGAACTCGGGGCGGCGCGCCGGGTGCTGGTGCGCCTGCAACGCCTGCTGGCACTGGAGCCGGGCTCTCTGCTGCGCCTGCTGAACCGCCCGCCGCAGTGGCTGCAAAAAGAGGACGTGAAGGAATTGCGCAAATCCACCGAGGAGTTTGCGCTGATCATCAACGACCTCACGGCCCTGGGCGAGCGCATCAAGCTGTTGCAGGAAGAGATTGCCGCCAACCTCAACGAACAAAGCAACCGCACGCTGTTTACCCTCACGGTGGTGACGGTGCTGGCGTTGCCGATCAACATCATCGCCGGTTTTTTTGGCATGAACGTGGGCGGCGTGCCGCTTTCCACCGACCCGGAAGGGTTCTGGATCCTGGTGGCGCTGGTGGCGACGTTTACCTTGATTGCCGGGCGCTGGGCATTCCGTAAACGCAAAGACTATTGAATTGAAATACAGTCGAAATGTGGGAGCTGGCTTGCCTGCGATCGCTATCTATCAGCCAACTTTTGATTGCCTGATGTACCGATATCGCAGGCAAGCCAGCTCCCACATTGATTGCACTCTGACATTAGCTTTGTGGTGTTTTTTGGACCAGCGGCAAACTCAATTCCTTAAACACTGACCTACCGCAGCATCTCTGTAACATTCTGCAATGATCATCAGGAACATCCTCCCCACACTGGATGCTCCGGCATGGCCACCCCTTCCCTGACCGCTTCCAACACCGCCTCACACGCAGACCCCAAACCTCGGCTGGATAAAAAACCCGGCCTGCTCACCGTGATCATTTTCTTCGCCGTGCTTGCCATGGGCTTGTTGTTCACCGCCTACAGCCTGATGCACGACATGCACGAACTGGGCACGGTGGTCACCACTTGGACGCCGTTCCTGCTGCTGGGCGTGGCGCTGTTGATCGCCCTGGGTTTCGAGTTCGTCAACGGCTTCCACGACACCGCCAACGCTGTGGCGACGGTGATCTACACCAACTCGCTGCCGCCGCATTTTGCGGTGGTGTGGTCGGGCTTTTTCAACTTCCTCGGCGTGCTGCTCTCCAGCGGCGCGGTGGCGTTTGGCATCATCGCCTTGCTGCCGGTCGAACTGATTTTGCAGGTGGGTTCATCGGCCGGTTTCGCGATGATCTTTGCGCTGCTGATCGCGGCGATCCTGTGGAACCTCGGCACCTGGTGGCTGGGCTTGCCGGCCTCGTCGTCGCATACCCTGATCGGCTCGATCATCGGCGTCGGCGTCGCCAATGCCCTGATGCACGGGCGTGATGGCACCAGCGGTGTCGATTGGAGCCAGGCCACCAAGATCGGTTATGCCCTGCTGCTGTCGCCGCTGATCGGTTTCGCGTTTGCCGCCCTGCTGTTGTTGGCCTTGCGCGCCTTTGTCAAAAACCGCTCGCTGTACAAGGCCCCCAAGGGCGACACCCCGCCGCCATGGTGGATTCGCGGTGCTTTGATCGCCACCTGCACCGGTGTGTCGTTTGCCCACGGCTCCAACGATGGGCAAAAAGGCATGGGCCTGATCATGCTGATCCTGGTGGGTACGCTGCCGATGGCTTACGCACTGAACCGCACCATGCCTGCCGAGCAGTCCTTGCAGTTTGCTGCGGTGGCTGAAGTGACCCAAGTGGCACTGGTGAAAAGCGCACCACAAGTATTACCGGGCGACCCACGGCCGATTCTCTCGACCTATGTGCGCACCAAGGAAGCCACCCCGGAACTGGTGCCAGCCCTCGCCGCCCTCGCCGGCCAGATTGGTGACGAAGTAAAAGGCTACGGCTCCCTGGCCAAAGTCCCCGCTGAGGCCGTCGGCAACGTGCGCAACGACATGTACCTGACCAGTGAAACCATCCGCCTGATGGACAAGGGCAAGGTCGGCAACTTCGACGCCGACACCCAAGGCAAGCTCAAGCTGTTCAAAGACCAGATCGACGCGTCCACGCGCTTTATCCCGCTGTGGGTGAAGATCGCCGTGGCCATCGCGCTCGGGCTGGGCACCATGGTCGGCTGGAAGCGCATCGTGGTCACGGTGGGCGAGAAGATCGGCAAGACGCACCTGACTTACGCCCAGGGCGCCTCAGCTGAGACAGTGGCGATGCTGACCATCGGTGCGGCGGATATGTTCGGGCTACCGGTGTCGACCACCCATGTGTTGTCGTCGGGTGTGGCGGGCACAATGGTGGCCAATGGCGGTGGCTTGCAGATGAAGACCATCCGCAATCTGCTGATGGCCTGGGTGCTGACATTACCAGCGGCGATTCTGTTGTCGGGCAGCCTGTACTGGCTGTTCACCCAACTGTTCTGACCTGACACAGCTTAAAACTGTGGGAGCGGGCTTGCTCGCGAATGCGGTGTTTCAGTCGCAGATGATTTGACTGACCCACCGCATTCGCGAGCAAGCCCGCTCCCACCGTTGGTTCGGTGTTTCTTCAGTGATTGACTTCAGTGAATGAAAAGCCCAGCCATGGCCTTGAGCCGCTTTTTGTAGACCCGCCGCGCCTCCAATGCCTCCTCCAATGTCACCGCCACAAACCCCGCCCGCTGGTTCGGCTGCATCTGCCCGATCAAGTCCAGGTCCGCACTGATCACCGTGCCGATCATCGCGTAGCCGCCACCCGACACCGCATCGCGGTGCAGCACAATCGGCTCCAACCCCGCCGGCACCTGGATCGAACCGATCGGGTAGCAACTGTCGACGATATTCGAGGGATCCGAGCCCGCACCAAACGGTTGTTCGCGCGGTTGAAAACTCAAGGCACTGCCGCCCTTGAAGCGATAGCCGATGCGATCCGCCTCGGAGCCCACCGTCCACGGCTCGGCAAAAAAGCTGCTTTTTGCCGCATCCGTCAGGCGCTCGTAATACAGCCCTGGCACCACGCGCAGGGTCACGTCACCTCCCACCGAACGGCGCAAGGCCATCGGTAAGCTATTACCCGCGCGGCCTGTTCCGCTGGCCTCGCCGATCGGCAGTTCATCGCCTTGCTGCAAGCGCCGCCCTTCAAACCCACCAAGCGCACCCAGCGTGTAAGTCGAGCGGCTGCCAAGCACCAACGGCACATCAATGCCACCGGCCACCGCCAGATACGTGCGCGCACCGGCCTTGGGAAATTCAAAGCGCAGCACCTGCCCGGCGCGCACCTGGAAAGCGGTGTCCTGATGCACCACCTCGCCGTCCAGGCGCGGCGACATCAGCGCGCCACTGAGCGCCACCAATGCGTCCTGGCGAAACTCCAGTTCCGGGCCGATCAGCGTGCATTCCAGACCCGCCGCACCGGCTGGGTTGCCGACCAAATGGTTGGCCGCACTCAACGCGTACTGATCCAGCGCGCCCGAAGGCGGAATACCCAAGTGGTAATAACCTTCACGGCCAAGGTCCTGCACAGAGGTGGCGAGGCCGGGTTTGAGCACCTTGATCATGCCAGCGCCTCCTGCAGGGTTTTCGGGTAGCCGATGGGGTCGGCGAGAAACGCATCCAGGGAAAATTCCACCGGGCGGATACGCAGGTCGAAACGCCCCGCCTCCACCTCGGCCACCGCCAGGTCGTAGGCGTCGCGGTCCATCGGTTTGAACTGCACGATGTCACCGGGGCGGAAGAACACCATATGTTCCTTGAGGTACGCCAATTGTTGCGCCGGGTCGTAGATCGGCGCCGGGGTTACGCCAAACATCTGGTAACCACCCGCACCGCGTACCGAGTAAATGCAGCCGAAGCAGCCGCCATGGCCGAGGGTCAGCTTTGGCGTGTCAGTGCGCGGGCGCAGGTACTTGGGTACCTGCAATTGCCGCTCGCGCTCGACCATCTGGAACATGAACGGCAGGCCCGCAACAAAGCCGACCATCGACACAAACCACGGCGCACCACTGTGGGCGGCGATAAACGCGTCCACATCGGCCAGGCCGTTGATGCGCGCGGCGTATTCCAGATCCGTGCCCGTTGGGTCTTGATGACGGTCACGAAAGCGCATCAGGGTTTCATGGGTCCAGGGGTCGTTGTAGAGCACCGGGATTTCGATGATGCGCGTGTGCAAGGTGCGCTCGGCCACGGCCTGGGCTTCTGCGCTTTGCACCGCGTCGAGCAGCACATGCGGCGCAATACGGTCGGGGTCGAAGCGAATCTGGAACGATGCATTGGCCAGGCACACATCCAACACGCCCTCCAACGCCAGGCGCTCCACGGCGCGGGTCACGGCCATGCCTTTGAAAAAGGCTTCCAGGGACATGCTGTCGCTGACCTCGGCAAACAGGTGTTCATCACCGCCGAAGCTGTAGCGGATGGGGGTGGTTTCAGCCATGTCTGTTCCTCTTGGAATCATTGTAGAAAGGCAGGCAAAAAGTGCTGTTGCGATATTTTTATTGGGGTTCTTATTGAGGTGATCTGACTTCAATCCCAGCCTGGTCCAAGGCTTCGCGAGTGGCTTCCACCAACTCCAGCGCGCCAGGCGTGTCGCTGTGCAGGCAGATGGAATCGAATTCGATCTGCAGGTCTTCACCTTCTACGGTTCGCACCCGGCCCGTCTGACAAGCACGCAGCACGCGCGCCGCAACGGTTGCAGGGTCCAAGGCGCGCACATTGCGAGTAAATACGATCGAGCCGCTCAAGTCGTACTCACGGTCGGCGTAAAACTCGCGCACCACCGGTTGCCCCAGCTCCTTGGCCACGCGCCAGATCACCGAGTTGGGCATGCAGTACAGCAACAGTGTCGGCTCGATGATTTGCAGGTTCTGCACCAGCAGCCGTGCCGCTTCTTCGTCGCGGGCCAGGTGCATATAAAGTGCGCCGTGGGGCTTGATGTGTTGCAAGACCAACCCTTGGGCACGCGCGATTTCGCGCAGGGCACCGAGTTGGTAAAGGATGTCGTCCACCAGTTCCTGGGCCGGCGCGTTGATGTGCCGACGGCCGAACCCCACCAAGTCACGAAAGCCCGGATGCGCACCAATGCCCACGCCCAGTTGCTTGGCGCGTTGGACCGTGAGGCGCATGGTGCCAGGGTCGCCGGCGTGGAAGCCGGTGGCGATATTGGCTGAGCTGATATAAGCCATCAGGTCAAAGTCGACGCCATCGCCGATGGTCCAGGGGCCGAAGCCTTCGCCCATGTCCGAATTGAAATCCACTGCCTGCATCGAGGTCGCTCCGCCAAAAGGTGATGGCTGAAAGTAGGCCGGGGCTTGACCCCTTGGGAAGATCTATTATCAGATGGCCCATCTTCTGAAAATCAGATAACGCCATGTCCCTGACCTTGCGCCAAGTCCGCTACTTCGTCGCCACTGCCGAAATCGGCCAGATTTCCCAGGCGGCCATTCACCTGAACATCTCCCAGTCGGCGGTGACCACCGCCATCAAGGAGCTGGAAGCGATGCTCGGCGTGCAGCTGTTCGTGCGTTCGGCCCAGGGCATGAACCTCACTGACGCCGGGCGGCATTTTCTCAACCGCGCCTATGTGATCGTGCGCAGCGTGGACGACGCCCTCAACAGCCCTCTGCCCGACTACCGTGCCAGCGGCGTATTGCGCGTAGCGGCCAGCTACACGGTGTTGGGTTACTTCCTGCCGCACCATTTGCAGCGCATGCAACACTGGCACCCGGACGTGACCATCGACGTCTTCGAGCAGGAACGCCAGGCCATCGAACACGGCCTGCTCGACGGCCAGTTCGACATGGCCGTGGTGCTCACCGCCAACCTCACCCACCCGGATATCATCTCGGAAATTCTGTTCAACTCCGAACGCCGCCTGTGGCTGCCCAGCCATCACCCGTTGTGCGAGCGCGGTGCCGTGAGCCTGGCGGATGTGGCGCAAGAACCTTACATCCTGCTGACCGTCGACGAAGCCGAGCACAGTGCCATGCGCTACTGGGAACAGGCCGGGCAAACGCCCAACGTGCGGCTGCGCACCAGTTCGGTGGAAGCGGTGCGCAGCATGGTCGCCAATGGCAGCGGCGTGGCGATCCTGTCAGACCTGGTGCACCGTCCATGGTCGCTGGAAGGCAAACGCATCGAAACCCTGACCGTCACCGACCCGGTCACACCCATGAGCGTCGGCCTGGCCTGGCACCGCGAGCGTGCATTTACCCCAGCGATGCAGGCGTTTCGTGATTACTTCCACGACGCCTTCCTGGCGCCCCAGCAGTTGTCGGCGCGGCGTTAAATATGGGCCTGCAAGGTCGCGGCCAGCCACTCCATGAACACTCGCACCCGCAACGGCAAATGCCGTTGGCCGGCGTAGAGCATCGAGACATCCAGGGGCGGTGCGAGGTAGTCCGCCAACACCGAAACCAACTCGCCACTGGCCAATAATTCGCGAATACCGAGCAGCGGCACCTGGATAATCCCCAAACCGCCGAGACACGCCGCCTGGTAGGCATCGGTGCTGCTGACGGTCACGCGCCCGGCCATGGCCACGCGCTGCACCTTGTTGCCTTGCAGGTATTCAAATCCGGCCGAGCGCGCACCGAGCGGGCGCACGTAATGCACCAGTTGATGCTGCGCGAGGTCGGCAATGGTTTCGGGCACGCCATAACGTTGCAGGTAGGCGGGGCTTACACAGTTGACCATCGGCATGCTGCACACCTTGCGGGCAACCACGCTTTGATCGGGTTGCGCGCCCACGCGCACCACGCAATCAAAGCCTTCAGCAATCACGTCGACCTGGCGATCCGAACTGCTGATTTCCATCTCCACCAACGGGTGGCGCGCCATGAACGACGGCAGCTGCGGCATCACCAGGCCGCGCGCCATGGCGTTGGGCATATCCACCCGAATGCGCCCGGCCAATTGCGCTTCGTCCTGGCGAAACAGGCCTTCGAGTTCTTCCATGTGCGCGAGCAAATCCTTGCTGCGCTCATACAGCACGCGGCCGTCCTGGGTGGCTTGCACGGTGCGCGTGGTGCGCTGCAACAGGCGCGCGCCCAGCAACGCTTCCAGCGCCTGCACATGCTCGGACACGGTGGAGCGCGGCAGGCCGAGGCTCTCGCCGGCCTGGGTAAAACTCGACAGTTCGGTAACCCGCACGAAGGTGCGCAGCAGCTCCAGTTTGTTCATGGGATTGTTCGCCTTATCCGGCCAGTGATTCCGATATCAGCCTGTTTATCACGTTATGGGCGGACAAATACACTCAGTTCCACTGATCACCCAATGAGGACTACCCCATGACTCGTAAAATCGCACTCATCACCGGCGCCAGCCGTGGCCTTGGCAAAAGCGCCGCTTTGCACCTTGCCGCACAAGGCGTGGATATCATCGGCACCTACCACAGCGCCGCAACCGAAGCCCAAGCAGTGGTGGCGCAGGTTGAAGCGCTGGGCGGCCGCGCCGCCATGTTGCAACTGGATGTCAGCCAAAGCGGCAGCTTCGATGCTTTCGTCGGGCAAATCGCTACGGTGCTCAAGGATGTTTTCGCCCAGCAACATTTCAATTTTCTGATCAACAACGCGGGCATCGGCGCTCATGCAAGCTTTGCCGACACCACCGAAGAGCAGTTCGACAAGCTGGTGGCCATTCACTTCAAGGCGCCGTTTTTCCTCACCCAGAAACTGCTGCCGCTGATCAGCGATGGCGGGCGCATCATCAACATCTCCAGCGGCCTGGCGCGGTTCAGCCTGCCGGGCTACGCCGCCTATGCGTCGATGAAAGGCGCGGTGGAAGTGCTGTCGCGTTATCAGGCCAAGGAACTCGGCCCGCGTGGCATCACCGTCAACACCCTGGCACCCGGTGCGATTGCCACCGATTTCAGCGGCGGCGCAGTGCGCGATAACCCGCAGGTAAATGCGATGGTGGCCGATAACACCGCCCTTGGCCGTGCCGGCTTGCCGGACGATATTGGCGGCGCGATTTCGATGCTGCTGGCCGATGGCAGCAACTGGATCACCGGGCAGCGCATCGAAGCGTCGGGCGGCATGTTTCTGTAAGCATTCTGCGCTAGCATCAATGCCTTCAGATCACTGACGGGCAATCACCGATGAGTTTTGATCCAGGCTTGGCCGGCGGTATGGGCGTATTGGCCGCCGTGGTCGACAGCGGCAGCTTTGCCCGCGCCGCCAACAGCCTGGAGATGACGCCTTCGGGGGTCAGCCGGGCGATTTCCCGCTTGGAAAAACGCCTCGGTATTCGCCTGTTCGACCGCACCACCCGCTCGGTGCAATTGACCGACGAGGGGCGACGTTTCTACCAGCACATCGCCCCGTTGTTGGCCGGGCTGGAGGAGGCCGCCGATTCGGCGGCCGACAGCGCCCTCACCGTGCGTGGGCGTTTGCGGGTCAATATCGACCCGTATTTTTCGCGACTGGTACTCGGCCCAGTACTCGGCGACTTCATGCGCCAATACCCGCAACTGCAACTGGACCTGCACACCCGCGATCAACTCGGCGACCTGGTGGCCGACGGCTTTGACTTGGCCATTCGCTTCGGCATCCCGCAATCCTCCTCGCTGATCGCACGCAAACTGATGGAAGTGCGCGTGCTCACCCTGGCCTCCCCTGCCTACCTTGAGCAATACGGCCGCCCCACGGTCCCGCAAGACCTGGAAACCGGGCATATGTGCCTGGATTTTCGCGACTCGCAAACCGGTCGCCCGTTTGCCTGGGAATTCCATCGGCCCGGCGAGCAAGTGATTGTGCGCACCAGCGGCCGCTTGGTGGTTAACGACGCCAGCACCTTGTACAGCGTGTGTGAACACGGGCATGCCGTGGCGCAAATGCTCGACCTCGGCCTGGATTCGGCGATCAAGGCCGGCAGCCTGGTAGAGCTGTTCCCCGAGTGGCCGGACGAGCGTTTCCCGTTGTACGCCTACTACCCGTCGCGGCACTTGCCCGCCGCCAAGGTGCGGGCATTTCTGGCGTTTGTCGCCTCGCTCAAGCTTGGCTAGGCAGCCTTTGCTGTACGATTTTTTCCCGCAGCACGTCATACCCCCAGTGGTACACGTAGGTATACGGCAGGAAGAACAACAGCACGCCGATGTCGAGGATGAAGGCTTCCAGCAGGCTGATCTTCATCAACGCGGCGATCAACGGCACCGCCAGAATAATCAGGCCGCCTTCGAACAGCAGCGCATGCACCACGCGGGTCCAGCCGCCGTCGGTCCATTGCAGGCGGGCCTTGAGGCGGTCGAACAGGCTGTTGAAGATGACGTTCCAGCTCAGCGCCAACAGGCTGATGCCCAGGGTCACCGCGCCCATTTCCAGGGCCGGCCGGCCGGTGATCCACACCAGCAGCGGCGTACAGATCAACAAGGCCAGCCCTTCAAAACCAATGGCCTGGCATACACGTTCAGTAATCGACTTGGTAGGGTTCATGACCCGGCTCCTTGAGTGACGATGGTTGCCATGATTACCCTTTGACTCGATACTTCATAACTAATAACCATCGATAAAGGCGATAGTCATGGCCTCCAATGAAGTGCTGCAGGCGTTTGTGCAAGCCGCTACCCAAGGCTCGTTTTCGGCGGCGGCGCGCAAGCTGGGTAAAAGCCAGTCCACCGTCAGCGCGGCCGTGGCGAGCCTGGAGATTGACCTGGATGTGGTGCTGTTTGATCGCAGCAGCCGTAAGCCGACACTCACGCCCGCCGGCCATGTGCTGTTGCAGCGCGCCGAGCAGGTGCTGGAGGCCAGCAGCCGCCTGGAATTGGCGGCGAGCCAGCTGTCACAGGGCCTTGAGCCCAAGCTGACCATCGCCATGTCCGATACTTACCAGTCCGACCGCTTTGAAGTCGCCCTCAAAGCCTTTGAACAGCGCCACCCGGACCTTGAGCTGGAATGCCTGATCGCCGAATGCGAAGACCTGATCGCCCTGGTGCAAAGCGGCCGGGCGCAGATTGCGTTTATCGAAAAACAAGACACTTACCCGCCCGACCTGACCGGCGCGCCGGTCGAGGAACGCACCGAAATTGCCCTGTTCGCGGCGCCCACACACCCGTTGGCCAAGCTGAAGAACATCCCGGCGCAGACCTTGCAACAACACCGTGAACTGCGCCTGGCTAGCATCATTAACCCGACTGAAACCCGCCCGAGCGGGCGGGTATGGTCGGCGCCCAGTTACTTGATGCTGATGGAGATGGCGCAGCTGGGGTTTGGCTGGGCACCGATTCCGCGCTGGTTGGTGGAGCGTTTTGGCGGCGACCACCTGGTCGAACTCAAGGCCCGCAGCTGGCCGCGCTCGGTGGCGGTGGATGCGCTGTGGTCAAGGCACCATCCGCCGGGGCCGGCGGGGAGTTGGTTGCTGGGCAAGATGTTGGAGTGATGCCCCCCAAACAATGAAGATCAAAACTGTGGGAGCTGGGTTGAACATCAGGTTTGGGTCAGGCTGCTGATAGCTGCGGTGGGCGGTTGTTCTGGAAGTATTCGTGCAGGGCACGCAACGCAGGCAGTTCCAATGCTTGCGCGGCGAAACACAACCCCACCCGCCGCGTCGGCGCCGGCAGGTGCCATTCGCGAATCACCACGCCAGCACGTTCAGCCGCCATCGACTGCGGCAACATCGCCACGCCCACGCCCGCGGCCACCATGTGCAAAGCCTGGGTCAACGAACCGGCATGCCCGGCCACCGCTTGCGGCGAGCGGCCATAAAGCGCCATCAAACGCTGATGGGAATCGTGCTGCGGACAGGTAATCCAGTCTTCAATCGGCGCCCACGCTTGCTCCTTGCCCGCGTGCGCCATGGGATGCTCGGCAGGCAAGGCCATCACGTAAGGCTCCTCCCACAGCGGCAAAAACAAATCGTCCTCGCAGCACATTTCTTCCACTGCCAACCGCCCTTGGCCTGCGCAGCCTTCCTGCAAGGTCAACAGCAAGCCCGGCAGACCCCGGTGTGCCATGCGCAGGAAGGTTTCGATCTGGCTGTCGGCAATATCGCCTTCCACACCCAGCTCCAGCGCAATGCGATTTTCGCGCCCGCGAAACAGTCGGCTCAAGGCGTGCGCTTCGGCGACCATGCGCCGCGCTTGCGGGTACAGCACCCGCGCTTCGGCACTGACCTCTACGCCACGCGGCTGGCGCACGAACAGCGCCACACCCAGCTCGTCTTCCAACTGCTTGATGGTCACCGACAAGGTCGGCTGGCTGATGAACAAACGCTGGGCAGCTGCGGTGATATTGCGTTCCTCGAACACCGCGAGAAACGCCTTGAGGTGACGCACATCCATAGTTTTATCCGATGACAGACAGAGGAATAAGGCATTTTTCAGCCTCGATCTGGGTAAATATACTGCGACCACGCTTTCCGTTATCGGTTTTTCTTATTCCAGGAGTGCATTTATGAGCAAGCCACTGATCATCATCACCGGCGCCAGTTCCGGTATCGGCGAAGCCACCGCGCGCCTGCTATCGGCCGCCGGTCACCCGCTGCTGCTGTTGGCGCGACGTATCGATCGTCTTAACGAGCTAGCCCTGCCGAACACCTTGAACCGAGGCGTGGACATCACCGACCGCGCCGCGCTGGTCGCCGCCGTGAAGGAAGCTGAAGCCCAATTCGGCCCGGCCGATGCACTGATCAACAACGCTGGCGTGATGTTGCTGGGTGCGGTCAGTGAACAAGACCCGGAACAATGGGAGCAGATGCTCGACGTCAACGTGAAAGGCCTGCTCAATGGCATTCACGCGGTGGCCGCCAGCATGGTGGCGCGCAAGGGCGGCACCATCATCAACGTCAGCTCGGTGGCTGGGCGCAAGACTTTCCCCAATCATGTGGCCTATGTAGGCACCAAGTTTGCCGTGCATGGGATTTCGGAGAACCTGCGCGAGGAATTGTCGCCGAGCAACGTGCGCGTGATTACGATCGCCCCGGGTGCGGTGGAGACTGAGTTGCTCAGCCATACCACGGATGAGGCGATCAAAAGCGGTTACCAGGCCTGGAAGCAGGACATGGGCGGCACGGTGTTGAGTGCTGATGATGTGGCTTCCGCGATTGCCTATGCGTACCAGCAGCCGCAGCATGTGTGCATTCGTGAAATCGTGTTGGCAGCGACCCGTCAGCAGCCCTAACGGAAATAGTGTAAACAACACTGTTCAATGTGGGAGCGGGCTTGCTCGCGAATGCGGTGTATCAGTCAATTAATCTGTCACTGACCCACCGTATTCGCGAGCAAGCCCGCTCCCACAGTTTTGATCTTCATTGTGTGGAGGATTTGAGCTCGGCCAGACGGCGTTCGAGGAAGCGTTTTTCCGGGGTTTGCTGGGTGAGTGAGAGGGCTTTTTCATAGGCTTCCCGCGCCTCTTCAACCCGCCCCAACTGCCGGCAAAACTCCCCGCGTGCCGAATGCGCCAGGTGATAATCCAACAATTCCCCGCGCTGCAGTATGCTCTCCACCAACTGCAACCCCGCCAACGGCCCCTGCCCCATCGCCACCGCCACAGCGCGGTTCAGTTCGATCACCGGCGACGGCACTTCGCGCAGCAACACATCGTAAAGCCCGACAATCTGCAGCCAGTCCGTGCCCTCAGCCTGGGTCGCTTCGGCATGCACCGCCGCGATCGCCGCCTGCAGGCAATACGGGCCAAAATGCCGTGTATTCAACGCCTGCTCCACCAGTGCACAGCCTTCAGCAATCAAAGACGCGTCCCACAATGCGCGGTTCTGTTCATGCAATAACACCAACTCACCCTCGGCCGAGGTGCGCGTTGCTCGACGCGACTCGTGCAGCAGCATCAGCGCCAGCAAGCCCATGACCTCCGGCTCTGGCAGCAATTCCAGCAACAAACGCCCCAAACGAATGGCTTCGCGGGTCAGGTCTTCGCGGGTGAGGTCGGCGCCCATGGACGCCGAATAGCCCTCGTTGAACACCAGGTAAACCACGCGCAACACGCTGTCCAGGCGCTCGGGCAACTGCTCCAGGGTTGGCACTTGGTAGGGGATTTTCGCTTCGCGGATCTTGCCCTTGGCGCGCACGATACGCTGGGCAATGGTGGTGGGCGTGGCCAGAAAGGCGCGGGCGATTTCTTCGGTGGTGAGGTCGCAGATCTCACGCAAGGTCAGCGCCGCCTGGGCATCGGGCGCCAACGCCGGGTGGCAGCAGGTGAAGATCAGGCGCAGGCGGTCGTCTTCCACGTCTTGCTCACTCCAGTCAGCCGCCTCCAGCGCGTCAGCCTGCTCCTGTAATAACGGGGTGAAACGTGCCTGACGGCGCAAGCGGTCGATGGCTTTGAAGCGGCCGGTGGAGACCAGCCAGGCCCGAGGGTTATCCGGCACGCCGTCTTGCGGCCAGCGCTGCACGGCAATAAAAAACGCTTCGTGCAGCGCCTCTTCAGCCAAGTCGAAATCACCCAGCAAGCGAATCAGCGTCGCCAGTACGCGGCGTGATTCGCTGCGGTAAATCGCCTCGACCTGCGGGGTCAATCGGGCATGCCTTGAGTCACCAGCGTCACCAGACGGTCGAGGCTCTGGCCCCAGCCATCATGAAAACCCATGGCTTCGTGGGCCTGCTTGTCGGCTTCGCTCCAATGCATGGCGCGGGCAGTGTATTGGGTCTTGCCGTCGACCTCTTCGAAGGTCACTTCGGCGGTCATGAACGGCTTGCCCGACGGGATCCAGCCCGGCGCGTAGGCATCGGTAAACACCAGCCGGCTCGGTGCCTCGATTTCCAGGAACACGCCAGAGGTCGGGTACTCGGCGCCATCCGGCGCGCGCATCAAGGTGCGAAACAGGCCACCGACCCACAGGTTCATTTCACACTCCGGCGTGGTCATGCCGTGTGGCCCCCACCATTGCTGCAACAGCTCGGGCGTGGTCCAGGCGCGAAATACCTTGCTTGGCGGTGCGTCGATCAAACGGCTGATGGACAGTTCAAATTCAGCGGGTTGGGTATTCATGGGTAAACCTCCTGTCTTGTGGTTGTTGTGTTCAGAGATTCAATGCACGCACGGGGCGTACTTCCACACTGCCGACCCGCGCCGCCGGTATGCCACCAGCCACCTGGATCGCGTCGTTCAAGTCCTTGGCCTCGATCAGGTAAAACCCGGCGAGCTGCTCCTTGGTTTCGGCGAACGGCCCGTCGGTGATCGACAGCTTGCCATTGCGCATGCGCACGGTGGTGGCGGTGCTCACCGACTCCAACGGCTCGGCGGCGAGCATCCGGCCGCTGGCCTGGATGGCCTCGGCGTAGGCAAAGCACTCCGGGTCCGCCGGGCTGTCGGGCGAGGTGTGCAACAGCTCTTCGTTGCTGTAGATCAGGCAGAGGTATTTCATGGTGCTCTCCGTTTTCGGACTACTGACTATAGTTCGTGGCGGTCAAGGTTTCAGGTCGAACAGTGCCGTGCCGCTTTCCATGTCGAAAGGCGCCGACCAATGCTCATGCACCACCTTCCACTGCCCGTTGATACGCTGGTAGCCGGCGGTCACGCGCATCCAGCACGCCTTCACCACGCCATCCGGCCCAGCGCCGCCGCAGTGCGCCAGCCAGTGGGCAAACGCGCTGTCGGACGCCTCGACGATATGCAGCTCATGAAACTCGAAAATACCCGGGCCGGGGCAATGCTTCATGCATTCTTCCCAATGGGCGCGGTAGGCGGCCTTGCCCTTGAATTGCAACGCAGTGACGGCATCGAACGAGAGGATATCGTCGGCGTAATAGCTGACAATTTTGTCGATATCACGGGCCAGTACGGCTTGCTTCCATTGCTCGATCAGGGTGTTGATTGCAGTGCTCATGGCGATACTCCTGGGGGGTTGGAAAATCACAAAGGACACCCCTGGTCGAATGGGCTTTGGGCAAATCGACACACCGTTGAAAAATAATTTCGCCTACGCCAAACCCGCTAGAATCCCCGCCTCTTTGTAGGATTTCGGATACGCCCCCGATGGAAACCCGCCTCGTCGCCTATGAGACGCTGAGCCTTGTGCAAAAACAGCAGCTCGACACCCTGCAAGTGCACCCCGAGCAACTGGCGTATTCCGGCGATATCTACTGCGCGCTCAACAGCCTGCTGGCCAACCCCAAGCCCGGTGCAATCAAAGGCTTTGCCCTGCTGGCCGACGAAACGCCCGTGGCCTTCCTGCTGCTCAAACGCCCGCCCTGCCTGCCCCATTGGGCCGACGAACACAGCGCCACGCTGCATGCATTGCAAGTGGACCGGCACCAGCAAGGGCGCGGGTTTGGCAAAGCGTGTTTGCAGGCATTGCCCGCGGCGGCCCTTCAGGCGTGGCCGCAGATCAAGGCATTGGAGTTGTCAGTGGACACGGATAATGCGGCGGCGATGGGGTTGTATCTGGCGGCTGGCTGGGTGGACAGCGGGGAGGCGTATAAGGGGCGGGTTGGGTATGAGCGTAGGTTGAGCTTGGTATTTACCTAATGGGTGTTGACACCCATACGATGTAACACAAACATGACATCCCAAAGATAATGTAATGGTAACGCGACATGGATGCTTCGCTCAGCACGCAAAGACTCGCCAAGCAAATTCGGGCGAAGCGTCTCAGCAAAGGCTACAAACAATCAGATTTGGCCACATTAGCGGGCGTAACACGCCAAAAACTCATCGAGATCGAGCAAGGCAGTATGTCCGTATCAATGGGCGCCTACACACGCGTGATAGGAGCCCTGAGCAGCGAAATGGCACTGGTAGCAGCGCGCCTTCCAACGCTTGATGAACTCCCAGATATTTTCAAAGATTAGGCTTTGTGCCTTTCACAAGGGTGATACATGCTGACAACCCTCGAACAACTCGAAACCCTCTACGGCCTGCCCCACGAACGGGCGGTGCGCAAGGAGATCGCGTTTCTCAACGAGGATTACCAGGCCATGGTGCGGGCGTCGCCGTTGGTGGTGGTGAGTTCATCCGGGCCGGACGGCATTGATGGCTCGCCGCGCGGTGATGTGCCGGGGTTTGTACGGATTGTGGATGAGCGCACCCTGGCAATCCCGGACCGGCCGGGCAATAACCGGCTCGATACGTTGCGCAATCTGGTGCAAGACCCACGGATTGCCTTGCTGTTCATCATTCCAGGGGTTGGCGAGACGTTGCGCGTGAACGGCCGCGCGCAGATTTGCATCGAGCCTGAACTGCTGGAGAGTTTTGCGGTGAATGGCAAACCGGCGCGTTCGGTGATCCTGGTGCAGGTGGAGGCCGCGTATTTTCACTGCTCCAAGGCCTTTGTGCGCTCGGACTGCTGGAACCCCGAAAAACATTTGGACCGCTCGGCGTTACCGTCGGCCGGTGCGTTTCACAAGCGCCTCAATGCTGGGCAGTTTGATGCCGAGGCCTATGACCGAGAGATGCCGGAGCGGGTCAAAAACACGCTGTATTGATACCTCAGTCGGCACCGATTTACCGGTGCCGACAGCACCGCGGTCAGCCCTTTTCGCCAACCGGCAGCCAGATCTCCACCGTCCCCGTGCCCTTGTGCGCGTCGAAATCGGCGCTGTAGCGCTCGAAATCCGCGCCCATCACCTTATAGCCCGAATGCGGCAACCACTCGAACTTGATGTGATCGTAGGTTTGCTCCAGTGCCTGCACCGGCCCGTAATGCGGGAACACCGCATAGTTGAGTGGTGGAATTTCGATGAATTCAAAGTTGCCCGGCACGTCGCTTTTAGTCGGGACTTCAACCCCGGCCATGTAGTCGAATTCGCCATGGTGGGGGTTATGGCACACACCATAGGTCACGCCCCCGACGCGCTTTTTGATGTCTTTGATGCAGGTGTCGAACAACTCCCACAGCTTTGGAATATCAACCACTGTGGCCTTTGAATAACGCCCTTGGACGCCTGCGATTACCAGGGCTTTACCGGCTTCCATGCGTGGCTCTAACGGTTGTTTTGTCTGCTGATCCATACGAACAGTCTCCTTCTTATGAGGGAACAAACCCGCGTCGAGTATAGGGGCATATCCAGGCTGTACTCCAAGTAGAAATTTTTCCTACGCATCTGGACAACTGGCCATCATCGACCGTATTGTCTGCCCCGCAGGCCACCGCAGTGGCCGACGTCGCTCGGACGGTTCCGGGCGCTTACGTACCTCGAGGCAACAATGGCAGACCAAGGTTCGCCGCGCCGCTTTGCGCGCATAGATCGACTCCCCCCTTACGTTTTTAATATCACTGCCGAGCTGAAGATGGCTGCGCGTCGGCGCGGCGAAGACATCATCGACTTGAGCATGGGTAACCCTGACGGCGCCACGCCTGCACATATCGTGGAAAAAATGGTCACCGTCGCCCAGCGTGAAGATACCCACGGCTACTCCACCTCCAAAGGCATTCCGCGTCTGCGCCGGGCCATTTCGCGCTGGTACAAAGACCGCTATGCAGTGGATATCGACCCGGAAACCGAAGCCATCGTGACCATCGGTTCCAAGGAAGGCCTGGCGCACTTGATGCTGGCCACCCTGGACCAGGGCGACACCGTGCTGGTGCCCAACCCGAGCTACCCGATTCACATCTACGGTGCCGTGATTGCCGGCGCCCAGGTGCGTTCGGTGCCGCTGGTGCCGGGCGTGGACTTCTTCGACGAGCTGGAACGGGCGATTCGTGGCTCGATCCCCAAGCCGAAGATGATGATCCTCGGCTTCCCGTCCAACCCCACCGCGCAGTGCGTGGAATTGGACTTCTTCGAACGTGTAATCGCCCTGGCCAAACAGTACGACGTGCTGGTGGTACACGACCTGGCCTACGCCGATATCGTCTACGACGGCTGGAAAGCCCCGTCGATCATGCAGGTGCCAGGCGCCAAGGACATTGCGGTGGAGTTTTTCACCCTGTCCAAGAGCTACAACATGGCTGGCTGGCGCATCGGCTTCATGGTCGGTAACCCGGAACTGGTCAACGCCCTGGCGCGGATCAAGAGTTACCACGACTACGGCACCTTCACCCCGCTGCAAGTGGCGGCTATTGCGGCGCTGGAAGGCGATCAGCAGTGCGTGAAGGACATTGCCGAGCAGTATCGCCAGCGCCGCAACGTGTTGGTCAAAGGCCTGCATGAGCTGGGTTGGATGGTGGAAAATCCCAAGGCATCGATGTACGTCTGGGCGAAAATTCCCGAGCAGTATGCCGCCATGGGCTCGCTGGAATTTGCCAAGAAACTGCTGCTGGAAGCCAAGGTGTGTGTGTCGCCGGGGATTGGCTTTGGTGAGTATGGCGATGATCACGTGCGCTTTGCGCTGATCGAGAACCAGGACCGGATTCGCCAGGCGGTACGCGGGATTCGCGGGATGTTCCGGGCGGATAAAGCCTGACCCTGAACGACCTGAAGAAACCGAATTAATGTGGGAGCTGGCTTGCCTGCGATAGCGATATTGGATTCACCACCGCCATCGCAGGCAAGCCAGCTCCCACAGTTGACCCCGTTCCTACAGTCGATTGTGTGGTGTTACACCACCAACGACAGCAACATGATAAAGATCAGCGCCACCACCGACAGAATGGTCTCCATCGCTGTCCAGGTCTTGAACGTTTCGACCACGGTCATATTGAAGTACTGCTTCACCAGCCAGAACCCCGCATCGTTGACGTGAGACAACACCAACGAACCCGCCCCCGTCGCCAACACCAGCAGCTCACGGTTAACCCCCGGAATCATGCCCACCACCGGCACCACAATGCCTGCGCCGGTAATGGTCGCGACCGTCGCAGAGCCTGTGGCCACACGAATCA
The DNA here is from genome assembly GCF_005938045.2 of Pseudomonas sp. KBS0710. GTDB lineage: Bacteria > Pseudomonadota > Gammaproteobacteria > Pseudomonadales > Pseudomonadaceae > Aquipseudomonas. The sequence goes on along the minus strand of NZ_VCCF02000001.1, from coordinate 720,387 downwards.
CCGCCGCTACCAGCCACGCCAGCAGAATAGGGTTGATCTGCGCGTTCACTGCCATATGGCCGATCACGTCGCCCACGCCGCTGGTCACCAGCATCTGCTTGAAACCACCACCGGCGCCGATGATCAGGATGATCGCAGCGGTCGGCGCCAGGCTGGCGTCGAGCAGCTTGAGGATTTGCTTGGAGTGAATGCCTTGGCGATGGCCAAAGGTGTACAGCGACAGCAGCAACGCCAGCAGCAGCGCGGTGATCGGGTGACCGATCATGTCCATCCAGTTGCGGATGGCGTGGCCGTCCGGCAGCGCGACGTCTGCGAAGGTTTTGAGCAGCATCAGGAACACCGGCAGCAGCACGGTGATCAGGGTGATGCTGAAGCTCGGCAGGCTTTTGGACTCCGGCTCGCGGGCCAGTTGGTCGACCAGTTCCTGGGACGGGTTGCCCGGAATGTACTTGGCGATAAACGTACCGAAAATCGGCCCGGCAATAATGGCGGTCGGCAGTGCGACGATCAGCCCGTACAGGATGGTTTTGCCGATATCTGCACCAAACACGCCGATGGCCAGCAGCGGGCCAGGGTGCGGTGGCACCAGGCCGTGTACCGCCGACAGGCCGGCGAGCAGCGGGATGCCGATCTTGATCAGCGACACGCCGGTACGGCGCGCGACGATAAACACCAGCGGGATCAGCAGCACAAAGCCGATCTCGAAGAACAGCGGGATGCCCACCAGGAACGCGGCGAACATCATGGCCCACTGGACTTTTTCTTTGCCGAACGCGCGGATCAGCGTTTGCGCGATCTGATCGGCACCGCCGGATTCGGCCATCATTTTGCCGAGCATCGTGCCCAGCGCGAGGATGATGCCGACAAAACCGAGCACGCCGCCAAAACCGTCCTGGAACGCCTTGATGATCTTGTCCACGGGCATGCCCGAGGTCAGGCCAAGGAAGCCGGCCGCGATGATCAGTGCAATGAACGGGTGCACCTTGAACTTGGTGATCAGAACGATCAACCCGATGATAGTGACCACTGCATCTAGCAGCAGGTAGGACTCGTGGGACATGCCAAACATGGGGGGTCTCTCCTGTTTGTTGTTGTTATTAAAGCGGGTATTGAATCTTTCGCCGGGGGTAGCGCTACCTTTTCCGGCAAAAAATTAATGAGTAGGTTCAAAGCCGTGTTGCAGCCACCAGGCATTGGTTTGCTCGGCCAAGTCCTCAACGCTGTCTTCGCTGGCATTGAGCGCCAGGGTCAGCGGCTCGCCCACGGGCGATTCGAGGGTGGCGAACTGGCTGTCTATGAGGCTTGCCGGCATGAAATGGCCGGGGCGGTGGGACACGCGGTCGGCGGCCACGGCGCGGGTCAGCTCCAGGAACACAAAGCCCAGGCCCGGCGCAGCTTCGCGCAGGTGGTCGCGGTATTTCTTTTTGAGGGCTGAGCAGGTGAGCACAGGATGCTCGCCGGCTTTGAGCGAGCGGCGCAGTTCATCGCAGAGGATGTCGAGCCAGCCGGCGCGGTCGTCGTCGTTGAGGGGGTGGCCGGCGCTCATCTTTTCAATATTGGCGGCAGGGTGAAAGCTGTCGCCTTCAATTGCGGTGGCGCCGTTCAGGCGGCACAGGGCTTCGCTGACGCTGGACTTGCCACAGCCGGAAACACCCATGATGACCAGGGCGGTAACAGGTTGACTCATGAAACACCTCAGGACGCAGATAGCGCTACCTTTGCACGCTGTAAGGCTAGTGCAAAAACAGGCTTTTCCCGCGCCGACTTGTCATTTTTATGGAGTGACGCGTGCATCCTCTCCAACCGTTTGAACAGGATCAGGCAACCCAACGTTCAAGTATTTGCAGCCGTTTGGAGACAGCGCTACCTTAGTGCCTCGATTTTTGTTTGGCAACAGCCTGATGACCTCCAAGAACGATAAAAAATTACGCACCACCGGTCGCCCTACCCTCAATGAAGTAGCCCGCCTGGCGGGTGTCAGCCCCATTACCGCCTCCCGCGCACTGCGTGGCGTCAGCACGGTTGCTACCGAGCTGGTGGAAAAAGTGCAGTTGGCCGCGGCCGAACTCAACTACGTGGTCAACCCCGCCGCTCGTGCCCTGGCCTCGGCGCAAAGCCATTCGGTGGTGGTCATCGTGCCGTCGCTGTCCAACCTGTTGTTTATCGAAACCCTCGAAGCCATCCACCAAGTGCTGCGGCCCAAGGGCTTTGAAGTGCTGATCGGCAACTCGCACTATTCACGCGATGAAGAAGAAAACCTGCTGCGCAACTACATGGCGTACCAGCCACGCGGCTTGCTGCTGACCGGGTTTGACCGCACCGAAAGCGCGCGACGAATGGTCGAGACCAGCAACGTGCCCTGTGTGTACATGATGGATCTGGACCCGAACGCGGGCGTGAATTGCGTGGGTTTCTCGCAATTGAGCGCAGGCGAGACAGCGGCAGCGCATTTGCTCTCCCGTGGGCGCAAGCGCCTGGCGTATATCGGCGCGCAGTTGGACCAACGCACGTTGCTGCGTGGTGAAGGGTTCCGCCGTGCCCTGCAACACGCCGGTATGTACGACCCGGCGCTGGAATTGCTGACGCCGCGCCCCTCCTCCGTAGGCTTGGGTGGGGAGTTGTTTTTGCAGCTGCTGGCGGCGCATCCGGATGTGGATGCGATCTTCTTTGGTAACGACGACCTGGCCCAAGGCGCGCTGCTGGAGGCGATGCGCCACGGCATCAACGTACCGGAGCGCGTGGCGGTGCTGGGCTTTAACGACTTGCCCGCCTCCTCATTCATGGTGCCGCGTTTGAGCAGTATCAGCACGCCGCGTGAGGCGATCGGGCGGCGCTCGGCGGAGCATTTGTTGACCATCATGGCGGGCAACAAGATTGCCAAGCCGGTGGTGGACATGGGGTTTGAGTTGCAGGTGCGCGAGAGCACCTGACCTTTCAAAGCCCAAACACAATCAAGCCAGCTCCCACATGAGATGTGGGACGCCTGTAGGACGCGGCTGACATTGCCGTAAGCGCCTTGCCCGGTTGCCTACGCTTACGTCAGAATCCGCCGGCTTGTGCGCTTGGGGGGTGGTCTCTAAGGTGGGTCGGTCACTGAATTTCTCGGTGATCGGGTTTAGTAGCCCGAACTTCCCAACACAATATGCACAAGCCATTTATGGCGACTGTGCGTAGGGCGCCTTCGGGCGCGCCGGGTTTGTGTGGGATTACCGGTCTACTAACCTGCGCACAGTTGCCACCCAATTTGTTTAGTAGCGATGCGGGTGTTTGCACTAACCAGGTACTTCAACCATGCAAAGCGTCAATCCCCCGACCACGCTCTTCACCCTCACACGCGACATACCCATCGAATCCCTACTGATCAACAGCTACGAAACCGTGTGTTCCGTCAGCACCTTGCTGCTCGACCTGTCCAATGACCTCAGCGGCAAACACCGCGACGTGGCCCTCGCCATTCATCAACTCAGCGAGTTGTCAGTGCTGATGGTAGGCAAAGCCATGGACCAGCAAACACCACGCACCTAAAGCCTTACTCGGTTAACCCTGTGGGAGCTGGCTTGCCTGCGATGGCGGTAGACCTGTCGGCACATCATTGCCTGACACACCGCTATCGCAGGCAAGCCAGCTCCCACATGTTGTCCGTGCCCACTTTAAGATATCGCCGTAAAGTCCTGTCCCTGCTAGATTGACCGCTCTCCATCGTCAGGGAAGCACCATGGGACACTCACTGAAAATCCTCGGCCGCACGTCCTCCATCAACGTGCGCAAAGTGCTCTGGACCTGCCAGGAACTGGGCATCGACTACGTGCGTGAAGACTGGGGCATCGGCTTCAAGCCCACCCAGTCACCCGAATTCCTGGCCTTGAACCCCAACGCCCAGGTGCCGGTGCTGATCGACGACCACGGTGTGTTGTGGGAATCCAACACCATCTGCCGCTACCTGATCGGCCTCTACCAACGCACCGACCTGCTCTCCGCCGAACCCGCGCCACGTGCGCGAGTCGAGCAGTGGGTGGACTGGCAAGCCGTGGAACTCAACCGCGCCTGGGGAGATGCCTTTACCGCGCTGGTGCGCAACAACCCCGACAACCTCAACGCAGCGCAGATTGCCGCCGCCGTGCAGGTGTGGAATGACAAGATGGGACTGCTGGAACAACAGATGGCCAACACCGGCGCCTATGTGGCCGGAGATGAATTTACCCTCGCCGATATCCTTATCGGCCTCTCGGTGCACCGTTGGCAGAACACGCCCATGGAGCGCCCGCCCTACCCTGCGATAGCGGCGTATTACCAACGCCTGAGCCAACGCCCAGGCTTCAAGACCTTCGCCCTCGACGGCCACAACTAAAACAAGGACTCCACCGTGAACGGACTCAACGTACTGCTGACCGGCGCCTGCGGCAGAATCGGCAAGACATTTTTCGAAGCCTCGAAAGCGCGCTACCGCTTCACCCTCACTGACCGCATCGCGCCGACGTTCGACCTGGGCGAGCACCGTTTCGTCCACGCCGACCTCAGCGACAAAGCCAGCCTGGCCGCGCTGCTCGACGGCATCGACGTGGTGGTGCACCTGTCGGGCATCCCCCACGCCAGCGCTTCGTTCGACGAATTGCTGCCAAACAATATCCTCGCCACGACTTACCTGTTCGAAGCCGCCGTGGCCGCCGGCGTGAAACGTTTGGTGTTCGCCAGCAGCGCACAGACCATCGAAGGCTACCCGGTGGACCGGCAGATCACGCCCGGCATGCCGGTGATGCCCGCCAACCTGTACGGCGTGAGCAAATGCTACGGCGAGGCGCTGTGCGGCTATTACGCAGCCAAGACGCCGCTGTCGACCATCGCCCTGCGCATCGGCGCCTTTGAGTTCGCCGAAACCCACGACCTCAACAACGCCCGCGACCTCAGCGCCTGGCTCAGCCCGCGTGATGCGGTGCAACTGCTGCAACGTTCGGTGGAGGCCGAGGGCGTCAAGCACCTGATCGCCCATGGCATTTCCAATAACCGTTTCAAGCGTCTGGACCTGAGCGAAACCACGCGAGTATTGGGTTACCATCCGGTCGACGATGCATTCCAAGAATTTGAAATCCCGATTACTTATTGAGTTCTGCCCATGCCCGCACTCGCCACCGCCGACGGCATCGACCCGATCCGCGCTGCCCACATCAGCGCGCGCATTGACCGCCTGCCCGCTGTCGCTACCGTTTGGCGCCTGGTGGCGCTGCTGTCGATCGGTGGTTTTTTCGAGCTGTATGACCTGTTCCAGACCGCCTATATCAGCCCTGGCCTGATCAGCGACGGGATCTTCCACACCGGCAGCGAAGGCGTGTTTGGCTTCTCGGATCAAGCGGCGTTCGCCTCGGCGACCTTTCTGGGCCTGTTCCTCGGCGCCAGCCTGCTCAGCCCCATCGCCGACCGTTTCGGGCGCCGGGCGATCTTCACCTTTGCGCTCATCTGGTACACGGTCGCCACGGTGTTGATGGGCATTCAAACCTCGGCGCTGGGCATTATCGGCATGCGTTTTCTGGTGGGCATTGGCCTGGGGATCGAGCTGGTAACCATCGACGCCTACCTGTCGGAACTGGTGCCCAAGCGCATGCGCAGTTCGGCGTTCGCCTTCGCGTTTTTTATCCAGTTTCTGTCAGTGCCAGCAGTGGCGTTGATGTCGTGGTGGCTGGTGCCCCAGGCGCCGTTCGGGGTGTCCGGCTGGCGCTGGGTGGTGCTCAGCAGTGCAGTGTTTGCCCTGTTTATCTGGCAACTGCGCAAGCGCCTGCCGGAATCACCGCGCTGGCTGGCGCAAAAAGGTCGTTTTGATGAGGCCGGGCAGATCATGGACAACCTGGAAGCGCGCTGCCAGAAGGATCACGGCAAACCGCTGGATGAACCCGAACCGCAGGCCGTCAGCGTACAAGGCAGCGGCCGTTTTGCCGACATCTGGCAACCGCCGTACCGGCGCCGTGCGTTGATGCTGATCGTGTTTCACGTGTTCCAGGCCATCGGCTTTTTCGGCTTCGGCAATTGGTTGCCGGCGTTGCTGTCGGGCCAGGGCGTGAGCGTGACCCACAGCCTGATGTACGCCTTTATCATCACCCTCGCCTACCCGCTGGGGCCGTTGCTGTTTGTGAAGGTGGCCAACCGCTTTGAAAACAAATGGCAGATCGTCGGCTCGGCCATGGGCGCAATGATCTTCGGCAGCCTGTTCGCCCTGCAAACCACGGCGGTGGGGCTGGTGATCTGCGGGGTGATGATCACCTTCTGCAACGCCTGGCTGAGCTTCAGTTACCACTCGTACCAGAGCGAACTGTTCCCGACCAATATCCGCGCACGGGCGGTGGGGTTCTGCTATTCGTTCAGCCGCTTGTCCACGGTGTTCAGCAGCTTGTTGATCGGTTTCATCCTCGAACACTTGGGCACGCCGGGCGTGCTGGCGTTTATTGCCAGCAGCATGTTGATTGTGATGATCACCATCAGTTGGTTCGGGCCGCGTACGCGTAACCTGGCGTTGGAGAATATTGCGCACTGACGGGTATACCATTGATCAGATAGGTGCAGGACCTGTGATTTCTGACAGTAGACGGTCTGTTTCATAAACCCCTATATGGCTTTCACGACGCTGCAGGACGCAGCGTCGATAAGGAGCTAATCATGAAACCGAGCGAAAAAAGCCTGACAGGCACAGTCAAAGCCGATGTGAAATTAAATGGCAATCCCTTCAAGTTCAGCTCAACGTCCATGCAGTGGAAAGTTGAGAATCGCTGGCACCATTTCACCTTCATACACGATGAAAATACGAGCTTGGAAATCATTACCGCCTCCGAAATTAAGGTGGGCTACTATCAATTTGGATTGGCCGAAAACCCGGTCGATATTTATTACAGTACCTTCACTGATGGCCGCCACCGCCGGACCAAATTGATCCGCGGAGGCTGCGAGGTCACGCAGACCGTCCCTTTCAATGATGGGACGCTTCCAGCACGGGCTGAATTCCAAGGTAACGGCACTGGCGTTGGCGTGACAGTCGAAGTGCTTGATGGCGCAAAACTGAATATTGCACTCACTTAGCCGTTGGTAGCGGCAAGGCGTGGCCGCCTGCGGGACAACCCTTGCCGCGACGGCCCGTTTACCCCAATAAAACCGGGCTGATCGCACCCGGCATGCTATTTGCTCCACCTGACGCACCGAACACATTCCAGGTGAGCAATCATGCTGATCAACAACAACGCCCAAGCCGTATCGACCGTGCAACAGCTCAAGCGTCCCGACATGGACCCGGCCAACGCTGCCGCCAGCACGCTGTACAGCGGTGCCCTGCAAGCCGCGCAGCAGAGCGTAACCGTACCGGCTGCACAAAAGGATTTGGACAAAGCCAACGACCGTATCGACGAAGCCTTCGCCAAGACCCGTGTGCAGCTGCAAGCCACCACCGCCGCCCCTGCCGCATCGACGGATGTGCCGGCAGCCGGTTCGGGCACCAGCACCGCACGCGCTGATTTCACCGACTACATGAACAAATCCCCGGCCGAACGCATCCGCGAGCAGTTGCTCAAGGAACAGGGTTTGACCGAGGCGCAAGTGCAGGCGATGCCGAAGGAAAAGCAGGACGCGATTGCCAAAGAAGTGGCAGACCGTGTGAAGCAGCAGCAAGAACAGCAGGTAGCGGCGAAAGCCACTGATCCGGCGCAGGCTGTGAAAGAAACCCTGGCCGCGATCTAACCGACACCCCTGATGATCGTGATGATCGGATGTTGATCGTTCCCACTCCGCGTGGGAACGATCTTCATGTGTCTATTGCAGTTGCAGGGTGGAGTTGAACTGGCTGATGGCATCCACCACATGCCGCGAGCCCTCCTGAATCTCCAGGATCACCTGCCCCGCCTCATTCGCCAATTCCACACCCAGCCCTGTGCGGCTCAGGCTCGACTGCATGCTCGACACCGCGCTCAGCGACAAGTCGTGGTTCTTGCGCACCACATCCACAATCTCCACCGTCGCCTGGCTGGTGCGTGCGGCAAGGCTGCGCACTTCGTCGGCCACCACGGCAAAACCACGCCCATGTTCACCCGCCCGCGCAGCTTCAATGGCCGCGTTGAGCGCGAGCATATTGGTCTGTTCGGCAATGCTGCGGATGGTCTGCACGATGGAGCCAATGATGTCCGACTGCTTGCTCACCGCATCGATACTCTGGGCCGCCTGGTTCAGGTCGGTGGAGATCGCCTCGATGATCTGCACAGTTTGCTGCACCACCTCCGAGCCTTTACGCGCACAGGCGTCGTTCTGCACCGAGGTGGCATGCGCCGAATCGGCAGCGGTGCGCAGGGTGGTGACCTGATCGGTGATGTCGCTGGCGAACTTCACCACTTTATACAGGCGCCCGTTGGTGTCGAAAATCGGGTTGTAGGACGCCTCCAGAAACAGCGTCTTGCCGTATTTGTTCTTACGCTCGAAGCGATGGGAATGGTATTCGCCACGGTTGAGCGAGGCCCAAAAGGCCTTGTACGCCGGCGATTCAACCTCGGCGCGATGGCAAAACATGCTGTGGTGCTGGCCGATGATTTCTTCGCGTGAGTACTGCACGGTGCGCAAGAAATTGTCGTTGGCGTTGAGGATCTGGCCTTGGGGCGTGAACTCGATCACCGCCATGGAACGGCTGATGGCATCGATCAGGCTCTGGTTCTCGTGTTCGTGGTGGACCCGCGCCGAAATATCCGAGGCCACTTTGATTACGCTCTGCACCTGGTTGTGGCTGTCGAGCACCGGCATATAACTGGCTTCCAGCCACACCTCTTCGCCACGCTTGTTCAGGCGCATGAAGGTGCCGCTGAGGGCTTCGCCACGCGCCAGGTCACGCCACAGCTTGGTGTAGGCCTCGGTGTGGGTGTAGGCCTCGTCGCAGAAAATACGGTGATGTTTGCCGCGAATCTCCTCCACGCTGTAGCCCATGGCTTTGCAGAAGTTGTCGTTGGCATCGAGGATCACGCCATTGCGGTCGAACTCGATCATCGCCATGGACCGGCTGATGGCAGCGAGTTTGGCGTTGGACTCGGTGAGGGCACAGGAGAAACGTTCGATTTCTTGCAGGTCGGATTTGTGATGGCGGTTGAACATGGTCAGATCACCCTTGATTCCCGGCGCCCGGAAGGCGCATTCCATTTATTTTTTGGATAGTACTGGCTAACCTTCATGGGGAAATAACCATCCGAAACGCTTTATATGCCAAACGTCATCAACGGTTCTGGGTGAGCATAGACAGGGCTTGGCGCTATGCAAGGCCACTAGTCAGCCAGCATTTTTAACAATGCGCAGGCCGCGGCTGAAGGCGCCCGGGTGGTGGAGCCGACCAAAGCAAATTCACGGTGCAGCGCCACCGTCAGCGGCATCACGCGCAGGCCATTGCGCTGGGCCGGCAAGGCCATTTCTGGCACCAGCGTCACACCGACGCCTTCGCGCACCAGGCTGTAGGCGCTGTTCCACTCGCGTACCTCTACGCGGATATCGCCCAAGCTCAACCCGGCATCCGCACCCAGGCTGCGGGCATTGGCGGTGCAGCCGCCGGTGGCGAGCACGAAGGGTTGTTCGAGCAGTTCTTGCAACGACACGGTGGCATCGCCCGGGCGCTGCGCGATGGGATGATCAGCCGGCAGCACGGCCATCCAGTAATCACGCCCCAACACCGTGGCATTGCGCTCGGGCTTGGGATTGAGGACGACGCCCAGGTCGATCAGGTCGGCGTCGAGCAAGGTGAGCACCTCGCTGTCGGTGACATCCAGGGTGGTCACCTCGATACCGGGGTTCAACTGACGGAATCGCTGCAACAACGGCGTCAGAAAGGTCGCCAGCACCATCGGGAAACTGGCGATGCGAATGCTGCCGCGTAGCATTGGGCGGGCTTCATCGACCGTGGTGCGAATGGCCTGTAACGCGCCCATCATTACCCGCGCCTGCTCGATCACGCTCAACCCGAGGGCAGTGGGCAAGGTCTTGCGCGGCTCACGGGTGAACAGTTGCGCCCCCAGGGTGGCCTCCATGGACGCCATGGCCTGGCTGGCGGCGGACTGGGTCATGCCCACCTGTTCGGCCGCCGCCGTGATGCTGCCGTGATCGGCCACGGCCACCAACAAGCGCCAGTGCATCAGGTTCATCATGGCAGTAGCTGTCCTTATGGAAGGGGTCTGAAGGTTTAATTTTACCCACGGTGCCATGCCCGCGAGACTGGCGCAAATTCAACCGAGTAGCCCCACATGAAACTGTATTTTTCTCCGAATGCCTGTTCCCTCGCCCCGCATATCGTGTTGCGCGAATTGGCCTTGCCCTTCGATCTGGTGCTGGTCGATAACCAGGCCAAAACCACCGCCAATGGCGAAGACTTCCTGCAAATAAACCCCAAGGGCTATGTGGCGGCGCTGCAACTGGATAACGGCCAGGTGCTGACCGAAGCCAGTGCGATCCTGCAATACCTGGCCGACCTTAAACCCGCCGCCCATTTGGCCCCGGCCAACGGCAGCTGGGAACGTGTGCGCTTGCAGGAATGGCTGAATTTTATCGCCAGCGAGATTCATGGCGGGCTGGCGATTTTCTTCAACCCGGCGATTCAAGGCGATGTGCGGGCGATGTTTGTGGCTACGTTGTACAAGCGTTTGGCGATTCTGGTGCAGACGCTGGAGCGTCAGGATTATTTGCTGGGCGAGCGGTATTCGGTGGCGGATGCGTATTTGTTTGTGGTGCTGCGTTGGGCGGCGTTTCATGAGATTGATTTACAGCAGTGGCCGGCGCTGGCGGCGTTTGTGCAACGCGTGGGCGCACGGCCTGCCGTGACTGCGGCACTGGCTGCCGAATCTGCATGACCTGAAATGCAATTAACTGTGGGAGCTGGCTTGCCTGCGATGGCGGTGTGTCAGGCAATGATGTGCTGTCTGGGCCACCGCTATCGCAGGCAAGCCAGCTCCCACATTAGATCTTCATTGGTTTAGAGAAAGGGTTTCAGGTGGCCATCGAGGATGAAATTGCTCAGTGCCAACACATCCACCGAACCTGAACGATCCTGATCCAGATGCGCCACCTGACTGCGCACCGCCGCATGAATCTGCCGAGCGCCCTGCCCCAGCCGCAACACTCCACGCAGGTCCACCGCCTGCGCAGCCACGATCAGTTCGATACTGGCCACCCACAACACCCGCTCGGTCAAGCGCCGGGTCTTGTCAACCACGGCAAGCGCCTGCCCGGCATAGTCTTCCACCCGATCCGCCACCGGCACGCTCACGGCGGGCAATGGATTAGCCAGATGCCCGATCTCTGCCACCAACGCCGAGCTGGTGCGCTGCAGGGCGGCCATGCCGACATGCCCTGGTTGCGTGATCAGAAAACGCGGCAAGTCACTGGAGGCAGGCGACAGCAACTTGGCAATGCGCTCGGCACTGCAGGCGGCCACTCGACTGAGGGCCAAGCCCAACCCTTCGGCGGCCAGGGCCAAGTGCGTGCTGTCGAAATTGGCCGTGGCCAGTACCATCGATTCTTCGCTGATCAACGCCGGGTTATCCGCGCCGCTGCGCAGTTCCAACTCGACCAGCGCGTGCAATTGCTGCAACGCCTGTTGCGCCGCGCCCTGCACAACGGTGGCGCAGCGAAAGCTCAACGGGTCTTGCAAGCGCCGTGGGCTGCCCGCCAGCTCGCCGCCTTCAAGCAACTGCAACAACGCCGCCGACTGCTCGGTTTGCCCTGGCGCCGGGCGCAAGCGTGAAGCCCACGGCTGAAACGGGCTGAGGTTGGCGCGATAGCCTTCGCACGACAAGGCCAGCGCGGCCAATAACGCCTCCAACACCTGCTGCACCTCGGCCACCAACAGCGCGCCAAGGCCGACACTCACAGCATTTGCCGACACCAGCGCCAGGCCATCTTTGCCGGTCAATGGCACATTCAGCGCGAGGCTCAAGTGCGCCAGCGGCGCCAGATCACTCTCCCCCAGTGAACCGAGCAACGGCACTTCGGGTTCGACGCCTGAATTAAGCAAATCCAACAGTGCATCGGCCGCCACCGGGGAGATACCCGAGCGGCCCTGTGCTAATCCAGCCAGGCGTGCAGCCGTAATCGCGCGTAATTCCTGCCGATTGGCAAACCGCCCAACCCCGACCGCACGGCCCAATGGAATACTCGCCTGAACCGGCGCCACCGACGTATCCACCGCCGCCCCCAAGCCCGTGGTCAGGCCATAAATCGCTGTGCCTTGCGCTGCCAGTTTCAGCAGCAACCGGTGACCTTCGTCGATGCGTTGGCGCGCCTGGGCGCTGAAGTTTGCCGGACTATCCTGGCGTGCAATGGCCAGCAAATCATCCAGCGTCAAACCTTGGGGGTCGAAGTGAATCATGCCCAGCGCAACCGCTGCCCGATGCCTAGACGCTTGGCTTTCGCCAGCAGCGCGTGGCCCAGGGCGATGTCACTGAGGCTCAGGCCACGGTGCCAGAACAGGATGGTTTCCTCGGGGTTGTCGCGACCGTTTTTCAAACCAGCAACGATCTGCCCAAGCTCGGCGTGCAGAGTTTCGGCGCTGAGTTTTCCGGCGTCCACGTGGGCACGCAAGGCGCCGAACATGCCGCCTTTGCACTGGCCCCAATCGTCGACCACCAGCTTGCTCATGATGTCGGTCAGCGACAGCTCCACTGCGCTCATGGTGCCGTAGGGCACCACAAAGGCGCCGGGTTTGATCCAGTCGGTGCGCAACAGCGGCTCGGGCTGGTCCAGGCGCGAGGCCTCGACCACGATGTCGGCGCCGCGCACGGTGCTTTCCCAATCGTCGGTGACAATTACCGGCTTGCCCAGGTCTTGGCGCAGGCGTTCGGCAAAGGCTTCGCGGCTTTCGCTGCGGCGCGAATGCACGCGGATTTCCTCGAAGTCGAACAGATGATCGAGCAAGCGCACATTCCAGTAGGCCGTGCCGCGTGCGCCGATATGCGCCAGCACTTTGCTGCCCGGCCGGGCCAGGTATTTGGCGCCGATGGCGGTGACGGCGCCGGTGCGCATGTCGGTAATGGCCGAGGCGTCGAGGATGGCTTGGGGAATGCCGGTGGCCGGGTCCAGCAGGTTGAGGATGGCCAGTTCCGATGGCAGCCCCTTGCGGTAGTTGTCGACAAAATCACCCACCACCTTGACGCCGGCATAGCCGATATCGCCACCCAGCACACCGCGTAATACGTTGAAGTGGCCGTTGATATCACCGCCGGGAATCAGGTGCGTGCGCGGCTCGATGACTGCCTCGCCACGGCCCTGAATGCCCAGGCTGGCTTCGATGGCGCTGAGGATTTCGTCATTGGTAAGACCCAGTTCGTCGATGTCCAGGCCGTTGAGAAAGTCAATGTAGATTGGTTGCATGGTCTGCTCACTGACGGGTTACGGGGCCTTGAAAACTATTTGCTGCACATCGACCTTTTTCGGGATCAGCCCGTTGGCGAAGAACAGGTCGGCGGTGCGTTGCTGGTTGGCGATATCGATGGCTTGCAGCGGGCGAATCGGCTCCGGCGAGCGGTGTTCGAAGTAGCTTTTAACCACGGCCGGTTGCAGGCCCAAGGTCTTGGCCATCAAGGCAATGCTTTCTGCGGGCTGGTCCAGGGACAGGCGCTGGGCCTTGCCGAGCGTTTTTATGATGGTGGCAACGGCGTGCGGGTACCGTTTGGCAAATGGGCTGTTGACCACAAAAAAACTGCCGGCCGGGTTAAGGCCCTGGCCGTCGCCGAGCACGCGGGCGGAACCATCGACCACGGCCGCCGAGTAATACGGGTCCCACACCACCCAGGCGTCGACTTTTCCTTGCTCGAACGCGGCGCGGCCGTCGGACGGCGACAGGTACACCACGTTTACATCCTTCCACTGCAAGCCCGCGCGCAGCAGGCTTTTGAGGAACAGGTTGTGTGCGCTGGAACCCTTGAGCAGCGCCACGCGCTTGCCTTTGAGTTCGGCCACGCTTTGGATGCTGCTGGCTTTGGGCACCAGCACCGCTTCGGTCTTGCCTTCATTGGGCTCGACGGCGAAGTACTGCAAGTCAATGCCGGCGGCCTGGGCGAAGATCGGCGGGATGTCGCCGATATTGCCGATGTCCAGGCTGCCGGCGTTCAACGCCTCGATCAGCGGCGGGCCGCCGAGGAATTCGGTCCATTGCACCTGGGTGCCGGGCAGCGCTTCTTCGAACAGCTTGTGCTCACGGGCCAGCACCATGCTCACCGAGCTTTTCTGGTAGCCGATACGCAAGGTGGACGGTTCGGCGGCCAGTACGTTGCCGGCCACCAGCGAAAAAACAACAGCAGCGAGGACTTTCAGCATCAGAGTGCTCCCTTGATCTTGGCCGCGACATCCGCAGGCACCCATTGCTGCCACACTTGCGGCTGTTCTTTAAGGAACGCCAGCGCGACCTGGCGCGGCTGTTCACGCTTCTCGCTCATCTGCGCGAGGATGCCGTTGAGCAGGTCGATCGGCAGGTCAACTTTTTCAAACAACGTCACCAGTTGTGGGTACTGCGCCTTGAACGGCGCCGACACGCCAATCGCCAGGTGTGCAGGCATTGAGCGGGTGCCGATGGGGTGCGGGTTGTTGGCGTCGGCCAGGGTTTTCCAGGCGTCGGCGTTGAACGGCGGCTCTTCGAGTTTGATCAGCTTGAAGCGGCCGAGCAGTGGCGTCGGCGACCAGTAGTAGAACAACACCGGTTTGCCACGGCGGATCGAGGAGGCCACTTCAGCATCCAGCGCCGCGCCGGAGCCGGTGCGGAAGTTGACGAAGGTGTCGGTCAAGCCATAGGCCTTGAGCTTCTGGCTGTTGACGATTTCCGAGGTCCAGCCGGTGGGGCTGTTGAGGAAGCGGCCTTTGCTTGGGTCTTCCGGGTCGCGGAACACGTCCTTGTAGCGCGCCAGATCGGCCACCGATTTCAGCTCCGGCGCCAGCGGTTTGATGCCGCGTTCGGCATCACCCTTGATCACGTATTCGGGCACCCACCAGCCTTCAGTGGCGCCTTTGACCGTGTCGCCCAGGCCGAACACTTTGCCTTCCGCCTCGGCCTTGACCCACGCAGGACTGCGCCCGGCCCATTCTTCGCCGATCACCTGAATGTCGTCCTTGGCCAGGGCGGCCTCCAGGCTCACGGTGCTGCCGGGCAAGGTGTCGGTGGGCAGGCCGTAGCCTTTCTCGACGATCAGGCGCAGCACTTCGGTGATCAGGCTGCCGCTTTCCCAGGTGATGTCGCCGAAGTGAATGGGTTTGATGGCCTCGGCGGCCTGAGTGGGCTGCGTCAGGACAGCGAGCGCCAGCAGCGAGCCACCGAGCAGGTTTTTAATTGTTTTCATGCAGAACCTCATGGTGATGATCGGTGAGCGGGTTAAAAGTCATAACTGAGCCGCGTGTAGTAGAACGCCCCTTCCGGCGCGGTCGGTGACAGGTAGCTGTATTGCTGGCCTGGCGTCTGGCGCAGGCGGCTGTTGAAGTCGTCAGGCTTGCTGTCGAACAGGTTGTTTACGCCCACCGACACGCGCAGTTGCTTGGTGAACGCGTAGTTCACGTCCAGGTCAGTGGTCCATTGCGCACTGAACACTTGGTCGTACTGGGCGTTGGTCTCGCTGGCCGCGTATTTGCGGTATTTGCCATAGCGGGTTTGGTTAAGGGCGATGGTCCACTGACTGATTTTGTGCACCGCGCCGAACACCAGCTTGTCTTCGGGGTAGCCGTGCTCGACAAAACCACGGGCTTCGCGGGTCAACACTTCAAAACCGTTGGGGTTTTCGTGGACCTTCTCGATCGTGGTGCGGGCTTTGGTGTAGCCAGCCGACAGGGCCAGGTTGCCGAACTGCTCGAGGTCCAGGTTGTACTTGCCAACGATGTCGACACCCCGGGTGCGGGTGTCGGCGGCATTGGTCATGAACTGCGCCCAGGAATACTGGCCGTAGCCGGCATTGGTGAGAATCTGCTCAGCCAAAGGCCCGGAAATACCCCCGCTGAACAGCAGGCGGTCGCGAATCGAGATCTGGTACGCGTCGATGGTCAACGAGGCGTTGTCGGCAGGTCGCAGCACCAGGCCCAACGAATAGTTGGTCGATTTCTCCGGCTTGAGCGGTTGCGCGCCAAGGGCACGGGCGGCCGGGTTGTCGGCGGGCAACATGCGGGTCAACACCGGGTTGCCGTTGGCGTCGAGGTTGGTGGTGGTGGTCCATGACGTGCCGATCTGCCCCAGGCTGGGTGCGTGATAAGCATTGTTGACGGTGGCGCGCAGGCCCACTTGCGGGGTGAAGTCATACCGCGCCGACAGCTTGCCGGTGGTGGCCGAGCCGAAGTCCGAGTAGTGCTCGGTGCGCCCGGCGACGCCGACTTGCAGCTTGTCGGTGACCTGGTTTTCGAGGCCGAAATACACGCCGGCCACATCGCGCTTGAAGGTGTCGGCATCGTCCGGGGTCAGGCCGGAAGCTTGTACGGCGCCGACCTGCACGCCGTCGATGCCGCCAAACGAGTAGGAGTCGTAATCGCCCGCTTCCAGCCGGTACTGTTCATGACGGTAGGCCACGCCCCCCGAGACCGTCAGCGGGTGGCTGGACCAGTTCACATCCAAGTCCTTGGCGTAATCGAGGGTGATGTTGGTCTGGTCGTTGACTAACGTAGCGACGTTGAATTTGGTCGGGCTGTTGGCACCGTAGCTCGGGTTGACGGTGTTGAAGGCCAGCTCGTCGTGCTCGTCGCGGCCATAGGTGGCGCTCAGGTCGAAGCGGCCGATGGACTCGTCTTCATAGCGCGTTCCCACGGTGATGGCGCCGTCTTCATAGCGATAGCGATACTTGGGAATGGTGCCGCCGGGGTAGATCGACGCCACATTATTCGGGCTGCTCGCGAGTAACGGCGGCGTGTTGTTGACCGAGGTGTCCTGGCCGAACGTGGCGAAGCTGTAGAGGCGCCATTTATCGTTGAGGCCGATTTCGGCGTTGGCGGCCAGGTTGTATTTGTCGCGCCCGGCACCGCCCCAGCGCGGGTCTTGCACTTGGCCGTCGGCGACGTATTTGTCGCCGATATCATCGGGCTTGTTGTTCAGGGTGTTGAAGCTCAGGGTCAGGAAACCATCGCCCGGCAGGCCAATGCCGTACCAGCCATCCGTGGTCTTGCTGAAGCCGTCGCCCTGGGCGTATTTGCCCAGTTGGGTGTTGATGCCGCCACCGCTGTCGCGCTCCTTGAGCACAATGTTGACCACCCCGGCAACCGCGTCGGAGCCGTATTGCGCCGAGGCGCCATCGCGCAGCACTTCGACGTGGTCGATGGCGCTGATGGGGATCATGTCCAGGTCTACCGGCTGCGCGCCAATAAACGGCACGCCACCGGAAATATTCACCACCGCCGAGGTGTGCCGGCGCTTGCCGTTGATCAGCACCAGGGTCTGGTCGGGCGACAGGCCACGCAGCGACGCACCCTTGGGGTCTTGCCCACGGGTGGCGCTGTTGTTCTGCGGAAAGTTGAACGACGGCAGCAGTTGGAACAACGCCTGGTTGAGGCTGGTGGCACCGGTTTGCTTGAGTTCTTCGGCGTTGATCACATCCACCGGCGCGCTGCTGGTCAGGGCCGTGGCGTCGCTGCGACGGGTGCCGATGGCGACTACGCGGTCGAGGGTCGGCGCCTGGGCGGCGCTGGTTTGGGCCTTAACATTGCTGCTGGCCTGCGCGCCTTCCTTGATGATAAATGCACCGTCCGGGCTGACTTGCACCTGCAGGCCGGTGCCTTTGAGCGCGGCATCCACGGCCTGTTGCGCCGATAATGAACCGTCGACCTGAGCCGAAGAATAACGCCCCAGCTGCGGTGTGAAAGAGATCACCTGGCCGCTCTGGCGGCTGATGTTCAGCAGCACTTCATCCAGCGGGCCAGGGGCGATGTGGTAGACCTGACGCGCGTCTTCGGCGCTGGCGGCAAAGGACAAAAACAGGCTGGCCAACGGCACCAGGGCAAAGGTTCGAAGCGGCACACGGTTGAACTGACTCACTTTGGCTCCCCCCAAGGAAACTCGAGAGCGCTGCTCCCCGCAGCGCTTACGGGAGTGATGTGGGTTGGCGGGGGCAAAACTTGCAGACCGTTTGGTTATGTCCTTAGAACCCGGTTTAGAAATGAAAACCAGCTCCCACAAAAGATCAGGCGGCATTGATGGTCACCCACAGCCCGGTGCGGCGGGTAATGTGAATGGGCAAGGTGCGCGCCAGGGTGTCGAGGATTTGCTGTGGGTTGTCGAGCCGATAAAGACCACTGACGCGCAGCCCGGCCACGGCAGGGTCCAGGCGCAGCACGCCATTGTGATAGGGCCGCAACGCCTCGATGACTTCCGCCAGCGGGCGGTCGCGCACTTGCAGGAAGCCATCGACCCATGCGGTGGCGCCGGAAGAACTGGCCTGCACCGGGCCGAAACCGCCACGGTCGTAATGCACTGCATGGCCGGCGGCGAGTTGCAGGCGCTCGCCGCTCTGACTGTCGATGTGTACCGCGCCATTGAGTGCAACGACTTGGCCCTGCCCGTCGCGCTCACGCACCAAAAAACGATTGCCATAGGCGTGCAGGCGCGCCTGGTCGGTCTGAAGCAAAAAGGGGCGGTTGCGGTCGCTGGCAACCTTGGCCAGTAGCTCGCCTTCGCGCAGGCGCACCAGGCGCTGCTGCGGGTTGAACTGGATATCCGCCGCGCTCTGCGCATTGAGCAGCAACTCGCTGCCATCGGCCAAGGTGACGCTGCGACGCTCACCGGTGCCGGTGCGGAGGTCGGCGGTCAGTTCCGACAGGCCTACGGGTTTGGCCAACAGCGCGGCACCGATGGCCACGCCTGCGCCCGCCAACGCGATCTGCAACACCTGGCGACGGCTGGAAGGCGCATCCAGCGCCTGCTGCAAGACCTTGCCGCTGACGCCCTGAGCCTGGGGAATCTGAAACACGCCCAGGCGCGCTTCCAGTTGCTGGCACAACGCATCATGGCGCGGGTCGGCCGCGCGCCACTGGCGATAGCGCTGCCAGTCCGCCGCCGAGGCCTGGCCCGAACGCAGCAGCACGTACCAGCGCGTGGCGCTGTCGATCAGGGCGTCGTTCATTCCAGGCACAGCCGCAGGCAACGGTTGAGCGCGCGGGCCATGTAGTCGCTGACCGAGCGCTGGGAAATCCCCAGCTCGGCGGCGATCTCGGGGTACGTCAGGCCATTGAGTTGCGAGAGCAAAAAGGTCGCCTTGACCTTGGCGGGCAAGCCGTCGAGCAGTTGGTCGATGGCCTGCAGGGCTTCAAGCATTTGCGCGAGGTCTTCGGGCGACGGTGCGTTGCTCGTTTCGTCGTTGTCGAGGGCATCGAGGTAGGCGCGCTCCAGGTCACGGCGGCGCCACAGCTGGTACATCAAACGCTGGGCGATGGTGGTGAGCAAGGCGCGAGGCTGACGGATCGGCAGCACACCGGGCGAACTCAGCAACTGGACGAAGGTGTCGGCGGCGATGTCTTCGGCGTGTGCGCGGGAATCGAGGTGGCGGTGCAAACGGCTGCATAGCCAGTCGTAATGACTGCGGAACAATCCGCCCACGTAATCGCTGTGAGAAGTGTCGGCGCCGGACATAGTGGCTCCATCTGAGTTGGTTGCACGTTATGTCCGGTGTTCCGGTGGAGCGATCCTAGCAAGGCTGCTTATTCTTTAATAATATTTAAAAGGTATTTTTATATAACCTTATTGAATATTCGGATAACCGGCATCGACGGCTGTTTGCTGGTAGCCCAGGAGCACCTGGTAGTCGTCTTCGCTGGCGGGCAGGACCGCACGGATGCCGAGGGTTTCGACCACGTGTGGTAAATCCTGCAACGCTTGATTCATCACCTCACGAATGTGCGCCGCTTGCTGATCGCTCAAGTGCAGCGGGCCGACGTAGGGCAAGGTCGGGCTCGGTGCGCTGTGCGTGACGATGCGCAGCCCCGCCACTTCTTCGGCGGCGAAACGGGCGAGGTAGTCGTAGGTCACGCTGTCGATGGCGGCAAGGTCGGCGCGGCCTTCGCGCAGCCAGCGCAAGCTTTCACGGTGGGCGCCGCTGATGCCGACGTTGGCGAAAAATCGGCCGTCGTGCTGCAAAGGTGCAAGGCGTTCACGCAGCAGGTTCATACCGCTGTTGGAGTCGTGGCCGTTGATCACGCCCCGGCTGTTGTAAAAGTCCGCGAGCCGGGTACGCGGGTTGTCGTCGCGGGTCAGCAACAGGCTGCAATGCTCGCCCTGGCTGCTGTGAGCCAGCTCGTAGCGCGGGCGGCCGATCACGCGCACTTTGCCGCGCAGCTGGGTTATCAGCGGGTAGCCGCAGGTTTGCGTCACCAGCAGTTCGGGCGCCAGCCATAGCCCATGCAGGTCGAGGTGGTCGGCGTTGCGGCGGTTCAGGTTCAGGCGTTGGAAAATGCGCGTAAGCCACGCTTGGTTGGCCTGTTGCACCGCTGCGGGCGCGACGTACATCAACAACTCGGCGTAGTGGTCACTCATGGTCGTCTCTCACGCAAAAGGGTGCCTTGGGCTGTCGATGGCCTTGAGGCCATGGCGGCTGATCAACTGACCATAACCCTGCACCAGGAAACCACCGCTGCGCGCCACCCATTGTTCACGCCGCGCCCGGTAGACCGTGGGCAACAGATACCAGGGCAACTTGGGCAAGTCGTGGTGCACCAGGTGCAGGTTGTTGTTGAGGAACAGCCAGGTCCACGGCCAGGACGCTTCGTTGAGCACGGTGCGCTGTTCCGGCTGCACGTGTGGGCGGTGTTCATAGTAGGAACGGATCGACGCCAGGGACAAGGCTGGCGCAGTCACCAGCAGCAGGTAATGCCATACCGGGAGTGCGCTGTAGTGGGCGATAAAGCTCAGCATCAGGATTGTCACGCCGCCGTGAGCCAGCCACATCGGCCACACCTGGGGCAGGTGCTGGAGTTGATGACGCGCCAATCGGGCGATGGCCAGCGGCGATGCCAGCAGAAAACGGCCGAGTACGGTTTTGGTCAGCCAGTGAACGCTTCGATTGAGCAACGAGCTGTTATCCCACTGGTGTTGATTGAGGTAACGGCTTTCCGGGTCGATGCCCGGCAGGGTCAGGTCTTCATCGTTGTGATGCAACAGGTGACTGTCGCGGTACAACGTGTAGGGGTACCACACGGCAAAAGGCGCGTAGCCGAGCAGTTTGTTGATCAGGGGCGAACGGGTGGGATGGCCATGCAGCAATTCGTGTTGCACCGACAGCCAGAGCGTCACCAGCGGGATCAGCAACACGGTGCTCAACCACAGGCCCAGCCAGTGACTGGCGAGGATCACGGTGAACCAGCCGGCGTATACGCCGATCAGCAACAGCCAGGTCGGCCATTCGGTGATTGCAGTAAAACTGCGTGCCAGGGCTTCGATTTCCCGGCGTTGGGTCAGATCAAGGTAGTTGGCCATCGGCAGCTCAGAGCAGGTGTTTCCTGCTCTGTGCAGCGAGACGCAAAAATCTTGCAGATCGATTGGTTCTAAGCTTGTAACTCAGTGACCGAACAGGCCGGCTTCGGACTTCTTGGTTTTTTTCTCGGCGCGTTTTTCATCGGCGGTCTTTGCCGGTTTTTTCTTCGCGGCTTTCTTTGAATCCATACCTTTGGCCATGATGCATGCTCCACGTGAAGGGGATGTAACACTGGGTATACCACCTATTGCCCGGCAGAAGGCGCTTATAATCGGCGGCCCTTGATTACGTTGCCCACATACCATGCCCGAACTGCATCTCCAATTGCTGGCAGAGCCATTGTGGCCGCTGCTGAACAAGTTTTACCGCAGCCATAATTCGTCGATGAAGGCCCTCAAGGGCGGGCGCTTATGGGTGGCGCGCGACAGCGAGATTGTCGCCGGGCTGTGCCTGACGCCAGTGGTGGGCGGGCAATGGTTGACCGGCGTGTTTGTCGACCCGGCGTATCGCGGCCAGGGGCTGGCGACGCGGTTGATTGCTGCGGCAGTGGCCGATGTGGAAGGTACGGTGTGGTTGCTGTGCCATCCAGACCTGGAAGGGTTGTATCAGCGCATGGGTTTTACCCAGGAAACCACACTGCCTCAATCTTTAAGCGAGCGCCTGGTGCGCTACAAACGCAACAAGCCAATGATCGCCATGGGCTTAGAACCTTTAGGAAGGACCACTGCGGATAATGTGTGATCGACCCGTGCAAGGCCCGTGCTAGCCTCGACAGCACAGTGGCCCCTTACAGGATGATCATGAAAAACACGCTTGCAGCTCTGTCCCTCACCGCCCTGCTCTGTCCGGCTTTAAGCCAGGCAGCGGATGCGCCGATTACCGCCGAGCAATACGCCAGCGTGTTGGCCGGCAGTTGGCGCGACCCGGCCAATAGCGCGCGTGACGGTTACCGCCACCCGCAGCAAACCCTGGAGTTCTTTGGCCTGAGCGCCAAACAGAGCGTGATCGAGATCACCCCGGGCGGCGGTTGGTTCAGCGAAATTCTCGCGCCGCTGCTCAAGGACCACGGGCATTACATCGCCGCCGTGCAAGCAGCCAGCAGCAGCGCTTACGCCGCGACGTCCGAACAGAACCTGAAAAACAAATTCGCCGCCGACCCGGCGCGCTATGCCAAGGCCGAAGTCGTCGAGTTCAACCCTAAAGCCCCGGTGTTCGGCAAACCGGCTTCAGTGGACGCGGTGCTGACCTTTCGCAATGTGCATAACTGGGTCGACGCAGGCACCGCACCAGCGACCTTCAGCGCGTTCTACACCGTGCTCAAACCCGGCGGTGTGCTGGGCGTGGAAGATCACCGTGCCAAAAACGGCGCGGACCTGGAAGCGATCAAGGACAGTGGCTACCTGACCACGGCGCAAGTGGTGAAACTGGCGACGGATGCCGGGTTCAAGCTGGCTGGGCAGAGCGAGGTGAATGCCAACCCCAAGGACACCAAGGATTACCCGGGCGGCGTGTGGACGTTGCCGCCGTCGTTGCGGTATGGGGAGCAGGATAAGGCCAGGTATCTGGCGATTGGGGAGTCGGATCGGATGACGTTGCGGTTCATAAAACCCGCCCGATAACTCTGTTTGGAATGCATTCCAAATGTGGGAGCGGGCTTGCCCGCTCCCACATTTTTTGATCGCATCCCGTCAGTGACTCACTCGTCAGCGTTTGGATCCATATCCGGGAACATCACTTCGATAAACCCGAACTTGCTGAAGTCGGTAATCCGCGAGGGGTACAGCCGGCCGATCAGGTGATCGCACTCATGCTGCACCACCCGCGCATGGAAGCCGTCGGCAACGCGCACAATCGGCTCGCCCTTGGGATCAAACCCCTCGTAGCGAATCTGCTGGTAACGGTCCACCGCGCCGCGCAGGCCGGGCACCGACAGGCAACCTTCGTAACCTTCTTCCAGCACCGGGCTGAGTGGCGTGATCAGCGGGTTGATCAGGATGGTCTGCGGCACCGGCGGTGCGTCCGGGTAGCGTTCGCTGGCCTCGAAACCGAAGATCACCAGTTGCAGGTCCACACCAATCTGCGGGGCGGCCAGGCCGACACCGCCGACGTGTTCCATGGTCTGGAACATGTCATCAATCAATTGCCACAGCTCAGGGCTGTCGAACATTTCCGGCGGAACCGGTGGCGCGATACGCAGCAGGCGCTCGTCGCCCATTTTCAGGATTTCACGGATCATCGATCAGACTTCATCGGTAGTGGGCTTGGAGTGGTCACGGCCGAGGCCTGAGACGTGCTGTTTTTCATCCGTGTGGCTGTCTTCATCGAATTCCTTTTCCCCTGGGTCTTTGCCTTCAGCCGACATGTGTTCAATCACGGCATTCATCTCCGCGCCGAGCAACAACACGGCGGCGGAAATATAGAAGTACAGGAGCAGGACGATGATCGCACCGATACTGCCATACATGGCGTTGTAGTCAGCAAAGGTTTTGACGTAATAACCAAAGCCCAGCGAGGCGATGATCCACACCACCACGGCCAACACTGAGCCTGGGGTGATAAAGCGGAATTTCTGCTCAACATCGGGCATCACGTAGTACATGAGGGCCACGGCGAACATCAGCAGAATCACGATCAAGGGCCAGCGCAGGATGGTCCATAAGGTGACCACGAATTCCTGCATGCCGATCTGCCCGGCGAGCCATTCCATCACCTGCGGCCCGAGCACCATCAGTGCGGCCGCAGCGAGCAACATGCCAGCGATACCGACGGTGTAAAAAATCGACAGCGGGAAGCGCTTCCAGATCGGCCGGCCTTCGACCACGTCGTAGGCGGCGTTCATTGCGCTCATCATCAGGCGCACGCCGGCCGAGGCAGTCCACAGCGCGATGACGATACCCACCGAGAGCAAACCGCCCTTGGACTGCTGCAACTGGTCGATCACCGGGTTGACCTGCTCCAGCGCCTGGGGCGGCAACACCAGTTCCGACTGCATGCGCAGCCAGGTGAAAAAGTCCGGCAGGTGCAGGAAACCGATCAGGGCAATCAGGAACAGCAGGAAGGGAAACAGCGAGAACAGCATCTGGTAGGCCAGTGCCGAGGCGTAGGTGGGCATTTCGTCATCGACGAATTCCTTGACGGTGCGCACCAGCACTTTGTGGAGCTTGAGGCCGTCTAGTACCGGAAAAATCATAGCGTCTCCTTTCGCCGCAAAAGGGTGAGGTCGTGGGCGACTCAGGGGCCGTTTTCTACATCAAAGTAGCCCATTTGGCGACTTTGAAACAATTTCCAAACTTTAGTTGCACGTTTGACACAAAAACGGCCATCCGTAGATGGCCGTCGGGCTGCATGAATCCAGCCGGCGATTCAGTCTTACTTGACGGCTTTTTTTACCGCATCTTTGGTGTCGCCGACGGCTTTCTGCACTTCGCCTTTCTTTTCCTGAACCACGCCTTCAGCGCGCAGTTTATCGTTGCCAGTCACTTTGCCAACGCCTTGCTTGATGTTACCAACGGCTTCGTTGGCCAAACCTTTTGCCTTATCCGATGTGCTGCTCATGGTATTTCTCCGAAAGAACAATCAAGGGTTTTGGTCATTACCTAAAGATTGACCGGCGGCCGTTCGGCAGAGTTTCAATTATTTTCGTCACGCATTTCATCGCCGGCGACAGGTTTGGCTTTATGTTTTGCCGCCAACCCACGAGAATGCCCGGCACATTCAGGCTATAACGCTGAATAACAGATCCCGTAGGAAGGTTATGAAACTCAATAAAGCACAGGCCATCGCCCGCAGAAACCAGGAACTGGGCGGTGCCGTACTCGGCGTCAACAACTGCCACTTCACCGACCTGGACAGCAAACGCAACATCTGGTGGTTCGACCTGCCGCTGGTGCGCATTGGTGTGGGCCAGTACGAGTGGGTTCACTTGTTGATGCACAACGCCGAGACGGACCAGTTGCTGCACTTGAAGGTGCCGACGGCGTTCCTGCGCGAACACATCGAAGGGCTGGTGGTGCGCAATGCGGGCAAGCGCAAGCCGGAGATTACCCTGGAGCTGAGCGCGGATAAGGATTCGTTCTTGAAGGATGTGCGCCCGGCGGGTGCTGGCGTGGGCTTCGCGCAGTTCGCCCTGTAACAACTCGATTAACACATGTGGGAGCTGGCTTGCCTGCGATGGCGGTATACCAGTCACAGTTGGGCTAGCTGATCCACTGCTATCGCAGCGGTGCGACGATTCGACAAGCCCGCTCCCACCTTGGACTGCATTCCAGTTCATGCCAAAAAAAACCCCGCATCAGCGGGGTTTTTTATCGGTTACTTTTTAAGGCCGAGCTTCTTCAGTTCTTCATCCCGCAACTCACGGCGCAGAATCTTGCCCACGTTGGTGGTCGGCAATGCATCGCGGAATTCCACGGCCTTGGGCACTTTGTAGCCGGTGACATTGGCGCGCATGTGTTCCATCACCTGGTCCTTGGTCAGGGTCGCCCCTGGCTTGACCACGATAAAGATCTTGATGTGCTCACCGGATTTTTCATCCGGCACACCGATGGCTGCACATTGCAGCACGCCCGGCAGGCTTGTCAGCACGTCTTCCAGCTCGTTGGGGTAGACGTTGAAACCGGAGACCAGAATCATGTCTTTCTTGCGGTCGACAATGCGGATGTAGCCGTCTTGCTGGATGATCGCGATGTCACCGGTCTTCAACCAGCCGTCGCTGTCGAGCATTTCGGCAGTGGAGTCGTCGCGTAACCAATAGCCCTTCATCACCTGCGGGCCTTTCACACACAGCTCGCCGGTTTCGCCCAGCGGCAGTTCGGTGCCGTCGTCGGCGATGACTTTGCACACCGTGGATGGCACCGGAATGCCGATGGTGCCGATCTGGATATGCTGGATCGGGTTGACGGTGGCCACCGGGCTGGTTTCGGTCATGCCGTAACCTTCACAGATGCCACAGCCGGTCACGGCTTTCCAGCGCTCGGCAGCCGCCAGTTGCAGGGCCATGCCGCCCGACAAGGTGACTTTGAGCGCAGAGAAGTCCAGCTTGCGGAACGCCTCGTTATTGCACAGCGCCACGAACAGGGTGTTCAAGCCGACAAAGCCGCTGAACTTCCACTTCGACAGTTCCTTGACCATCGCCGGCAGGTCGCGCGGGTTGCTGATCAGGATGTTGTGGTTGCCGATCAGCATCATCGCCATGCAATGAAAGGTGAACGCATAGATGTGGTACAGCGGCAGCGGCGTGATCAGGATCTCGCAGCCTTCGTTGAGGTTGGAGCCCATCAGCGCCTTGCACTGCAGCATGTTGGCGACGAGGTTGCGGTGGGTCAGCATCGCGCCCTTGGCCACGCCGGTGGTGCCGCCGGTGTATTGCAGCACGGCCACATCGCCGCTGGCGGGGCTGGCGTCGTTGACCGGTTGACCGTTCCCCTTGGCCAGCACGTCGTTGAACTTGATCGCCTTGGGCAAGTGATAGGCCGGGACCATTTTCTTCACGTACTTGATGACGCTGTTGATCAGCAGGCGCTTGAACGGCGACAGCAAGTCAGCGACTTCGGTGACGATCACGTGTTTGACGGCGGTCTTGGGCACGACTTTTTCAGCCAGGTGCGCCATGTTCGCCAGGCAAACCAGGGCCTTGGCCCCGGAATCATTGAATTGGTGTTCCATTTCCCGCGCGGTGTACAGCGGGTTGGTGTTGACCACGATCAGGCCAGCACGGATGGCGCCAAACACGGCCACCGGGTATTGCAGGACGTTGGGCAGTTGCACGGCGATTCGATCGCCCGGCTTCAAGTCGGTATGCTGTTGCAGGTAGGCGGCAAAGGCGCCGGACAATTCGTACAGTTCACCGTAGGTGATGGTCTTGCCCAGGTTGCTGAAAGCCGGTTTGTCGGCGAAGCGCTGGCAGGACTGTTTCAGTACCGCCTGAATATTCTGATACTCGTCTGGATTGATGTCTGCAGCAATCCCGGCGGGGTACTTATCCTTCCAAAAGTCTTCGTTCATGGAAGCCCACTCCTCAGCGACGCGAATTCATCATCGCATTTGATGCGATTATTATTGGTGTATGTTTTTTTAGGTGAGTCTGGCGCTTTCAAGCAGGCCGAGAAGTCACAAAGCGCGCCGAGAGTAGCAGCTTTGCCAAGGGCCGCCTAGAGCCAAAAGAAGGCCCTACAGTCATAAACATGACTCAAGAATATCTAATAGTCATTTTTAGAGCAAAGATTCTACAAGCCAGGAAATGGCTCTGGAATGGGCTTTACGGAGCGATAAATAGAAATGTGGGAGCTGGCTTGACTGCGATAGCGGTGAATCAGTCGATAAATCTGGTGACTGATACATAGCTATCGCAGGCAAGCCAGCTCCCACATATTTAATTGCATTTCAATTCAAGCTCAGGCGATGTCGCGCAGCTCCCTGCGCAGAATCTTGCCCACCGGCGTCATCGGCAGCGACTCACGCAACACAATGTGCTTGGGCACCTTGTAGCCGGTGAAGTTGGTCTTGCAGTACGCCTTCAACTCCTCAACGCTCACGCCCTGGGCGCGCGCCACCACAAACAGCTTCACCGCCTCGCCGGTGCGCTCGTCCGGTACGCCGATTACCGCGCAATTGGCCACGGCTGGATGGGCCATCACCACGTCTTCGATCTCGTTGGGGTACACATTGAAGCCCGAGACGATGATCAGGTCCTTCTTGCGATCCACAATGCTGACAAAACCATCGGTGTCGATCACCGCAATATCACCGGTTTTCAGCCAGCCTTCGGCGTCGAGTGTCTCGGCGGTGGCCACGGGTTGCTGCCAATAGCCCTTCATCACCTGCGGGCCTTTGATACACAGCTCGCCACGCTCGCCCAAGGGCAGCTCGCGGCCTTCATCATCAATCACCTTCATGGCCGTGCCCGGCACCGGAATGCCCACGGTGCCCAGCCGCGACTGGCTGCCGTACGGGTTGGTGCTGGCCACCGGCGAGGTTTCGGTGAGGCCGTAGCCTTCGCCGATGGAGCAACCGGTCAGTGCCTTCCAGCGCTCGGCAGTGGCCTTGACCAGCGCGGTGCCACCGGAGTTGGTGATCTTGAGATGGGAGAAATCCAGGGTCTTGAAGTCGGGGTGGTCCATGAGCGCCACGAACAGCGTGTTCAGCCCGAGCAGGCAGGAGAACCGCCACTTTTTCAGCTCCTTGATAAACCCGCCGATGTCGCGCGGGTTGGTGATCAGCACGTTGTGGTTACCGGTCACCATCATGCACATGCAGTTCGCTGTGAAAGCGTAGATGTGATACAGCGGCAGTGGCGCGATCATCACCTCCTGCCCTTCTTTCACCAGCGGCTGGCCATCGTCGGTGACCTGGGACATGCACGCCCGCGCCTGCTGCATATTCGCTACCAGGTTGCCGTGGGTGAGCATCGCGCCCTTGGCCAGGCCAGTGGTGCCGCCGGTGTATTGCAGCACGGCGATATCATCCAGAGTCACCGGATGGCGAACCACCGCCTGGCCCGCGCCCATGCGCAAGGCGCGCTTGAACGACACCGCACGTGGCAGGCTGTAGGCCGGGACCATTTTCTTGACCTTGTCGACCACGGTGTTGACCAGCCAGCCTTTGGCGGCGGGCATGAAGTCGCCCATTTTGGCTTCGATCAGGTAGTCGATCTCGGTATCGGTGCACACGTCCTGCACCCGCGAACCGAACAGGTTGAGGTAGACCAGCGCGCGCACGCCGGCGTCCTTGAATTGGTGGCGCATCTCACGCGGGGTGTACAGCGGGTTGGTGTTGACCACGATCAACCCGGCGCGCAGTGCGCCGAACACCGCAATCGGGTAATGCAACACGTTGGGCATCTGCACCGCGATGCGCTCGCCTGGCTTGAGGTCGGTGTGGTTTTGCAGGTAGCCGGCGAACGCGGCACTTTGGCGCTCAAGCTCGGCGTAGGTCAGGGTGATGCCCATGTTGCTGAATGCCGGACGGTCGGCAAAGGCCTTGCAGGAGCGTTCAAAGACCTCGATCACCGATTTGTAGGTAGTGAGGTCGATATCATTGGGAACGCCCGCCGCGCGTTTGTCATTCCAGAAATCAGGTTGCATTATTCTTGTCCTCGTACCTGAGTGTGTCCGGCCGCTTTCTCATTGGTATAAAAAGCGGAGCTTTGGGGACGTTAGCAGCTATGGCCAAACAGGCAAATACGCGCAACTGTGTCATTTATTGTATGAATCTTGCCCCTAACGTGTAGGCAGATACACCAGCCCCGGCCAGATGAGCTATACACTGCAACGACCCTGAGCAAAGGAAGCGCTATGAACCACAGCACCTTCTGGCTGACCGCGAATGACCGCAGCCGCCTGTACGTCAATCAATGGCTGCCGGACGGGCCCGCCAAGGCCATGATCATGCTGTCCCACGGCATGGCCGAACACAGCGGGCGCTATGCACGCCTGGCCGAAGCGCTATGCGCAGCCGGCTACGGCCTGTACGCACTCGACCAGCGCGGCCATGGCCGCACCGCCGACGAAGGCACGCTGGGGCTGTACGCCGAAAAGGATGGCTGGAACAAAGTGGTGGGCGACCTGGCCAGCCTCAACCAGCACATCGGCCAGCAGCATTCGGGCCTGCCGATCATCTTGCTGGGCCACAGCATGGGCAGCTATATCGCCCAGGCGTACCTGCTGCACCATAGCGCGAGCCTGAATGGGGCGATTCTCAGCGGTTCGAATTTCCAGCCGGTGGCGCTGTACCGCGCCGCCGGCGTCATTGCCCGCCTGGAGCGCGCGCGCCAAGGCCTGCGCGGGCGCAGTGCATTGATCGACTTTCTGTCGTTCGGCTCATTCAACAAGGCGTTCAAGCCCAACCGCACCGCGTTTGATTGGCTCAGCCGCGACCCGCTGGAGGTGGACAAGTACATCAATGACCCGCTGTGCGGCTTTCGCTGCACCAACCAGTTGTGGATCGACTTACTGGGTGGCTTGCAGCAGATCAGCAAAGCGTCCAACCTCGCACAGATCGATCCGGGCCTGCCGATCATGGTAATGGGCGGCGAATGTGATCCGGTGAGTGAAGGCAAACGTCTCAAAAGCCTGGCCCATGCCCTGCGTGAGGCCGGCTGCCAGAACCTGCAATTGACTCTCTACCCGCAGGCGCGCCATGAAGTGTTCAACGAAACCAACCGCGATGAAGTGACAGCGGATGTGCTGAAGTGGCTCGACCACGCCCTGACGTTACGCAGGCCAGCGCGCTGCGAATAGTTTTTTCCTTTAAAATCAGCCTATTAAATTACCGATTAGCCACAGGATGCACCTTTAGATGACCCAGGTTACCAACACCCCATACGAAGCC